>JBJMJE010000258.1:0-19351 GCA_045806505.1 Gaiellaceae bacterium
TGATCAGCCCGCGCAGGCGACCGTCCGAGTCCACGACAGGGAGCTTCTCGACGCGGTTGCGGCCGAGGATCTCCCGCGCCTCCTCGAGCGTCGTCCCGACGGGCGCGGTGACGAGGTCATGTGAGGTCATCAGCGCGGAGACCGGCTGGCTGCCGTCCTCGTGGAAGCGGAGGTCGCGGTTCGTGAGGATCCCGACCAGCCGGCCGTCCTCGGCGGTGATCGGGACGCCCGAGATGTGGTAGGTCGCCATCACCGCGAGCGCGTCGGAGACGAGGTCGTCGGGCCGCAGTGTGACGGGGTCGACGATCATCCCCGACTCGGAGCGCTTCACGCGGTCGACCTCGCGCACCTGGTCCTCGATCGAGAGATTGCGGTGCAGGATCCCGATCCCGCCCGCGCGCGCGAGCGCGATCGCGAGCCTCGCCTCGGTGACGGTGTCCATCGCGGCCGAGACGAGCGGGATCTCGAGCTCGATCTCGCGCGTCAGGCGCGTCCTCGTCGAGACGTCGTTCGGCAGCACGTGCGACTCCGCCGGCACGAGCAGCACGTCGTCGAACGTGAGCCCCTCCTTGGCGAACTTCTGCTCGAGCGAGAGGAGCCGTTCGAGTTGCTGGGCATTGAGCTCGACGGCCATAGGCGATCGTAACACCGGCCCCCGACAGCCTAGTTTGCGGTGACCTGATCGACCGCGCGCACGGTCACGTCCTGGGCGAGCCGCGACACGTCTCGCGCGTCGAATCGGCCGCCGCCGACCGCGAGCGTCGCCGCCGCGCCGGTCGCGACCGCACAGCGCAGCGCCTCCTCGAGCGACTGCTCGCCGACGCGTGCCGCGAGGTAGCCGGCGAGCATCGAATCGCCCGCGCCGGCGGGCGCGAGCGGCTCGTGCCGCGGGATGCTGACCTCGAAGCGCTGGGCACGCCGGTCTTCGCGGAACAGCGCGAACGCCCCGGCGCCGTGCCCGATCAGCACGTTCCGCGCGCCGAGCTCCGCGACCGCGTCGAGCGCCATGAGGAAGTCCTCCTCGTCGTGGAACTCCTGCCCGACGAGGCTCTCGGCCTCGCGTTGGTTCGGCGAGACGAGCCAGGGCTCGGCCTCCACGCCGAGGCGCAACGGCTCGCCTTCGGTGTCGAGCACGGTGCGGACACGGCGGCGGTTGAGATCGCGGATGGCGGTCGCGTAGAAGTCCGGCTCGACCGCGCGCGGCAGCGAGCCCGCGAGCACGACCGTGTCCGCCGCGCGTGCGTGGTACGCCATCTTCTCGAGCAGCAGCTCGAGCTCGTCGGCGCTCACCTGCGGGCCCCACTCGTAGATCTCGGTGGACGTCCCGCCGGTCGGATCGACGACCATCGTCGACGTGCGCGACTCCTGCACGATGCGCACGAAATCGTTGAGGATCGCCTCGCCGGTCAGCTCCTCGACGATGCGCGTGCCCGTGCGTCCGCCGACGAGGCCGGTCGCGACGACCGGAACGTCGAGAGCCTTGAGCGCGCGTGCGACGTTGATCCCCTTCCCGCCTGCGGCCGTGAACGCTGCGCTCGCGCGATGGCGGTGGCCGAGCTGGAAGTTCGGGACCGTCAGCGAGCGGTCGAGCGCGGCGTTGAGCGTGACGGTGATGATCAAGTCAGCTGACCCAGGACCAGAGGTGTTTCGCCGTGCGTCGGGCGTAGAAACCGACTCGCGCAGCGAGCGACGGACGCGAGACTGCGCGCGCCGCGACGAGCGGCCGCACGGCGAGCACGCGCTTACCGTCGTAGACACGGATCGTGCCGAGCCGTTGCCCCGCGCGCACGGGCAGGCTGACGGTGGAAGCTGCGACCACGCGCGCCCTGAGCGGCCGGTCGACGCGGATCGCGCGCCGCGCACGCGAGGCGGCGACGAGACGGAGAGGATCGCGGCCGTAGCCGGTCTCGGCGAGCGCGTACGTCCGACCCTGCCCGATCACGCTCTGGACACGGTATCGATTGACGCCCCACCTGAGCAGGGCCGCCAGGTCGGCGTTCCGCTGCTCGCGGGACGGGCTGCCGAGAATCGTCGCGTAGACGCTGAAGCCGGGGCGCCGCACCGCCGCGACCTCGCACCAGCCGGCGGCGTTCGTATGTCCCGTCTTGACGCCGATCAGGCCGGGGAAGGTCCCGAGCAGGTCGTTCCACGTGTGGAGGACTCGTCCCCCGGCGATGTTCGCCGTGCGGAGCCTCACGGTCTGGCGGACGGCGGGCTCGTGCATGAGCAACCGCGCGAGCCGTGTCACGTCGGCGGCACTCGAATACTCGCCCGGGGCGTCGAGGCCGTCGGGACGCACGTAGTGCGTGTCGCCGAGACGAAGGGTGCGAGCCTTGGCGTTCATCTCGCGGACGAAGCTCGAGACGTCGCCGCCGCCCGCCGAAGCGGCGAGCGCGTACGCAGCGTCGTTGGCGCTCTGGATCAGCGCGCCCTCGAGCAGGTCGTGCACGGTGAGGCGCTCTCCGGCGCGCAGGCCGATCGACGACTCGCCGACGCCGGCGGCGGCCGGTTGCACGGAGACGGTGTCGCCGGGCTTCAGGTGCTCGAGCGCGACGAGCACCGTCATCAGCTTCGTCACGCTGGCGATCGGCACGCGCGCATGCGCGTTCCGCGCCGCGAGCACGTCGCCGGTTCTGCCGTCGACGACGAGGTACGCCCGCGCGTCCACGGCGGGCGGACGGGCGGCGTGCGCAGGCGCAGCAAGAGCGAGCGCCGCGAGTCCCGCGACGAACAACCGTCTCATTACCAGCCCGAGACTGCCCGGATCTCGTCGCGCAGGCGATTCGCCTCGGCGCCGGCCGCCGTTCGCCAGTCGCCGCCGCGCGCTCGGTACGCATAGTCGATCGCACGCGACACGGACACGAGCGCGCTCGCCGGCCCGCTCGTGAATGCTCGAGCTACCTCGGCCGGCCCTGCGCCCTGCGCCCCGATCCCCGGGAGCAGGAGCACCTGCTGGGGGCACATGCGCCGCGCCTCGCCGACAGCGCGTGGATACGTCGCGCCGATCACGAGCCCGACGCTCGACAGGCCGCGGTCGCCGACGAGGTCCTCGCCCCACTCGCGCGCAAGCTGCGCGACGTGGTGCCACACGACCTCGCCGTCGCGGAGGCGTAGGTCCTGCACGTCGGCCGAGCCCGCATTCGACGTCTTCGTGACGACGAAGATCCCCGCGCCCTCCCGTTTGCACGCGGCGAGGAACGGCTCCACGGATTCCCGGCCGAGGTACGCGTTGAGCGTGATCGCGTCGGCGACCGGCGGGCCGCCGTCGCGCGGCTCGAGGTACGCCGCGACGTAGGCGCGCGCCGTGGAACCGATGTCGCCGCGCTTCGCGTCCGCGATCACGAGCAGCCCCGCCTGGCGCGCGTAGCCGCACGTCTCCTCGAACGCGCGCAGCCCGTGCGAGCCGAGCGCCTCGAAGAACGCGAGCTGCGGCTTGACGGCGACGCAGAATGGCGCCGCCGCGTCGATGAGTCCGCGGCAGAAGCGTGCGACGGCGTCACCTCGCGACGCCGGTCCGGCCATGGCATCCCCCTGCAGTTCGACCGGCAGGAGGTCGAGCACCGGGTCGAGCCCGAGCACGAGCTGGCTCCGACGGCGCTCGACGGCCTCCCCCAGCCGATCCGCGAAGACCGCCGTTCTCGTCTCGACCTGCGCCACCGGCATCAGCTTAGGCCGCGCGGCGGCGAGACAGCTCGTCGAAGGTCAGGACCCGGAGCTCCGGCGGCGGCCGCCGGAGGAACTGCGCGACGACCAGCAGCTCGTCGGCATCCTCGGGCGCGAGCGACGGCTCGGCGCGACGCGCCTCCGCGAGCCCTGCGTCGATCTCGAGCGCCGCGCCCGGCGCGATCGTCCGCGTCGCAGCGACGCGTCCGGAGGCGACGAAAAACGCGCGGCGGAAGCCTTGCTCCGCAGCCGGGGCGAGCAGGCAGAGCTCCGTCGCGCGCAGGCGTTCGAGCCGCTCCAGCTCGGCGGCGAGGCCCTCGACCGCGGCGATGCGATCCCGCAGCCTCGCGGCGTCCTCGTACCGCAGCGCGTCGGCGTGAGCGGCGAGCTTGCGCCGCAGGCGCGGGAGCGCAGCGCGCGGCCGCTCGAGCTCGTGCGCCTCGAGCGCGCGTGCGGCGAGCCCGGCGCGGCGGCGGCTCTTCAGCGGCCCGTGGGGCGTCGGCTTCTGCGTGACGACGACGGAATCTCCGCGCGCGCGGAGATAGACGTAGCGATCGGGCCGCGTCGAGCGCGCATTCGCGGGAGGTCGCAGCTCCCGCAGCAGCCGCAGCTCCTCGAGCGCCGCCTCGAGCTCGGAGCCGACGACGCGCCACTCGATCGACTCCACCGCCGCGAGCGCCGCCTCGACCGACGGACGTTGCCGCTCCGAGCGGAAGTACGAGCGCAGGCGCGCGCGGAGGTCGCGTGCGCGGCCGACGTAGAGAACCTGCCCGTGCGCGTCGCGGAACAGGTAGACGCCCGGCAGCGTCGGCGCGCCGAACGCGAGCGAGCGCTTGCCGTAGACACGGCGACGGCGCGGCGCGGACAGCTCGACCAGATCCGCGACCGTCCGCGCGCCGCGCTCCTGCGCGAGGCCGATCAGCTGCAGCAGGATCTCGGCGGTCGCCTCGGCGTCGGGCAGCGCGCGGTGGCACGGACGCGTGCCCGTGCCGAAGAACTGCGCGAGCGAGGCCAGCCCCACCCGCGACTGGCGCCCCGCGAGCACCCGGCGCGCGAGCCACACGGTGTCGACGACGGGCGCGGCGAGCCGCCGGTCGCCGAGCCGCAGCACGGCGGCGTCGAGGAACGAGATGTCGAACCGCGCGTTGTGCGCGACGAGCGCGGCGTCGCCCGCGAACGCGACGAACCGTCTCGTGGCGAGCGCAGCGCTCGGTGCGCGCCTGAGCTCGCGATCGTCGATGCCGGTGAGCGCCGCGATCTGGAGCGGCAGCCGCTCGCGCGGGTTGACGAGCGTCTGGAACGTGTCCGCCAGCTCGAGGCGCTCGACGCGCGCGGCGCCGATCTCGCAGATGCGCGAGCGGCTCGGCGAAAGGCCGGTCGTCTCGAGGTCGACGACGCAGAACGACGCCTCCTCGAGCAGCACGCGCTCGGCGTCCGACACCGTGAGCGCGACGCAGCCTCCTCGCCAGGCGAGCCGCGCGTCGTCGCGAACGACGTCGTCGAGCAGCGAACGCGCCATGCCCTCCGACACGTGGCGCAGCGCGAAGAGCGCGCGCGCCGCCTCCTCGACGGGAACGGCACCGCGCCGCTCCTCGACGAGCTCGACCAGCCGGTCCGCCGCGTCGAGCCGGAGTTGCATGGCCGGAGCGTACGCGAACATATGTTCGTGTGCAACGCCAAAAGGAAGGCCGCTCGCGGTGGCGGCCCTCCCGGTCCTACCAAGCCGGGGCGGCTAGCCCTTGACGGCCGCCTTGAGCTGACTGCCTGCCGAGAACTTCGGCACGGTGGTCGCGGCGATCTGGACCCGCTCGCCTGTGCGCGGGTTCACGCCCTGGCGGGCGGCGCGGTTCGCAGCCGAGAACTTGCCGAACCCCGTGAAGTTGACGTCACCGCCGTCTTTGAGCGTGTCGGTGATCGTTTCGAGAAACGCGTCGACGGCCTTCTGACTGTCCCGGGTCGAGAGACCGCTCTTCTGAGACACGACGTTGATGAATTCCTGCTTCGTCACGGATCCTCCTATCTGGATTGCCGAGGACCGGGGGTTCCGGACCCTAACAAGCGGCTCAACCATGCGCTTTGGCGGAGCATCTTAGGCACTCGACAGGACGTCAGAGGCGGTGAAGAGGCACCTGAGGCGGACCGCGTGCCGCGCGAGCTCGTCCACGCCCCCCTCCTCGCGGTCGACGACGCAGATCGCGTTCGAGCACACGAGGCCGGCCTCGCGGAGGGCGTGCACCGCAGAGACGGCCGCGCCGCCGGACGTGACGACATCCTCGACGAGGCACACCTGCTCGCCGGGCTCGAAGACGCCTTCGAGGCGGTTGTCGGTGCCGTAGCCCTTCGCGCCCTTGCGGACGATCAGGAACGGGAGCTCCGATTCCAGCGACGCTGCGGCCGCGAGCGCGACCGCTCCGAGCTCCGGCCCGGCGATGCGCGTCGCCTCCGGTGCGTGCTCGCGCACCTGCGCGGCGAGCCGCTTGCCGATGGCACGCAGCAGGTCGGGCCGCGTCTCGAACCGGTACTTGTCTAGGTAGTAGCGAGAGCGGCGGCCGCTCCGGAGAACGAAGTCTCCCTCCAGATACGCATGCTCCCGGAGCGCGCGCCGCAGCTCGTCGTCGTCCACGGCTCGGACGATACTGCGTCCTTTGCAGGTCAGAAAACGCGCACTGTTCGCGAAGTTCTTCGCCGATCGCGGGACGCACCTCGCGGCGATGATCGCCTATTTCGCGCTTCTGTCCTTCGTGCCGCTGACGTTCCTCGCGCTCGCGACGCTCGGCTTCGCCGGCCGCGCGGACGAGTCGAGCTTCCTCGTCACGGAGCTCAAGCACGCGCTGCCGGAGGCGCCCGTCGGCGACATCGTCGCGCTCGTGCGGAAGGTGCAGGACAACGCGGCGACGCTCGGCATCGTCGGCGGCGCTTTCCTGCTGTGGAGCTCGCTCTCGCTGTTCAGCGTGCTCGAATCGGCGTTCAACATCGTCTACGGCAAGCCGAATCGCTCGTTCCTGCACGGGAAGGCGCTGGCGTCGATCCTCATGCTCGGGTCGCTCGTGACGCTGTTCGTCGCGCTGCTCGTCGGCTCCCTCGGCGTCGCCTTCCTGCGGCACTACACGCCGGGCGCCGTCAACAACGAGGTGTCGGCGTACGTGCTCACCCTCGCCGTCTCTTCGGCCGGAATCCTTGTGTTCGTCGTCTCGGTCTACTACCTGCTGACGAACGCGGAGCTGACGATCAACGACGTGCTGCCGGGCGCTGCGCTGGCGACGATCGTCCTGGAGACGGGCTTCCAGGTACTGCCGGTGTACGTGCGCTACACGAGCCTCAACCCCGTGCTGAAGACGTTCGGCCCACCGGTGATCCTGCTCGTCTGGCTCTACGTGATGGCGAACATCATCGTGTTCGGCGCCGAGCTCAACTGGTGGGCGGCTGCAAGGCGGAACGGCCGGGAAGAGGAGCCGGAAGGGCTCGCCTGAAACTCACGCGGGGTCCATTGACTCGGCGAACGCGGCGCGAGTGGTTCACCTCAACCGCTCCGTGAAGGGCGGTCAGGTAAGCGACGACAGCCACACGCTCGCCGTCTTCACGCTGCCTGTGGGCTATCGCCCGGCGCAAGTCCAGTACCAACCGGTCGTGAGCACGACCGGAGGCCAGATCTCCGTCCCGGGTGGGTTCGTCGAGGTGTGCGTCGAGGCCATCTGCGGTGTAGCAGACGCCGGGAAGGTAAGCGTCTACAGCGTCGACAATCGTTACGTGTCGTTCGACGGCGTGACCTTCCGCGCCGCCGGCTGACGATCCTGTGGGGCCGCGGCGGCGAGCGCCGCCGCGGCCCGCGCCCTGTGCGAATGCGTCCGCTTCCACGCGTCGCCGCGCTCGGCGACCGTTCGCGCCCCGCCGTCGGGGGCGAAGATCGGGTCGTAGCCGAAGCCTTCGTTGCCGCGCGGTTCGTCGACGATGCGCCCTTCGAGCATTCCGGTGCCGCGATGCTCTCCTCCGTCGGGGTCGAGCGCGACGATTTCGCAGACGTAGCGGGCTCGACGATCGGCGACGCCGTGGAGCTCGGCGAGGAGGCGCCCGACGGGATCGTCGCCGCCGAAGCGCGCGGAGTGCACGCCCGGGCGGCCGTCGAGGCCCGAGACCTCGATGCCCGAATCCTCGCCGATCACCCAGAGGCCGCGCTCGACGGTGCGGCCGAAGTCGGCCTTTCCACGCGCGTTCTCGTAGTACGTCTCGCCGACCTCGGGCGGGTAGTCGGCCGTGTCGAGCAGCTCGATCTCCCAGCCCGGCAGCGCTGCGCGGAGCTCGCGCAGCTTTCCGGCATTCGTCGAGCAGAGCCGCGCTACCGGCGCCACTGGACGCCTTGCACGAACTCGAGATCGGCGATGCTGCTCAGGAGCTCCTGTGACGGCGTGTCGAGCGTCACGGTGACGGTGCGGCGGTCGTCCTCGTCGTCGACGAGTTGGAAGTACTCGACGCGTGCGTGTTCCTCCTCGAGCGCCGCGAGCAGCCGCGCCGCCCTCGTGCCGGGGCGGAGGTCGATGATCATGCTGCGCTCCTCCGGCCGCAGGCGCTCGAAGACGGGGAACGCGAGCCGGCGAAGCGGCCAGAGCGCGATCAGCGTCACGATCGTGCCGAGGACTGCCCCCGCGTAGTAGCCGGCCCCGGCCGCCATGCCGATCGCGGCGGCAACCCACAGCGTCGCCGCGGTCGTCAGCCCGCGGATCGAGACGCCCTGGCGGATGATCGCGCCCGCGCCGAGGAAGCCGATGCCGGTCACGATCTGCGCCGCGATGCGTGTGGGGTCGGCGCGGACGACCTGGTCGCCGCTCGTCAGGAACTCGCGAAAGCCGTACGCCGACACGATCGTGAACAGCGCGGAGCCGATGCACACGAGCATGTGCGTGCGAAAGCCGGCTTCGCGGTCGCGCAACTCCCGCTCGAACCCGATCGCGCCTCCGAGCACGGCGGCGAGCACGAGGCGCACGAGGTTGTCACCCCAGCTCAGGCTGGGGACTGCGGCGAGGAGCGTCACACGACGGCGGCGTCGAGCGCCACGCGCTGCGCTTCCGTGATCTCTTCGATGCCGTCGGCGGCGAGACCGAGCAGCGCGTCGAGGCTGTCGCGTGAGAACGGCTCGCGCTCGGCCGTCGCCTGCACCTCGACGAGTCGCGCGTCGCCGGTCATGACGACGTTCATGTCGACGTCCGCGCTCGAGTCCTCCGTGTACTCGAGGTCGAGCAGCGGTTTCCCGTCGACGATCCCGACCGACACCGCCGCAACAGAGCCCGCGAGCGCCTTCAAGAGGCCGAACCGTTCGAGGGCGCGATACGCGGCGACGTACGCCCCGCAGATCGCCGCGCAACGCGTGCCGCCGTCGGCTTGCAGGACGTCGCAGTCGAGGTAGATCGTCCGCTCGCCGAGCGCCTCGTAGTTCGTGACCGCGCGCATCGCGCGGCCGATGAGGCGCTGGATCTCGATCGTCCGTCCTCCTTGCTTGCCGCGCCTCGCCTCCCGCTCGACGCGATCCCCCGTCGACGCCGGCAGCAACGAGTACTCCGCCGTCATCCACCCGCGACCGGAGTTGCGGAGCCACCGCGGCACGCCCTCCTCGATCGACGCGGTGCAGAGGACGATGGTCTTCCCCTGCGACCAGAGCACGGCGCCGTGCGGCTGCTCCAGGTAGTCGATCTCGATGTCGAGCGGGCGCAGCTGGTCCGTGCGCCGATCCTCTCTCATGCCGCCCTCTCGAGCTCCGCGATGGTCACGTGCTCTACCTCGTCGATCGGCAGTTGCAGGAAACGCGTGCCCATCGCCCGGAACGTCTTCGGATCGCCCGTCGTGAGGAACCGGTAGGCACCGTCGCGCGCAGCGGCGTTCTCGATGCCCTTCCGCGCGAGCGTCTCGGCGACCTCGCGAGCGGTCTCCTCGGCAGAGAACACGAGCGTTACGCCGCGTCCGAACACGCGCTGCAGGATCGGCCGGATGAGCGGGTAGTGCGTGCACCCGAGGATGACGGTGTCGACGCCGGCGTCCTGCAGCGGCTTGGCGTAGCCGCGCACGGCGTCGACCGTCGCTGCGCCGTAGGGATCGTCGCTCTCGATCAGCGGCACGAGCGCGGGACACGCGACCTGGAAGACGTCGACGCCCGCGTCCAGCGTGTGAATGAGCACGGCATAGCGGCCGGCGGCCACCGTCGCCTCCGTCGCGAGCAAGCCGATCCGCCCGTTGCGCGTCGACTGCACGGCCGCGTGCGCCTCGGGCGTGATCACGCCGACGACGGGCACCGCGAGCTCCGACTGCAGATCGGGGAGTGCGGCCGAGGTCGCGGCGTTGCAGGCGACGACGATCAGCTTCACGCCCTGCGTCTCCAGCCAGGCGCCGATCTCCTGCGCGAACCGCCTGATCTGCGGCAGCGGCCGCGGGCCGTACGGCAGCCTCGCGCCGTCGCCGAGGTAGACGAAAACATCGTGCTGCAGGGTCACGAGCAGCTCGTGCAGGAAGGGGAGACCGCCCATGCCCGAGTCGAACACGCCGACGGGACGCGCGTCCATCCGCTCGATTCTACGGAGCCGCCTTAACGGACTTCTTACCGGCTGTGCCGTTTGGCAATGCTCGTCCACGGTGAATCGTAGGACGATATTCTTTCGAGGCAGGAGGAGACAATGAAACGCACGACAAGGCTGGCGCTCTCGATGTGCACAGCGGTCGGCGCACTCACCGTGGTCGGATCCGCGCTCGCGGTTCCGCGGGTGATGGTCGGGAGCCCCGACCGCTTCGCACTCGGCGGCAGCACCGTCTCGATCCGGTTCACCGAGGAGAACACCGACGCGGCGCCGGCGAAGCTCACGTTCTACGCACCGGCGGGCTACACGGCGAACGGCGCGGCGGTCGGACAGCAGATCGGCACTGTCCACGCCGTCTTCCAGACCCTCGCGACGTCGTCGCAGTCGAAGGCCTCGGTGAACGGGACGATCACCGTCCAGGATCCCGCGAAGTCCGTCAGCAACACCTGCTCGACGGGCTCGCACACGGCCGTCTGGCAGCTGCACATGACGGTCGCGGGCCAGGCGCTGAACATCCCCGTCTTCGTGGACACGCCGGTGCCCGCGTCGGACGCGTTCGCCGGCAACTCGCAGGTGCGCCTCGTCGCGTGCCTCGCGTCGCCGTACGCGCAGGCAGGCGCCGCGCGCGCCCCAGCGGGCGCGAAGCTCACGAACCTCGCGCTGACGCTGAATCAAAACATCGTCGTGAATCCATCGACGCGCGGCGTCTACACCTGGCGGACGCTCGTCACGCCGTACACGGTGAACAGCGGCTCGGTCAACAACGCCGGCACGGTGGAGGCACGCGCGCCCGTCTTCATGCCGAAGCGGGTGACGCTCACGGCGAAGGTCGTGACGAAGCGACAGCACGTGCGCATCCACGGACGGCGCACGGTGCGGCTCACGAGCTGGGCGCGGCTGCAGGGCAGGGTCACCGAAGGGCTCGACCGCCTCGCCGGCGTGAAGGTTGCGCTGCTCACGGGGCCGACGTCACCGCGTCTCGTGCGGCGCGGCTTTGCGATCACGAACGACGGCGGCCTGTTCAGCCGGCAGTTCCGGCTGATGTCGAAGGCCACGTTCCAGGCACGCGTGACGCTGCTGAATCGTGACGTCACGTCGCGCTTCTGCACCACCTCGACGCCGGGCATCCCCTGCGTCTCGGCGACGGCGCCGGCGTTCTCGATCCTCAGCGACGTGGTGACGCTGAAGCCGCGTCGCCGCTAGCGATCTCTCGCGCACTCGACGTTCCGGTGGGGGTCGCCGAGCCCCCACCGGAGTCTGTGCGACGATGCTTCGACTCTGAGGACGAGGGCGCGCGTGAGACGGGTGAGACGGATGTGGCGGTTGGCGGTTCCGGCGATTGCGGCGGTCGCGCTGCTCGCGTGCACGGGCGGCGCCTTCGCGCGGCCGCAGCTCCTGGTCACGGGTCCGACGGCGACGGCGGCGAGCGGCACGACCGTGCTCGAGGTGAAAGGCGCGGCGGTTGACGCGGCCTGGGCGCAACTCACGACGTACGTGCCGAGCGGCTACACCATCAACCTCGGGCAGCCGGTGGGGACGCGCATCGGGAGCGTCTCGGCCCGGGCGCAGCTGCTGGCGTCCGGGGCGACCGCGGGCGCGACCGGCGTCGTACTCGTCGCCGACAGGAACGACGCCGCGGTCCAGCAGGCCGCAACGCAGTGCACGCGCTCGGCCACGCACGCCGGTGCGTGGCTGATGAGGCTGACTCTGCCCGCGCAGACGCTCGACGTTCCGGTCTACGTCGATCCGACCACCGGATCAGAGGCCGGCTTCGGCAGCGCGAAGCTCGTCCTCTGCCTGCCGCAGCCGTACGCGAAGGGCCTGCCCGCGTACGCGCCGCTCGGGACGAAGATCGACGACCTGCGGACGACGCTGAGCGCCGGCGTGTTCACGAACCCACTCTCTGCCGGCAGCCACGTCTGGCGCACGGTGGTCGTGCCGTGGAACTCGAGCGGCGCGACCCAGGACGCCGCGGCGAGCGTCGAGACGCAGGGTCTCGTCGGCGTGCCGTCGTCGCTGTCGCTGAAGGCGAAGCTGACGACGACGCGGGGTCGCCTGACCGTGAGGAACTCGGTGCTCCTCAGCGGGACGCTGCTCGAAGACCTGCGCGGCGTGCCGGGCGTCACGGTCTCGTTCTTCGCGACGGACCGCAACGCCGGCACGGCGAGAACGAGCGCCGCGGGCTCGTTCGCGAGGAAGATCCTGCTCGTTCAGCGGAAGACATTCAGGGTGACCGCGACCGTGCCGACGAGGGACGCGCCGTGCGTGAGCCCACTGCCGTCGTCCGTCGCGCCCGCGGGTTGCGTCTCCGCGACGCGCGCCGCCTACCGGCTTCGCAGCGGCAGCATCGTGGTGATGCCGAGGACGCACTAGGAGGCGGCGTGGCGGTCGTCCACATCGGCATCTGCAGCTGGGCCGACGACGGCCTGCTCAAGCACTGGTACCCGCGCGACGTACGCAGCGCCGAGGCGCGCCTGCGCTACTACGCGGAGCGGTTCGAGTGCGTCGAGGTGGACTCGCCGTTCTACCGCCTGCCGTCGCCCGAGAACGCCGCGCGCTGGGCCGAGCGAACGCCCGACGGCTTCGTCTTCCACGCGAAGGCGTCGAAGGAGATGACGGGCCACGAGGAGACGGATTCCCGCGACCGCGCATACGTGGAGTTCCGCACGTCGCTCGGGCCACTCGAAGCGGCGGGCAAGCTTCGCGGCGTGCTGCTGCAGTTCCATCCGCGCGTGCAGAAGACGCCCGAGGCGCTCGACGACCTGCGCGACGTCGCGGACCTGCTCGACCCGCTCGTCCCGTTGATCGAGTTTCGCCACCGCTCGTGGATGACAGAGGAAGAGCGCGAGCACACGCTCTCGTTCCTCGAAGAGCATCGGCTCGCCTACGTCTCGGTCGACTCGCCGCGAACGCGCGCGTCGAACGTGATGCCGCGCATCGCCGCGGCGACACACGACGTCGCGTACATCCGCTTCCACGGACGCAACTGGAAGACGTGGAACAAGAAGACGAAGACGTCGGGCGAACGGTTCGACTGGCTGTACGAACGCGACGACCTCGAGGAGTGGGTCGACCCGATCGCAAAGCTCGCGGAAGAGCGGCGCGAGGTCTACGCGATGTTCAACAACAACCGCAACGACTACGCGCCGCGAAGCGCGCACGTGTTGCGCGGCCTGCTCGACGAGGCGGGCGTGCCGGCGACGGGCGCCGTCGATCCCGAGCCGGCGGAGTCGACGCTCTTCTGATGCGGCTGCTGTCGATCGTCCACGGCGAGGAGGTGCGGGGCGAGGTGTTCGACGACGTCGTGCGCGGTGACGGGCACGAGCTCGACGAGTGGTGGATCGTCTCCGAGGCCGAGCCGCCGCGTCCGCTCGTCGACTATGACGCCGTGCTCGTCTTCGGCGGGGCGATGAACGTCGACCAGGAAGAAGAACATCCGTGGCTGCGGAGAGAAGACGAGGTCGTTCGCCGGCTCCTGGACGAGCGGATGCCGACGCTCGGCGTCTGCCTCGGCGGGCAACTGATCGCGAAGGCGGCGGGGGCGCACGTCGGACCATGCCCCGAGCCGGAGTTCGGGTTCACGCGCGTCGAGCTCTCCGACGGCGCCGCGGACGATCCGCTGTTCGGAGCGCTGCCGCGCGAGTTCGACGTCTGGAACGCGCACGGCTACGCCTTCCACGTTCCGGACGAGGGTGTGGAGCTCGCTCGTTCGCCGGTGTGCTCGCAGGCGTTCAGGTTCGGCGACGCGGCCTGGGGCGTCCAGTTCCATCCGGAGATCCGCGTCGACCAGGTGGCGCACTGGCTGCACGAGGATCGCGTGCCGAACGCGAGCGAGCTGCTCGAGGAGCTGCGCGACCGCTACGACGCGTGGCGCTCGTTCGGCGCTGGGCTGCTGCGGTCGTTCCTCGCGGCCGCCGCGAAGGCGCCTGCACGAGCCGGCTGACCCGCCTGTGGACAAGCCGTCACGCTTTTGTCACGGGCAACATCGCTGCTCGGGACATGTCTGGGGTCAGACCCCGGACATGTCCGCAGGAGTCACGTCTCGAGAGGCAGGTCGTCGCGGCGCGACCATTCGTGCCACGAGCCGACGTAGTTCTTCGCGTCGTAGCCGGCGGCACGGAGCACCTGCACCGCGAGCGCGGAACGCGAGCCGCTGTGGCAGTACGCCGCGATCTCGGCCCCGTCGGCGAGGCTCACCAGCTCGCGCACCTGCTCCACCGTCTCGCACTGCGCGAGGACGCCGACGTCGAGGTTCCGCGCCCCGGGCAGATGACCCTGCCGAGGATCGCACGCGTTGCCGCGCGTCCCGTCGTACTCGCCGGCGGTGCGTACGTCGAGCACCGTCAACGCCGGATCGTCGAGCCGCGCAGCGAGCTCGTCGATGTCGATCGTCACAGCGCCGCGAGGACGTCGAGCTCCTCACGAACTGCCGGACGCTCGGAGATCTCGTCGAGCCACTCCGCAACGTGCGACGGAAGCTCGACGCCCAGCATGTCGCGGGCACGCAGGATCCACGGCAGATATGCGATCGCGGCGAAGCCGTAGCGCGGCGGGTCGAAGGCACCCAGCCGGTCGAGCATCGCGTTGTCGTCACCGCGACGGAACGCGTAGTAGTCGCGACCGAGCGCCTCGTCGAACCTCAGCACACGCAGCCGCTCGAGACCCCGCGCCGCCGGGTCGGGCGGCAGCAGCGCCGGCTCCGGATAGCGCTCCTCGAGGTACTCCATGATCACCTCGGACTCCGGCAGCACGAGCCCCTCGTCCTCCTCGTAGACGGGCACGCGGCCGGTCGCGTTCTTCTCGTACAGCCAGGCCGGCCGGTCGTCGAGGTCGATCTCGACCGCCTCGTAGGCGAGCCCCTTCTCCGCGAGCACGATCCGCGCGCGGGCCGCGTAGGGACAGCGGTCGGCGGTGTACAACGTCGGCACGGCGTGAATCTACCCGCGCCCGGCGCCTTCGAGGCCGAGCACCCCGGCGAGCTGCAGCAGGAGCTCGTCCGCCGGCGGCAGCTGGTCCGGCGAGGAGGCCGTGCGCGCGACCGCCCGCACCTGTCTCGGATCGGCGCCCGTGAGACGCGAGACGACGGTCGGGTTCGCCCCGAGCGCGACAACGTCGCCGGGCGGGAGCGAGCCGAAGTGCTCCGGCAGCGACTGGTACTCGTCGACCACGCTCCCGCGCTCGTAGAGCACGTAGCGCACGACCACGCCGTCGTCCACGCTGATCGCGCAGACCACGGCGGCCGTCGCGTTCGAGAGCTCCGACGCGAGCCGCTCGCGCGCCCTGCGGTCGCGGTCGACGAGCTCGGCGTGGACGACGACCCAGCCGTTGCGCGGCCCTTCGACGCGCGGGTCCGAGCCGCCGAGCCGCGGCAGGTACTTGTCGACCTGGGCCCGGACGCTATCGAGGTCGTCGCTCTGGACGTGTAGGGAGGCGTACGACTCACCGTGCTCGTCGTGATGCTCGATCCGCTCGATCGGAACCGTCAGCCGCTGCGACCACTCGGTGAAGCCGAGCCGCCGCCAGGCCTCCCGGCCGACCTCGTTGCGGGTGGCGACGTCGAGCGTCAGGTGCTCGATCCCCTGAGAGCGCGCTCGCTGGCCGAACGCGGCCAGCAGCGCCTTGGCCACACCCTGGCGGCGCCGCTCGGGGACGACGTAGACGATGTTCACGTGCGCGTAGCCCTGCGGGTCGAGCTCGCCGAACGCGTAGCCGACAGGCTCGCCCTCGTCCTCGGCGACCAGCACGAGCTTGCCCTCGAACATGCTCGGCGTGACCGGCGGCGGGCGCCAGGGCCGGTCCCAGTTCTCGTCGAAGATCGCCTCGGTGAAGGCGAGCAGCGTTGGCTCGTCGGCTTGGGTCGCTTCGCGCACGTTCATGCGGCGGCCGTCACCCTAGCCCCGGTGAGCAGGTAGTGAGCGGACAGGTTCTGGAACGGCTCGAAGCGCTCGCGGGCCGCATCGAGATCGCTCGCGTCCGGGTAGAACGTACGCACGGCCTTTTCCAGCGCGACGTCGCCGACCGGCCACGCGCGCGGGCGCGCGAGATGCCTGGCGAGGAACCATTCGGCCGTCCACTCGCCGATGCCGCGGATCGAGACGAGTCGCCGCTTGACCTCGTCGTCCGGCAGCGAGGCGAGCTCGTGCAGGTCGACCGGTTCCTGCGCGAGGCCGAGCACGTACTCCGCCTTGCGGTTCGAGAACCCGAGCGCGATCAGGTCGGCGTGCATGGCCTCGCGCAGCTGCTCGGCCGTCGGGAACGCGTACGCCTGCCCCACGCGCCGGCCGAAGCGCTCGATCAGCCGGTTGCGGATCGCGAAGGCCGCAAAGAGGGAAACCTGCTGCGCCGTGATCGAGGTGACGAGCGTCTCGAACGGATCCGGCGCCAGCGGTGGCCGGAAGCCGGCCAGCGTCTCGGTCAGCTCCCGTAGAACCGGGTCGTCTTGCGCCCACGCGTAGAAGCCCTCGAGGTCGAACGGCGCACCGAGCAGCGTGAGCGCGACCCGGCGCGTCTCGCGGTCGAGCGGCTCGACGTCCACGCCGCCCGGCGCGGGCTCGATCCGCAGCTCGCGCGCGCCGACGACGCGGTGCAGTCCACCGTCGATCCAGAGATTCGCGAGGTCCGGCCCGAAGGCACGGAAGCGCTCGGTCGACAGGTCGAAGTCGAACGGCTCCGGCAGGTGGAGGAAGGTCACGCGAGCGCGCGGAAGTCGGTCAGCGGCTCGAAGGCGATGCCCCGCTCGGCGAGGTAGCGAGCCAGACTGCCCGTCGCGTAGACCCGGTCGGCGGCCAGCGCGGCGCAGTAGTCGGAGTGGCCGTCGCCGGCGTAGGCGACCTCGCCCGCGGGTAGATCGCCGCGCTTGCAGGGCTCGCCGCAGACCTCGCAGGTCTCCGCGACGCGGTAGCGCACCCGCCAGCCGTCGGGCCGGGCATCGACGCGGTTCGCCCTCAGCTCGACGTCGCCGAGCACGCCCTCGCGCTCGAGCACCGGCTCGATCAGCTCGTGAAACCCGGACGAGACGACGAGCGGGTGCCGCGCCCGGGCCAGGTCGGGGAAGCCCGGCCGCACGCGAGCGTGCTCGACCACGTATGCGACCACCTCGTCGAGTGGGGCCGTGACCGTCGCGAACTCGGCCGAGATCACGTCGTTCAGCGTCATCCGGCCGGCGTCCAGCTCGGCCTCCGCACGCTCGTAGACCTCCGCATCGCCGAACTCGGACAGCACAATGTCGAGCGTGTCCCGCTCGGTCACCGTGCCGTCGAAGTCGAGCACCAGCCGCACGCGGCAACGCTAGCTGCGGATTACCTCCGCGGCGGCCTGGAGGTTTGCCCGGCCGGGACCGTTCGTCGCCACGAAGGCCCGCGCGGCAGTGGGTCGCCACTCGGGCACGCCGGTCTCGACCACGACCGCGCCCGGGACGACGAGCTCGCGCTGCCACGGGTGCCGGTGGGCGTCGCGCACGACGAGCACGATCGAACGGCCCGAGTCGAGCGGCGGGAGAGCGTCGCCCTCGTGCAGCCGGACCGTCTCCGCGCCGAGGAGCTCTCCGAGCCCATGGTCTGACTCGCCGGCCGCGATCGACGGCTCGGCCCGGAGCTCGACCACAAGGGCGTCGTCGCCGACGGCCGGGTCGCCCTCGACGCGCAGCGCCCGCCGGGCGGCCTCGGCGCCGGTCTCGCGATCCTCGAGCGCCCGCGGTGCCGTCCAGGCGGCGAGCTCCGCGACGCGGCGCGCGGCCTCGGCCAGCCGCTCCTCTGGCACGGCAGCGGCGATCGCCGCGTGGGCGGCCTCGACCTGCTCGGGCGTCAGGTCGGCGCCGAGGCAGAGCGCGTCTGCGCCAGCGGCGAGCGCGCGCACGGCCGAGTGCTCGACACCCTCCGGCCCGCCGGCGCCCTGCATCTCCAGCGCGTCGGTCATCACCACGCCGTCGAAGCCGAGCTCCGTGCGCAGCAGCTCGACCACGGCCGAGTTCCAGGTCGCCGGCTCCTCGCCGAAGGCGCCGAAGCGAATGTGCGCGGTCATCACGGCTCGCACGCCGGCGTCGACCGCGGCCGCGAAGGGTGGCAGGGCGCGCTCGCGCAGGACGTCGAGGCTCGCGTCGGAGGACGGCAGCTCCAGATGGGAGTCGGCGACCGTCTCGCCGTGGCCGGGGAAGTGCTTGGCGCAGGCGGCGACGCCAACGCTCTGTAGCCCCTCGACGAAGGCGGCGACCTGGCGCGCGACCAGCTGTGGGTCGGAGCCGAACGAGCGGACGCCGACGATCGCGCTCGCCGGGTCGACCAGCACGTCGGCGACGGGCGCGAGGTCGAGGTCGATCCCGACCGCCGCCACCTCGCCCCCGATCGCGGCGGCCACGCGGCGCGTCAGGGCCGGATCGTCGACGGCGCCGAGCGCGAAGTTCCCGGGAAACGAGCTCCCGCCCGCGACCTCGAGCCGGGTCACGTCCCCGCCCTCCTCGTCCGTCGCGACGATCAGCTCCGGCCGCTCGGCCCGCAGCGAGGCCGTCAGCTCAGCAACCTGCTCCGGATCCCTGATGTTCCGCCCGAAGAGGACGACGCCGCCGAGCCCTTCGGCCAGCAGGCCCTTCAGCCAGTCGGGAACCGTTTCGCCGTCGAAGCCCGGGAAGAGGCAGGCCGCCGCGTCGCTCAACCGCGGACCGCGCCTGCGGTCAGCCCGAACGAGATCTTGCGCTGCACGAGCAGGAAGAAGACGATCACCGGCACCGCGATCAGCGTCGACCCTGCCATCAGGCCGCCCCAGTCCGTGTTGCGGCTCGTGCCGGTGAAGTATGAGAGCCAGACCGTTGCCGTCTGCTTGGACTGGTCGTTGAGCAGGATCCGGGCGAAGATGTACTCGTTCCAGGTCGTGATGAAGGCGAAGATCGACGTCGCCACCAGGCCGGGCGCGACCAGGGGGAGCAGGATGCGCGAGAACGCGCCGAGCCGGCTCGAGCCGTCGACCATCGCCGCCTCCTCGAGCTCTTTCGGGATCCCGAGCAGGAAGCCGCGCAGCGTCCAGACCGAGAACGGGAGCACGAAGGTCAGGTAGGTCACGATCACGCCCGAGAGCGCGTTCACCTGGTGGTAGCGCGCGAGCACGACGTACAGGGGGATGATCAACCCGGCCTGCGGAAG
>JBJMJE010000259.1:0-3884 GCA_045806505.1 Gaiellaceae bacterium
GCACGCGCTCGAGCTCTCGGTGCCGGAAAACATCCCGAAGGGCGCCTCGACGCTCGCCTTCGGCATTGCGATCTTCGTGTGCGCGCTGCTCAAGAACCTCACCGACGACTACTCGGCGTGGGCCAGCTACGTCGGCCTCGTGCTGGCTGCGGTCCTCGCGTACGGCGGGTGGCTTGCCTTCCGGGAGAGCGGCGAGTCGCTGCCCTCGATGCAGAGGTCGACGCCGACGACCGCCGGCGCGGGCGCAGTCGCCTCGACGGCGCCGTCAGCGACGACGGAGCCGGTGCCGCCCCCGCGCGAGCCCGAGCCGCCCACGACGCCCGCCGGCTCGGACCCCGCCTGAGTCGTTCCGCCCCGGCAGGCGGTCAGCGCCCTCGTCGATTGCGCGCTAACGCGCGACGAGCGCGCGGACCGTCTGCCGGAGCGACTTCGTCGCCGCGAGGACGGCCGTCGGCTCGTAGCCGCAGTGGGCCATGCAGTTGTCGCAGCGCGGATCGTTGCCGCGGCCGTACTTCGACCAGTCCGTCGTCTCGATCAGCTCCTTGTACGTCGCCGTGTAGCCGTCGGACATCAGGTAGCACGGGCGCTGCCAGCCGAAGATCGAGTACGACGGGATCCCCCACGGCGTGCACTGGAAGTCGGCCTTGCCCTCGAGGAAGTCGAGGAAGAGCGGTGTGTGATTCAGGCGCCACTTCTTCCGCTTCCCGTCCGCGAAGGCGGCGCTGAACAGCTTGCGCGACGCCGTCACGCCGGGAAAGTGCTCCTGGTCGGGAGCCTTCTCGTATGCGTAGGCGGGCGAGATCATCATGTGGTCGACCTTCAGCTCGTCGTTCAGGAAGTCGAGCACGTCGCGCACCGTCTTCGGCGTGTCGGTCGTGAGGAACGTCGTGTTCGTGTTCACCCGGAACCCGCGCTCCTTCGCGATCGCGATCGCCTCGACGGCCTTGTCGAAGATGCCCTCGCGCTCGACGAACTGGTCATGCCGTTCGCGCATGCCGTCGAGGTGGACGACCCAGGCGAAGTACGGCGAGGGCTCGAACAGATCCATCTTCTTCTTCATCAGGATCGCGTTCGAGCAGAGGAACACGAACTTCCTGCGCTTGATCAGCTCGCGCGCGATGACGTCGACTTCGGGGTGCACGAGGGGCTCTCCGCCGGCGATCGAGACCATCGGCGCGCCGGACTCGTCGATCGCGTCGAGCGCCTGCTGCACCGGCATGCGCTTCTTGAGGATCTCCTTCGGGTACTGGATCTTCCCGCAGAACGAGCACGCGAGATTGCACTGGAAGAGCGGCTCGAGCTCGACGAGCAGCGGGAACTTGTCGTTCCGCTTTATGCGTTGCTTCGCGAGATAGCGCGCGACGGCGACGCTCTGGCGCAGCGGGATGCTCATGTCCGCACCGCGCGCGGAAGGTTGAACTGCACGGACTCGCTTGTCGTCATGCGCTCCTCGACTTCGATGCGTCCGAGACCGCGGAGCGACTCCACGAGCCGGTCGACGAGCTGCTGCGGAGCGGACGCGCCGGCCGTGAGACCAACGGTCCGCGCGCCTTCCAGCCATGCAACGTCGACGTCCTGCTCATCGTCGACCAAGTATGCACGGGTGCCCGCGCGCCGCGCGACCTCGACGAGGCGGAGCGAATTCGAGGACGTCTTCGAGCCGACGACGAGCACGACATCCGCCTCGCGCGCGACGACGCGCACGGACTGTTGCCGATTGGTCGTCGCGTAACAGATGTCGTCCGTCTTCGGCCCGCGAAGCCGCGGGAAACGTTTCCGCAGCGCGGCGACGACTTCGTCCGTCTCGTCGACGGCGAGGGTCGTCTGCGTGAGGAACGACACGCGCGACGGATCGCGAGCATCGACGCGTGCGGCTTCGCCCGCGTCCTGCACGACGCTGATCGCGTCCGGCGCCTCGCCCTGCGTTCCCTCGACCTCCTCGTGTCCGACGTGCCCGACGAGGAAGATCGTGTGACCGTCCGCCGCGAAGTGGCGCGCCTCCGCGTGCACCTTGCTGACGAGCGGGCACGTCGCGTCGATGACGTCCAGCTGCGCGTCTTGCGCGGCATCGCGCACCGCCGGCGACACGCCGTGAGCGGAGAACACGACGGTCGCGCCGGTCGGCACCTCGTCGAGCTCGTCGACGAAGACCGCGCCGCGGCGCTCGAGGTCCGTCACGACGTGCTCGTTGTGAACGATCTGCTTGCGGACGTAGATCGGCGCACCGCGTTGCTCGAGCGCGCGTTCGACGATCTCGATCGCCCGCTCGACGCCGGCGCAGAACGAGCGCGGCGAGGCGAGCAGCACCGTCCGCGGGCCGACGGCCTTCGTCCATTCGGCGAGCGCGCCGGCGGCTCGGCGCAGGTTGCGCAGCGCGCGGATGCCCGCCGCGATCGTGCGCGGGTCGCGCAGGTCGCGGTCAGCGGTCTCGACGACGACACGGATGACGGCGAGCGGCCGTCCATCTGCGGCGTCCGCGAGCCAGGCCGACTCCATGTCCACGGCGAGCACGCCGTCGTGGAACGCGCGGCGCTCGCAAGCGGACGTGATGTGATCGAGCGACAGGATCGGCCCTACGTGAACGCGCAGCCCCCGTCGCCGGAGCGCCGCCGCGGCGAGCGCGCTTCCCGGCGCGGCGACGGGGAGGGCGTCGTCGCGCCTGAGCTCCGTTGCGCACACGACGTCGCCCGCGAGCAGGACGGGCGACACCGCCGCGCACAGTCCGACGACCGCGACGGCGGGCGCCTCGACGGCGAGCCCCCGCGCGGCCGCGATCCGCGCCCGCTCCGGCCCCATGCCCGAGCGCAGGACCGTCCACCCGTGGTGCTTCGGCAGCATCGCGGCTTCGATCCGCAGCGGCGCGAAGACGAGCAGCCCGTCAGCCATTCGAGAGCAGCCGCCCGAGCGCCATCACGGGGAAGACCTGCCGGTAGAGGTGATAGTTGAGATAGAAGTCGCCGGGGAAGCCCGTCCCGGTGAAGTGCGGCTCGTCCCAGCTTCCGTCGCTGCGCTGCGTGTCGACCAGCCAACGCATCGCGCGCTCCACCGGCGCCCCGGTCTCGCCCGCGGCGTGGAAGGCGAGCAGCGCCCACGCGGTCTGCGACGCGGTCGACGCGCCACGGCCGCGCCACCCGCTGTCGCGATACGAACGGAGGTCCTCGCCGAAGCCTCCGTCGTCGTTCTGCACGCGCTCGAGCCAGCTGATCGCGGCGCGCACGCTCTCGTGCCCGGCCAGCCCCGCGGCCGCGAGCGCCGGCACGGCCGCGCCGGTCCCGTAGAGGTGGTTCGCGCCCCAGCGGCCGAACCACGAGCCGTCGTCTTCCTGCTCGCGCAGCAGCCATTCGATGCCGCGCCGCGTTGCCTCGTCGTCCGAGCGACCTTCGTAGGCGAGCATCTCGACCATGTGCGCAGTGACGTCGGCGCTGGGTGGATCGGTGACAGCGCCGAAGTCGCAGAACGGGAGCTTTGCCGGGAGCGGGCTCGTGTTGTCGACGTCGAACGCCGCCCAGCCGCCGTCGCTCGACTGCATGCCGACCGACCACGCGACGCCGCGGTCGGCCGCGCCGCCGTCGTCGACCTCGGCTCGTCGCAGCGCGAGCACCACGACCGCCGTGTCGTCGACGTCGGGATAGTTGTCGTTGGCGAACTCGAACGGAAAGCCGCTCGGCGCGAGGCTCGGCCGTCGGACCGCCCAGTCGCCGCGCACGCGCACCTCGCGGCCGGCGAGCCACTCCGCGCCGCGGACGACGGAGTCGTGCGACGGCGCGAAGCCGGCATCGAGAAGTGCGATCACGGCCAGCGCCGTATCCCACACCGGCGACTGGCAGGCCTCGAGCCTGCGTCCGGAGTCGTCCTCGATCGTGAAGCTGTCGAGACCCGCGAGC
>JBJMJE010000260.1:0-13217 GCA_045806505.1 Gaiellaceae bacterium
GAGCACTCGACGCGGCGCGTGAACGTCGGCGGCGTCCGCATCGACCTCGCGGCCAAGGAATACGAGTTGCTGCTCAAGCTCGCGAGCGACCCGCAGCGCGTGTTCACGAAGGAGGAGCTGCTGCGCGAGGTGTGGGGCTTCAGGTCGTTGGGCCGGACGAGGACGCTGGACTCACACGCGTCGCGGCTGCGTCGGAAGCTTCAGGCGGTCGATCCCGGGCCGTTCGTCATCAACGTGTGGCGCGTCGGGTACCGGCTACTGGACTGAATCGTTCCTCGCCCGCTTCGCTTTCCGCTCGGGGCCCGCGCCTGCGGCGCTCGCGATCGGTTCGCCGTCGCGGGGAGCGCTGCTTCGTTCGGCGCTGGAGAGCGGCGCGGCAGAGCGGCGCCGCCGGCGGAGCGTTGATTGAATCGCGTGATCGACGCCGCCGCAGACCTCGAGTACGCGCTCGCCCTGGCCGACGACGCGGACGCGCTGACGATGCAGCGGTATCGCGCGCTCGACCTCCAGGTCGAGTCGAAGGCCGACCTGACGCCGGTGACGGAGGCGGACCGCGCGGTCGAGCAGGCCTTGCGCGAGCGGATCGCGCGTGAGCGCGGGGAGGCGGTGGCGGGTGAGGAGTACGGCGTCGAGGAGGCGGCCGTCCGCTGGTGGCTCGACCCGATCGACGGTACGAAGCAGTACGCGCGCGGGCTGCCGATCTGGGCGACCTTGGTCGCGCTCGAGCGCGACGGCGAGATCGTCGCCGGCGTCGTGTCGGCACCGGCGCTCGGGCATCGCTGGTGGGCGTCGCGCGGCGGCGGGGCGTTCCTCGACGGTTCGCCGATTCACGTGTCAGGCGTCGGAGAACTCGCGGATGCTTATGTCTCGACAACGAGCCTGCGCGCCTTTCCGCAGTTCGCGGAGCTCGCGAACCGCGTCGCGGTGGCGCGCACGTACACCGACTTCTGGCAGTACGTCCTCGTCGCAGAAGGGCGCATCGAGGCCGCGAGTGACACGGTGATGAACCCGTGGGACATCAACGCGCCGCGCCTCATCGTGGAGGAGGCCGGCGGCCGCTGGACCGAGGACGAGCGCCTCTACCTCGCGACGAACGGCATCCTGCACGACACCGTCAGAGAATTGCTCCTTCGAGCCTGAGGAGCTTCTCCTTCCGGTCGAGCCCGCCGCCGTAGCCCGTGAGGCTGCCGCTCGAGCCGACGACGCGGTGGCACGGGAGCACGATCGGGATCGGGTTCCGGTTCATGACCGTGCCGACCGCACGCGCGGCGCGCGGATGCTCTGCCCGGCGGGCGAGCTCGCCGTACGTCGTCACTTCGCCGTACGGCACGCGCACGAGCTCCTCGAGCACGCGGCGCGAGAAGCCGGCGGCGACGCGCAGGTCGATGTCGAGATCGAAGTCCGTCCGGCGGTGCTCGAAGTACTCGCCGAGCTGCCGGCGCGTCTCGTCGACGGCACGCGGCGACCGCAGCACCCGCACGCCGACCGTGCGCGCAAGGGTCTCGACCACGCGCTCCGGCTCCGGGTCGTACGAGATGCGGCACAGGCCCGCCGGCGTGGCCGCGACGAAGAGTCCGCCGATCGGCGTGTCGACGATGTCGTACCCCACGTCGAGGTCGCCCGCCGCAGCCGCCGCGTCGCGGAAGCGGCGATCGAGCTCCGTCGAGACCTTCATGCGAGTCCCTCCTTTCGACGCAGCCTGCGAATGCCGGACGACGCTGCCTGCCGGGCCGCGTCGGCCGAAGAACCGAGCGCGGCGCCGATCTCCGCATACGGCAGGTCGTAGCCGTACCGGAGCACGACGGCCGCGCGCTCGGCCGGCGGCAGCTCCTCGGCGAGGTGCTCGAGCTCGAGATACGCCGGCCGCGAGTCCTCCCTCGCCGGCTCCTCGCCGAGCGCGACACCGTCGCGGCGTTTCCGCTCGGCCGCGTCGATAGCGACGCGCGCTGCGATCGTGAAGATCCACGCCCGCAGATGTCTCCCGTGCTCGAGGCGTGCGTACGCACGGAGCGCGCGAAGGAACGTCTCCTGGAACGCGTCCTCGGCCGCCGTTCGTCCAAGCCGCCGCGCGAGAAATCCGTAGACCGCGTCGCGGTGCTCGACGTAGAAGCTCTCGAACGGCGGGATCGTCGCCACTGCCTCCATCATCCTGGTTCAACCGGCGGAAGCCGCAGAATGTGAGCCGTGAGAGCCGCCGTCGTCGGACACGTCGAGTGGATCGACTTCATCCGCGTCGAGGAGGTGCCGCGGCCGGGCGAGATCGTGCACGCATCGGAAGCGTGGTCCGAGGCGGCCGGAGGCGGCGCCGTCGCCGCTGTCCAGCTGGTGAACCTCGGCTGCGAGACGACCTTCTTCACGGCGCTCGGCGACGACGAGCTCGGCCGGCGCGCGCGCGACGAGCTCGAGGCGAAGGGGCTGCGGCTGCACGTCACGTGGGTTGCCGAGCCGCAGCGCCGCGGCGTCACGTACGTCGACGACTCCGGCGAGCGGACGATCACCGTCATCGGCGAGAAGCACCGGCCCCGCGGCGGCGACGGTGCGCTCCCGTGGGAGGAGCTGCGGCGGACCGAGTGCGTCTACTTCACGGGCGGGGACGTCGAGTCGCTCTCGAAGGCGCGTCACGCGCGCGTCCTGGTCGCGACCGCACGAGAGCTGCCGACGCTCGCCCGCTCGGGCGTTCAGCTCGACGCGCTCGTCGCCAGCGCGACGGATGCCGGCGAGCGCTACGAGCCCGGCGACCTGGACCCGCCGCCGCGCTTGTTCGTTGCAACATCAGGCGCGCTCGGCGGCTGGGCGCAGCCTGGCGGTCCGTTCGCGGCGGTCGATCCGCCCGCGCCGATCCAGGACACCTACGGTGCCGGCGACTGCTTCGCGGCGGGCCTGACCTTCGCGCTCGGCCGCGGTGACGAGCCGCGCGACGCGCTCGCGTTCGCGGCGGAGTGCGGCGCCACGGTCATCACCGGCCGAGGCCCGTACGGCCGTCAGCTGACGCTGGTCTCCTAGGCGCAGTTCTTCGGCGAGAAGTCCTGGTGGCCGCGACCGGCCTGGCAGCGCTGTGCGTAGTCGGCCGCGCGCAGGCGCCAGTCGCCGTCGGCGTTTCGCTGGTACTCGAGCGTGTAGCGGGCCTCGCGCACCGAGTCGTCCTGCAGCCCCGTCAGCGTCGCCACGACTTCGGAGAAGTTCTGCACCTCGCCCGGCGAGGTCGCCTGAACCGTCGACACCGCCGCATTCGGCCGGTCGAGCTCGAGGAATTCGGCGCTCGCGGCCGTCGGCGACCGTGCGAACACCGCGCCGTCGCCCGCGAGGTAGTCGTTGAAGCCCGACACCGGCACGTGCCCCGACGCGTCCGCCCGCGGCGGCCCGGACCAGTGCGGCTCCGACGTCTTTCCCGTGCCGGAGTCGCCGCAGCCGCCTAAGGCGAGGGCCGCTGCTCCGACCGCTACGAGTCGCATGCCTCGTACCCCGATCGAGGGGTTGACAAGTGGTTTAGCGTGGGGCAGAGTGGGGAACAGTGGTAGAGATTCCCAGGCCTCAGATGCTTCTCGGAACACACGAGCACACGATCGATGACAAGAACCGTCTCACCCTTCCCGCCAAGTTTCGCGAATCCTTCGCAGAAGGGCTCGTCGTCGCCAAAGGCGTCGACCGGTGTCTCCAGGCCTACCGTCGTGAGGATTGGGATCGACTCGTCGAGTCTCGACTCGCCTCGCTGGATCCGTTCAGCCAGGAAGCACGCAAGATCCAACGCCTCCTCTTCGCCGGGGCGGCCGAGGCCGAGCTCGACAAACAGGGCCGCGTGATGATCCCCGCGCCGCTGCTCGCACACGCGCAGCTCCGCCGGGAGGTCGTCGTCGCGGGACTGCGGGACCACGTCGAGATCTGGGATCGCGAAGCGTGGGGTCATGAGCTCGCCGAGATCGAAGGGAGTGCTGTAGATGTTGCCGAGCGTCTTGCAGCGAAAAACGAGTGATCACATCCCGGTGCTGGCGGACGACGTCCGCCGGCTGGTCGCGGTAAAGCCCGGCGAGACCGTCGTCGACGCCACGTTCGGCGCCGGCGGCCACGCCGGTCTGCTCGCCGCGGACCTGGAGGGGCAGGGGCGGTACGTCGCGGTCGACCGCGACCCGACCGTCCAGCCGTACTTCGAGAGCTTCAAGCGCCGCTTCGGGAGCCTGCAGCCGCGCCTGCTCCGGGGGGAGTTCTCCCTCGTGCTCGAAGGGCTGGCGGCGAACGGCTTCGAAGCGGACGTCGTACTGCTCGATCTGGGCGTCTCGTCGATGCAGCTCGACGTGCCCGCGCGCGGCTTCTCGTACGCGACGGATGCGCCGCTCGACATGCGCATGGATCCGTCCGGCGAGCTCACCGCGGCGCAGCTCGTGAACGAGGAGTCGGAGCGAGAGCTCGCCAACATCTTCAAGCGCTACGGCGAGGAGAGGTACGCGCGGCAGATCGCGCGCTCGATCGTGCGTCGGCGCCCGATCGCTTCGACGGCGGAGCTCGTCGACGTCATCAAAGCCGCGATTCCCGCTCCCGCGCGCTTCGGCGACGGGCATCCCGCGAAGCGTGTCTTCCAGGCGCTCCGCATCGCGGTGAACGACGAGCTCGGGGCGCTCGAGCGCGCGCTCCCGGCGGCGTTCGCGATGCTGCGTCCGGGCGGGCGCCTCGCGGTGATCAGCTTCCATTCGCTCGAGGACCGCATCGTCAAGCAGTTCATGCGCGACGGCGAGCGCGGGTGCACGTGCCCGCCGGACTTCCCCGTGTGCGTGTGCGGCAACGAGCCGGTCCTCCGCGCGCTGTCGCGGCGCCCGCTGCGTGCGACGGAAGACGAGGTCGCTCACAACCCGCGTGCCGCCTCGGCGAAGCTGCGAGTGGCGGTGAAGGTGTGACCAAAGGCACGGCGAACGTCTAATGGCGTCCTGGTCCCCTGCAGTCGCGTACACGGAAGCGCCGCCCGTCGAGGAGCGGCGGCGGCCGCGGACGCGCGCCAGACGCCGGCGCGACCCGCTGCGGAGCGGCGTCGTCTGGATCGTCATCGCCGCCGCCGTGCTCGCCGGGCTCGTCGCGCTCAACGTCGCGGTGCTCCAGTTGAACGTCCGGCTCGACCAGTTGTCGCGCGACCGCGCGTCGCTGCGCGAGCAGAACGCGGCGCTCGCGTCGCGGTTCTCGACGGCGAGGGCTTCGCCCCTGATCCAGGCCCGCGCAAAGACGCGGCTCGGTCTCGTTCCCGCGAAGCAGACGACGTACGTGGCGCTTCCCCCGCGCTGATGCGCCGCCCGCGCCGGAACCCGGTCAATCGCAGGCTCCGGCTCCTTCTGATGTTCCTCGTCGCCGGCTTCGCCGTGCTGCTCGGTCGCGCGGCGTGGCTGCAGGCGGTGCAGGCAGGCTCACTGTCGAGCCTCGCAACGAAGCAGCACCGGGCCACCGTTGTCCTGCCCGCAGCGCGCGGGACGATCTTCGACCGCACGGGCGTGCAGCTCGCGATCGGCGAGCAGGCGACGACGGTGTACGCCGATCCTCGGCAGGTGCGCGATCCGCGCGCAGTGGCCACTGCCGCGGGGCGCACCCTCGGCGTCGATGCGAACGTGCTCTTCGATCAGCTGTCCAACCGCAAGACGAGCTTCGTCTATGTCGCACGCAAGGCCGATCCGACCAGGGCGGATCGCCTCGAGAAGCTGAACCTCGCGGGCCTCGGCTTCTATCCCGAGGAACGCCGCTTCTATCCGCAGGGCTCCGTCGCCTCGCACATCCTCGGCTACGCCGGCCTCGACAACCGCGGCCTCTCCGGCCTCGAGTTGCAGCTCGACAAGACGCTCGGCGGCCGCCCGGGCGGCGAGACCCGCACGATCGACGCGCTCGGTCACGTGCTCGACGTCGTGCACGCGCGGCCGGCGGTGGACGGACGCAACGTCCGGCTGACGATCGACCACACGATCCAGGCGAACGCCGAAGCCGTGCTGCGGCAGACGATCGCAAAATGGGATGCGAAGGGCGCGACCGCCGTGGTCCTCGATCCGCGGAGCGGCGACGTGCTCGCGATGGCGAACGCGCCGGGATTCGACGCGAACAACTTCGGCAGGACGCCGCCGGCCGTGACTCGGAACCGCGCAGTGACCGACGTCTACGAGCCTGGCTCGACGTTCAAGCTCGTCACTGTCGCGGGCGTTCTCTCCGACCGGATCGTGACGCCGCGCACGACGTTCACCCTGCCGTACTCGATCCACGTGGCCGACCGTGTCATCCACGACGCGGAGGAGCGCGGCACGGAGACGATGAGCGTGGCGCGCATCCTCGCCCAGTCGTCGAACGTCGGCGCGATCACGCTCGCCGAGAAGCTGGGGCCGACGCGCCTCTACAAGTGGATGCGGCGCTTCGGGTTCGGCTCGAAGACCGGGATCGCGTTCCCCGGCGAGAGCCGGGGCTTCGTGCTGCGGCCGGACGAGTGGTCCGGTTCGACGATCGGCAACGTTCCGATCGGCCAGGGAGTGGCGGTGACGCCGGTGCAGATGGCCGCCGCGTACGCGACGATCGCGCACCGAGGCGTATTGGTTCAGCCCCACCTCATCGACCGCATCGACGGTCACCGCGCCGCTCGCCCGAAGAAGCGCCGCATCCTCCGGCGCTCGATCGCCGCCGAGTTGAACGCGATGCTGCAGAACGTCGTCCGCGAGGGGACGGGCACGCTCGCCGCCGTGCCGGGCTACCGCGTCGCCGGCAAGACCGGGACGGCGCAGAAGCCGGACGAGCACGGGGGCTACTCGGGCGGGCGCTACGTCGCGTCCTTCGTCGGCATGGTGCCCGCATCGCGTCCGCGGCTGGTCGTGGCCGTGATGGTCGACGAGCCCCACGGAGCCATCTGGGGCGGTGTCGTCGCGGCCCCCGCGTTCGCGCAGATTGCGACGTACGACCTGCAGTACCTCGAGGTTCCGCCGGACGGCGTCGAAGCCGTTCACTAGCCTCTAGGGATGCAGCTCGAGCTGCTGGCCCAGGCGCTCGCGCCGAATGAGATCGTGAACGCCGCGGCCGTGGAGATCGCGGAGCTCGCTTACGACACCCGCGCCACGGCTCCGGGTGCGCTCTTCTTCTGCGTGCGCGGGAGCCGGTCGGACAGCCATGACCGCGCGGCCGAAGCCGTAGACCGCGGCGCCGCCGCTCTCGTCGTCGAGCGCGCGCTCGACGTGACCGTGCCGCAGATCGTCGTCGCCGATGCGCGCCGGGCGATGGCGCCCGCAGCCGTTGCGTTCTTTCGCGACCCGAGCCGCGAGCTAGACGTCGCAGCCGTGACCGGCACCGCGGGCAAGACGACGACGACGTACCTGCTGTACGAGATCCTGCGGGCCGCCGGCCGCCGTCCCGGACTGCTGACGAACCTCGAGCGGCGCGTTGGCGAGGAGGTGCGGCAGGCATCGCTGAACACGCCCGAGGCAATCGACCTGCAGCGGCTCTTTCGCGAGATGGTCGACACGGGGAACGCGTCGTGCGCGATGGAGGCGACGTCGCACGCGTCCGTGCAGGGCCGCCTCGACGGCGTCCGGTTCGCCGTCCTCGTCTTCACGAACCTCGCGCACGAGCACCTCGACTTCCACCGGACGATGGAGGCGTACTTCGCCGCGAAGCGCCGCCTCTTCGCGCAGGCGGCACGCGCGGTGATCAACGTAGGCGATCCATGGGGCCGGCGCCTCGCTGCCGAGCTCGACGACCCGATCGTCTTCGACGCCGATCGCGACGCCCTCGACGCGAACCTCAAGCTGCGCGGCCGCTTCAACCTGGAGAACGCGCTGGCAGCAGCGGCGGCGGCGCGGGCGCTCGGCATCGGCGAGGACGCGATCCGCGACGGCATCGAAGCCGTCGACGGCGTTCCCGGCCGGCTGGAGTTCGTGGACGAGGGGCAGCCGTTCGCGGTGATCGTGGACTACGCGCACAAGCCGGCGTCGCTCGAGCGTGTCCTGCACGAGGCGCGCCGGCTGAGCGACGGCCGGGTCATCTGCGTCTTCGGCTGCGGCGGCGATCGCGACCGTGAGAAACGCCCGCTGATGGCGCGCATCGCGCACGATCTCGCCGACATGGCGATCGTCACCTCGGACAACCCGCGCAGCGAAGATCCGCTCGCGATCATCGACGAGATCGTCGCGGGAGCGCCCGAGCTCGAGGTCGAGCCCGACCGGCGCGCGGCGATCGCAAGGGCGATCGAATCCGGCCGCGAAGGAGACGTGGTGCTGATCGCCGGCAAGGGCCACGAGCAAGGACAGGAGATCGCGGGCGTGACGCATCCCTTCGACGACCGCGAGGTCGCGCGCGACGTGTTGCGCGCGCTGCAGCCCGCGTGATCCCGCTCGAGCTGGACATGCTCGGGGACCTGGTCCCGGGACAGTGGGAGCGCGCGGTCTGGGCCACCGACGTCACGGGGGTGCAGGTCGACTCGCGTCGGATCGAGGAGGGCGACCTTTTCGTGGCCGTCGGCGACGGCGCCGCGTACACGAAGCACGCGTTCGCGCGTGGCGCGGCGGCAACGATCGTGCCTGACGACGCCTTTGCGGCCCTTGCCGCGATCGCCGGCGCGGTGCGCGAGCGAAGCAGCGCCCGCGTCGTCGCCATCACGGGTTCGATGGGCAAGACCTCGACAAAGGACATCCTCGGCGCGATCTGCAGCGCGCAGGCGCGAACCGTCGCCGCCGAGCGCAGCTTCAACAACGAGATCGGCGTGCCGCTCACGCTCTGCCGGCTCGAGCCGGACACCGAGGTCTGCATCGTGGAGCTCGCGATGCGGGGGTTCGGGCAGATCGCCGAGCTCTGCGCGTTCACACGTCCGCACATCGGCGTCGTGACGAACATCGCGCCGGTGCACCTCGAGAAGGTCGGGACGCTCGACGGCGTCGTGCGTGCGAAGAGCGAGCTGATCGCTGCGCTGCCTCCTTCCGGGACGGCGATCGTGCCCGCCGGATTCCCCGTCGGCCGCGACGACATCGCCGTCGTCCGCGCCGGCGAGAGCGTTGCGCTCGAGTCCTTCGAGCCGCCGCTCCTGCGCACGTCGATCGGCTCCGCCGAGGTCAATTTCAGCGCGCAGCACCTCGCGCAGAACGCACTGGTCGCGTTCGCCGCCGCCCGCGCGCTCGGCCTCGAGATCCCCGAGCAGCTCGACGTGCCGTTCACCGAATGGCGCAACCAGGAGCTGCCGCTGCCCGGCGGCGGCCTGCTCGTCAACGACGCCTGGAACGCGAACCCGCTCTCGATGCGCGCCGCGCTCGAGCACCTTCGCTTTCTTGCCGCCGGCCGCCGCCGCGTCGCCGTCCTCGGCGAGATGGCCGAGCTCGGCAGCTACAGCGACGAGGCGCACCGCGAGGTGGCGCAGTCGATCGCGGAGGTGGGCGTGGACGTGCTCATCTCGGTCGGCGAGCGGGCGCGCGTCTACGGCGGCCGCCATGCCGCAGACGCCGGCGAGGCGCTGACGCTCGTCCGCGACGAGCTCGCGCCCGGCGACTGCGTCCTCGTCAAGGGCGCGCGGGTCCTCGGCCTCGAACGCGTTGCGGATGCGCTCACCGGCGTGGCCGCGTGACCCGGGTCCTCATCGCCGGCATCGTGGCCGGCGTCGTCTCGATCATCGCCGGGCCGCGTTTCATCGCCTTTCTCCGCCGCGAGGAGTTCGGGCAGCAGATCCGCGAGGAAGGTCCTGCGCACCACGTCGCGAAGCGCGGAACGCCGACCGCCGGCGGAATCCTGATCCTGCTAGCTGCCTCGCTCGCGTTCTTTCTGTTCTCCAAGTACAAGCTGACGGGGCTGATCGTCATCTTCGTGACGCTGTCGTGCGGCCTGATCGGCTTCCTGGACGACTTCATCAAGTTCACGCATAAACGCTCGCTGGGGCTCAACGGTCGGTGGAAGCTACTGCTCCTCGCCGCCGTCGCCGCGATCGCCGGGTACCTCGCAAACCACGCGGGCCTCCCGCATCTGACGTCGGTGCTTCTCCCGGTGACCGGCTGGCGGATCCCGCTCGGGCCGCTCTGGTACGTCTTCATCTTCGTCGTCATCGCCGGAGCCTCGAACGGCGTCAACCTCACGGACGGCCTCGACGGCCTCGCCGCGGGCACCGCGATCATCTCGCTGTTCACGTTCACGACCATGGCCGTCCTGCTCTTCATCCGATCGAGTCGCAACCCGGAGCTGCGAAGCCCGTCGAGGCTCGACCTCGCGATCGTCGGCGCGGCGCTGATCGGGGCCGCCGTCGGCTTCCTCTGGTACAACGCCGCGCCCGCGGAGGTCTTCATGGGCGACACCGGCTCGATGGCGCTCGGCGGTGCGATGGCCGGGTTTGCGATCGCGATGAAGGTCGAGGTGCTGCTCATCTTCATCGGCGGCCTGTACCTGATCGAGGCGCTCTCGGTGATGATCCAGGTCTTCACCTTCAAGTACCTGCACCGGCGTGTTTTCCTGATGGCGCCGATACACCACCACTTCGAGATGAAGGCGTGGTCCGACTCGAAGATCATGGTGCGCTTCTGGATCGTGCACGGAATCCTGTGCGCGGTCGGCTTCGCGCTCTTCTATCGCTATTACCTGAACTTCCGCGGGTGAAGGTGCTCGTCTACGGCCTGGCGCGGTCGGGCGTTGCGGCCGCCGCCGCGCTCGAAGCGCGTGGGGACGAGGTCGTCCGCGTCGACGCCGAGCTCGGGAACGAGGACGACTCACACGTGCTCGAGGGCGTGGAGCTGGTCGTGAAGAACCCGGGCGTGCCGGGCGAGCGGCCGCTCGTCGTGGAGGCGAGACGCTCCGGCATCCCGGTCTGGTCCGAGGTCGAGCTCGGTTGGCGGCTGCTCGCGCCGCGTCCGTTCATCGGCGTCACGGGCACGAAGGGAAAGACGACGACGTCCGAGCTCCTCGGCGAGATCTTCCGCGCGGCGGGTCGCGAGGTCGTCGTCGCCGGGAACGTGGGCCGGCCGCTGACCGCCGTCGAGGCATCCGAGGACGCGTGGATCGTCGCGGAGCTGTCGTCGTTCCAGCTCGAGGACGTGCACGAGCTCGCGCTCGACGTCGCCGTGCTGCTGAACCTCGAGCCGGATCATCTCGACCGGCACGGCACATTCGAGCGCTACCGCGCCTCGAAGCTGCGGATCTTCGAGCGCGCGCGCCACAAAGTCGTGCCGCGCGGCCTCGCGCTGGAAGGAACCGAGTTCTCGGCGGACGATGCGCTGCCGGCGGAGCCGCGGCTTCCCGGTCGCCACAACCGCGCGAACGCCGCTGCAGCGACGGCAGCCGCACGCGTTGTCGGCATCCCGGACGACGCGATCGCGGAGGGCTTGCGCGAGTTCCGCGGCGTGCCACATCGCCTCGAGCTCGTGCGCGAGCGCGACGGCGTCCGCTGGATCAACGACTCGATCGCCACCAACACGCTCGCCGCGCGCGCGGGCGTCGAAGCGTTCGACGCGCCGGTGCGCCTGATCCTCGGCGGCCGCGCCAAGGGCGAGGATTACACCGGGTTCGCGCGCTCGTTACCCGATCGCGTCGCGGCCGCCTATCTCGTCGGCGAGGCGTCGGACGAGCTCGCCTCGGCGTTCGGGGCGGCCGGTCGAAGCTTCGAGCGCGCGGGGACGATCGAGCGTGCCGTCGAGCTGGCCGCGAGCACTGCACGTCCTGGCGATGTCGTGCTCCTGTCGCCGGCGTGCGCGAGCTACGACCAGTTCACGAACTTCGAGCGGCGCGGCGAGGAGTTCAGGAGGCTCGTGTCGAAGCTCCCCTAGAAGGTGGGGAGAAAGCCTGAGTGGCACGTCCTGACGCTCGTCACGCTTGCGCTGACGGCATTCGGAATCGTGATGGTCTACAGCGCCACGTCGGCGTCCGCCGTCGTCGGCGGCGCGAACCCGATGTCGTACCTCGAGCGCCAGGGGACGTTCGCCGTGCTCGGCGTCGCCGGTCTCATTGTCACGTCGCGGTGGAAGTACACGCGCCTGCGGCCGCTTGCGCCGACGCTCGTCGCCGTGGCGCTCATCGCCTGCGCGGCCGTGCTGGTGGTGGCGCACCCGGTGAACGGCGCGCGCCGCTGGGTGAGCTTCGGGCCGCTTACCGTCCAGCCGTCGGAGCTCGCGAAGCTCGCATTCACGATCTGGCTCGCGGCGCACCTCGCCAGGCGCAAGCCGCCGGAGTCGCTCAAGGAGCTCTGGCGCCCGATCGGGCTGCTGTTGGGCGGGTTCCTGCTGGTCATCCTGCTCGAGCCGGATCTCGGGACGGCGATCACGCTCACGGTGATGGTCGCCGCCGTGCTCTTCGTGTCCGGCACGCGCCTGCGGGTCCTCGGCGGCGGCTTCGCGCTGCTGTGCATCGGCGGGCTGCTGATGGTTCTGACGCGCGCATACATGCGCGCGCGCCTGTTCAGCTTCCTCGACCCGTGGCAGGACCCGCAGGGATCCGGCTTCCAGATCGTCCAGGCGCAGATCGGCCTCGGCTCCGGTCACCTCGTCGGCGACGGGCTCGGCCAGGGCGTGCAGAAGATCCATTTCCTGCCGGAGGCGCACACCGACATGATCTTCGCCGTCATCGGCGAGGAGCTTGGGCTGCTTGGCACCGCGTCGCTGATCTTCGCGTACGTCCTGTTCGCATGGGCAGGCCTGAAGACCGCGCTCGAGTGCCGCGACCCGTTCGGCAAGCGCCTCGCCGCGGGACTGACGGCGCTGGTGTGCGGCCAGGCCGCGATCAACCTCGCCGCCGTCCTCGGCCTCGCTCCGCTGACGGGAATCCCGCTGCCGTTCGTCTCCTACGGCGGCTCCAGCCTCGTGGTGGAGCTCGCCGCGGTCGGCATCCTCCTTAACATCGCGGCCAGTGGCGCTCGAGAGGCAGCTGAGGTGCCTGATCGCAGCCGGGGGAACGGCAGGACACGTGCTGCCGGCGCTGGCGGTCGCGGACGAGTTGCGGAGGCGCGGCGTCCACGTGACGTTCGCCGGGTCGCCGGATCGCGTCGAAGCGCTGCTCGTTCCTAAAGCCGGCTACGAGCTCGACACGTTCCGCATCGAGGGGCTGCCGCGTCGGCCCACGCTTGCGCTCGCGCGCTCCGTGCTGCTCGCCGGTCGCGCGCCTGCGGCCTGCCGTCGGATCCTCGAACGGCGACGGCCGGACGTCGTCCTCGGCGGGGGCGGTTTCGTCTCGGGGCCGATGGTCTACGCGGCGGCGACGAAGCGGACGCCTGCGGCCGTCGCCGAGGCCGACGCACGTCTCGGTCTTGCGAACCGGCTCGC
>JBJMJE010000261.1:0-3007 GCA_045806505.1 Gaiellaceae bacterium
CCGGCGCCGTTCGGGCCGACGAGCGCGACGTGCTCCCCGCGCTCGAGCGCAAATGACGTATCGCGTAGCAGTTCGCGCTCGCCGATCCGCAGCCCGACGTCGTCCGCCTCGACCACGGTCCTCCCGCTGCGCGGCGGGTCGATGAAGCCGAAGCCGAGGCGCCTCGACCGGCGCGTGAGGAGCGAGATCTCCTCGGTGAGCGTCGACTTCTCCTGCGTCATGCGCCCGTTCTGCGTGAGCTTGTCCTGCGCCTGCGTCGCCTTCGACTTCTTGTAGCGAAAGCGCGAGACGAAGCGCTCGAGGCGCGCGATGTCCTCGGCGTAGCGCGCCGCCTCTTTCGTGGCGGCCTGCAGCCGCGCCGCCTTCTCGATGCGCCAGGCGCTCCACGGGCCGGCGAAGTAGGTCGACTTTCCCGCTTCGATCTCGAGCACCGCAGTCGTCGTCGCCTCGAGGAACCAGCGGTCGTGTGCGACGAGGATCACGCCCGCGTCGAGCGACGAGAGCTCGTTCTCCAGCCATTCGAGGCTTGCGACGTCGAGGTGGTTCGTCGGCTCGTCGAGGAGCAGCAGGTCCGGGTCGCCGCCGAGCGCGCGCGCCAGCGACGCGCGCGTGAGCTCGCCGCCGGAGAACGTGTCGAGTGCGCGGTCGAGATCGGCGTCCGCGAAGCCGAGCCCGCGCGCGACCGAGCCGACGCGCTCGCGCCACGCGTAACCGCCCGCGTGCTCGAGCCGCGCCTGCGCCTCCGAATAGCGGCGAAGCGTCTGCGGCCCGTGATCCCCCGCCGCCATCGCCTCCTCGAGGCGGCGCAGCTCCTGCTCGATCGCGATGAGGTCGGCGGCACCGGAGAGGATGTACTCGCGGAGCGTGAGGCCGCGCTGCAGCGGCGGGCGCTGGTCGTGCAACGCGATACGTGTGCCCTTCGCGAACGCGAGCTCGCCGCCGTGGATCTCGGTCTGGCCGGCGAGCATGCGCAGGAGCGTCGTCTTGCCGGCGCCGTTCGGGCCGCCGAGCGCGACGCGCTCTCGACGCTCCACTTTGAACGACACGCCGTCGAACAGGAGGCTCCCGGAGATCTCCTTGCGCAGGCTCGATGCGATGACGACGGCCACGGGTTAAGAGTAGTAACCTCCCGCGGCCAAATTCCTAAGCCCAGGGGAGGAGGAGTCATGCGTCGAGTCATTCTTGCGCCGCTCTTCATTTTTGTGCTCGTTTTCGGCGTCACGGCGTCAGCAGCCGTCGCGCCGAACGGTCCACCTACATCCATCGGAACGGGCGGAGCCGCCGCGAGCGTCGAAACGCTGGCGACGCAGGCCGCCATCGACACGCTGAAAGCCGGCGGCAACGCGGTCGACGCCGCAGTCGCCGCAGCCGGAGTCCTCGGCGTCACCGAGCCGTTCTCGTGCGGCGTCGGCGGCGGCGGCTTCATGGTCATCCGCACGGCGAGCGGCAAGGTGACGACGCTCGACGGGCGCGAGACGGCACCCGAGGCGATGACGCCGACGTCCTTCTGGGAGAACGGCGCCCCGCTTCCGTTCAACGACGCGCGCTGGAGCGGTCTTTCGGTCGGCGTCCCCGGCACGCCCGCTACATGGGAGGAGGCGCTGGAGAAATACGGGACGATGAGCCTGGCGCAGGTGCTCGAGCCGGGCATCCGCGTCGCGAAGAACGGCTTCGTCATCGACCAGACCTTCTTCGACCAGACGCAGGCGGCCGTACCGTGGTTCGACGATATCTCCACGACGGCGGCGCTCTACCTCGACCCCGACGGCACGCCGCACGACGTCGGCACCGTCTTCCGGAACCCCGACCTCGCACGGACATACGAGCGGATGGCGCACCTCGGCGTGAAGGGCTTCTACCGCGGGGCGATCGCCGATGCGATGACGAACACGGTCCAGCATCCACCGGTGCGGCCGACGGCGGACCACGTCTGGCGTCCGGGTGTGATGACGATGCGCGACCTCCACACGTACGTCGCCCCCGAGCGTCTGCCGACGCACGTGAACTACCGGGGCCTCGACGTCTTCTCCATGGGCCCGCCGTCGAGCGGCGGCTCGACCGTCGGGGAGGCGCTGAACATCCTCGAGGGCTACAACCTCGCGGCGATGCCTCGCGACCTCGCCTACCACTACTTCATCGAGGCGTCGCGCTATGCATTCGCCGACCGGAACGCGTATCTCGCCGATCCGGAGTACTACGACGTGCCGCTCAGCGGCCTGTTGTCGGACGCCTACGCGGCCGAGCGGCGCGCGCTGATCACGACGACCGCGGCCCCCGGGGCGGTGCAGCCGGGCAATCCGTACCCGTTCGTGACCGGCGAGGCGGCGGCGACGGCCGCGATGTCGGAGACGACGACGCACCTGGTCACCTCCGACAAGTGGGGGAACGTCGTCTCGTACACGTTCACGATCGAGTCCACCGGCGGCTCCGGGCTGCTCGTGCCGGGGTGGGGTTTCTTGCTCAACAACGAGCTGACGGACTTCAACTACGACTCGACGACGCACCCGAACCGCGTCGAGGGCGGCAAGCGGCCGCGCAGCTCGATGGCACCGACGATCGTGCTGGACGGGAACAAGCCGTTCCTCTCGCTCGGCTCGCCCGGCGGGTCGACGATCATCACGACCGTCCTGCAGATCCTGTTCGACCGGATCGACCAGGGGATGACGCTGCCGCAGGCGATCGCCGATCCGCGCGCGAGCCAGCGCAACGGGACGAACACGAGCGCCGAGCCCCCCTTCCTGGCGACGCCGCTCAGGACGCAGCTGGAGCTGCGAGGGCACCACTTCGTCAACGGCGGCGAGATCGGCGCCGCGACCGGTATCGAGTTCAAGCCCGGCGGCGTCGTCCTGGCGGCGGCGGAACCGATCCGCCGCGGCACCGGCAGTGCGATGGTCGAGAACCCGTAGCTATTCGCAGGCCGTGTCCCGGGCCGAGGTCCCGGGCCACGGCCGCGACGCCCGCGCGACCGACCCGTCCACCGCCGAGACGGCGCCGGGGTCGCCGGCCG
>JBJMJE010000262.1:0-9360 GCA_045806505.1 Gaiellaceae bacterium
CCGCTCCCACGCGGCGCGAAAGGAGAGCCTCTCCATGCAGGCCACCGAGAAGATCTGGATGAACGGCGAGCTGATCGACTGGGACGATGCGAAGATCCACGTCGGCTCGCACGGGTTGCATTACGGATCTGGCGTCTTCGAGGGGATCCGCTGCTACGACACGCCGCAGGGGCCGTCGGTGTTCCGCCTTCACGACCACCTCGAGCGGTTCGCGAACTCGGCGAAGCTGCTCTACATGCAGCTCCCGTACTCGCCGGACGAACTCCGCGACGTCTGCAAGGAGCTCATCTGCACGAACGGTCTGCCGTCGTGCTACCTGCGCCCGCTCGCGTTCTACGGCTTCGGCGAGCTCGGCGTCGCCGCGCGTGAGAACCCGGTCGAGGTCGTGATCATGAGCTGGCCGTGGGGCACGTACCTCGGCGACGACGGCTTGCTCAACGGCATTCGCGCGAAGGTCTCCTCGTGGCAGCGCATCGGGCCGAACGTCATCCCGCACGTCGCGAAGGCGACCGGCGTCTACCTCAACTCGATGCTGGCCGTCACCGAGGCCAACAACGGCGGCTACGACGAGGCGATCATGCTCACGCACGACGGCTACGTCGCGGACGGCTCCGGCGAGAACATCTTCGTCGTGCGCGACGGCGTCCTCTACACGCCGGACCTTTCGGCGGGGATCCTGCCGGGTCTCACGCGCGACACGATCATCCAGATCGCGCAGGACCTCGGCTACACGGTCGTCGAGAAGAATCTCATCCGCTCCGATCTTCACGTCGCGGACGAGCTCTTCATGTGCGGCACGGCGGCCGAGGTGACGCCGATCTGCGAGATCGACGACATCGTCATCGGCGTCGGGCCCGTGACGAAGGAGATCCAGAAGGCGTACCTCGACACGGTGAACGGCGTGAACGACCGGTGGGCGCAGTGGCGCGACCCGGTCGAGAACTTCGCGCGCGCCGAAGCGTGACGCAGGCAACTCGCAGGGTCGCGCTCAGCGCGCCCTGGATCGACGAGCGCGACGAGGAGCTCGTGCTCGAGACGCTGCGTTCGGGCCACCTGTCGCTCGGGCCGACCGGGCCGCGGTTCGAGGAGCTGCTCGCGGACGCCGTCGGCGCACGCTACTGCGCCGCCGTCTCGAGCGGCACCGCGGGGCTTCACCTCGGGATGGTCCTCGCCGGCGTCGGCCCCGGCGACGAGGTGATCACGTCGCCGTACTCGTTCGTCGCGTCTGCGAACTGCGCGATCTACGAGGGCGCGACGCCGGTCTTCGCCGACATCGACCCGCACACCTACAACCTCGATCCCGCAGCGGTCGAGGCTGCGGTCACCGAGCGGACGAAGGCGATCGTGGCCGTCGACATCTTCGGCTACCCGTGCGAGCTCGACCCGTTGCTGGACATCTGCGAGCGGCACGGGCTCGCGCTCGTCCAGGACGCGTGCGAGGCGCTCGGGGCGCGGTACAAGGGACGACGGCTCGGCTCGCACGGGCATCCGACGACGTTCGCGTTCTATCCGAACAAGCAGATGACGACGGGCGAAGGCGGGGCCGTGGTGACGGACGACGAGGAGCAGCACGCGCTGCTCGTGTCGCTCCGCAACCAGGGCCGGCTCGAGACGAGCTCGTGGCTCATGCACGGTCGCCTCGGGTTCAACTACCGCCTCGACGACATCTCGGCCGCGCTCGGCATCGGCCAGGTCGAGCGGCTGGACGAGATCCTCTCGGCGCGCGCGCACGTCGCGACGCGGTATACGGAGCTGCTGGCAGGCGTCGACGTCGAGCCGCCGCTCGCGGACGACGCGGATCACGCGCGCTCGTGGTTCGTCTACGTCGTGAAGCTTCCGCAGGGCGTCGACCGGGACGACGTCATGCGACGCATGGGCGAGCGCGGCGTCGCAACGGCGCCGTACGTGCCGTCAATCCATCTTCAGTCGTACATGCGCGAGCGCTACGGCTTCCGCGAGGGCATGTTCCCCGTCTCGGAGGACTGCAGCGCGCGCACGATGGCGGTGCCGTTCCACGCGCGACTCGGCGAGGACGACCAGCGGTACGTCGTCGAGACGTTGCGCTCCGTGCTGTAGGCGATAATCGGCGCGTGCCCGACGGCTCGCGCATGATCTTCCTCGGCTTCGGCAAGTACGCGCGCGCGGACAAGATCTACGCGCTCGAGCCGCTGCGCGGCGACGAGCGTGGGGGAGGCCGGCGCACGCGCGTCTGGGTCGAGGGCGTCTCGGATCCCATCATCGCGTCGCGGACCGAGCGGACGATCCTCTCCGAGATGGGGCAGGAGGCCGCCGCCAACGTCGCCGTCGTCGAGGACGCGGTCGCACTCGCGCGGCGGCTGCTCGAGGGCGCGGAGCAGGGACGGCTCGACCTCGGCGACCTCCAGCGGCGCGCGCGGCGGCTGCTCGAGGCGACGACGAACCCGGACGAAGACACCCGCCTCTTCTGAGCGAAGAGCCGCGCCTGCCCGACGAGGCGCCGCCCGGGCTCGAGGGGCCGGGCGTTCGCGAACGCTTCGCGCGCCTGGCGATCGACTTCACGCCGCTGCGCGAGGCGCCGTCGTTTCGCTGGTTCTGGCTCGGCCAGGCGGCGAAGGACCTCGGCGGAGGCGTCGCACAGGTGGCGCTGCCGTATCAGATCTACTCGCTCACCGGCTCCACGCTCGCCGTCGCCGCGATCTCGTTCGTCGAGCTCGTGCCGCTCGTGACCCTGACGCTGCTCGGCGGCGCGCTCGCGGACGCCGTCGACCGGCGGCGGCTCCTGATCTGGACGCAGCTCGGCATGGCGGCGACGGGAGTCCTGCTCGTCGTCAATGCCGCTGTGCCGAATCCGCAGGTGTGGGCGTGCTTCGTGCTTGCGTTCTTCTCGGCGTCGTTCTTCTGCCTCGGCGTCGGCGGCATGCGCTCGATCACGCCGCGCCTCGTCCCCCCGGAACAGCTGACCGCTGCGCTCGTGCTCGAGAGCATCTCCGGTTCGTTCGCTTCCGTGGGCGGTCCGGCCCTCGGCGGCGTCCTCATCGGCACGGTCGGGCTCACCGCGACGTACGCGTTCGACCTCGCGACCTTCGTCGCCGGGATCGGAAGCATCTTCGCGCTGCCGAAGATCGCGCCCGTCGCCGATGCCGACCGGCCGAGCTTCCGTTCGATCGCCGACGGCTTCCGCTACGTCGTCAGGCAGCCCGTCGTGCTCGGCTTCATGCTGGTGGACGTCAACGCGATGGTCTTCGGGATGCCGATGGCGCTCTTCCCGGCGATCGCGACGCACAAGTACGGCGACCCGGCACTCCTCGGCTACATGTACGCCGCACCGTACGCCGGTGCGCTGGTGTCGTCGCTCGCATCCGGCTGGATTCCGCACGTGCGCCGCCAGGGGCTCGCGGTGGTGATCGCAGCGACGGGGTGGGGGATCGCGATCGCGGCCTTCGGGTTCACGAACACGTTGTGGGCGGGGCTGTTGCTCCTCGCCGTGGCCGGCGCGGCGGACAACATCAGCGCCGTCTTTCGCGCCACGATCATGCTGAGCGCGACGCCGGAGAGCATGCGCGGCCGGCTGACCGGCATCGAGTTCATGCAGGTCGCGAGCGCGCCGACGCTCGGCAACGTCGAGGCGGGCGTCGTCGCGTCGCTGACCAGCCTGCGCTTCTCGATCGTCTCGGGCGGATTTCTCTGCGTGATCGGCACGGTGGTCGTCTCTCTGCTCTTCCCGGCGTTGCTTCGCTACGACTCGAAGCGGGACAGGCTCACATGAAGCGGCTCACGCGCGAGTACTTCGCTCGCTCGGTGCACGACGTCGCGCCCGAGCTGATCGGCGCCGTGCTGCTCGTCGACGGCGTCGGCGGCGTGATCGTGGAGGTCGAGGCATACGACCACGAGGATCCCGCAGCGCATGGCTTCCGGGGCAGGACCGAGCGCAACGCGACGATGTTCGGCGGCCCGGGGTACGCGTACGTCTACCGCTCGTACGGGATCCACTGGTGTCTGAACTTCGTGTGCGAGGACGTCGACATCGCGAACGCGGTGCTCGTCCGCGCGCTCGAGCCGACCGACGGGCTCGACGCGATGCGCGCGCGGCGCGGAGTCGGCGACGACCGGCTGCTGTGCGCCGGGCCGGGGCGGCTTTGCCAGGCGCTCGGCGTCTCTCGTGCACATGACGGCGCCGCGCTCGACGAGCCGCCGTTCGAGTTGCACGCGCGAGCGCGCGAGCCGGAGATCGTCCGCGGCCCGCGCATCGGCATCACCAAAGCGGTCGAGCAGCCGTGGCGGTACGGGCTCGCCGGTTCGCGCTTTCTGAGCCGGCCGTTCCGCACGCGCGCCTAGTCGGTTTCCACGCGGTGCGAAGCGCGCACGACAGGGACATGCCGCGCCTGCCGACCGTCGAAGAGCGTCCTGCGGGCCTCGGCTACGTCGCCGAGCTGCTGGCGTCGGAGGAGGAACGCGCCGCGCTCTCCGCGATCGACGATGTCGCGTTCGACGAGATCCGCATGCACGGCGTCGTCGCCAAGCGCACCGCGAAGCACTACGGCGTGGACTACGACTACGAGCGTCGCGGCGTGATCGAGGCGGCGGAGCCGGTGCCCGACTGGATCCTGCCGATCCGCGTCAAGGCGGCGCAGCTCGCCGAGCTCGACCCGGAAGACCTCGTCGAGGTGCTCGTGCAGCGCTATCCCGAAGGCGCGCAGATCAGCTGGCACCGCGACGCACCGGCGTTCGGCACCGTCGTCGGCGCCTCGCTGCTCGCGCCGGCGCGCATGCGCTTCCGCCGCGACAAGGGCGGCGTGCGGCGGACGTTCGAGCTCGAGCTCCCGCCGCGATCCGGCTACGTGCTTGCAGGCGAGGCTCGTACCGCGTGGCAGCACCACGTGCCGCCGACGAAGAGCCTCCGCTACTCGATCACGTTCCGGACGCTGCGGAAGCGCTCGTCGTAATCCCTTCGCCGTGCCCGACGAGGACGACGTCGGCGCCGAGCCGCGTGAGCTTCCGTGGCGGCCGAAGTCGCAGCAGCGGGTGGACGCCGATCCGCTTTCCGCCCCACGTGAAGTAGCCGACCGTCCCGAGCGCGTCGGCGACGACGAGCACGCGACGCTCCGGCCACCACAGAGCGCGCTCGCGCCAGAACGGCATGTTCACGACGCGCACGATCTCGAGCGGCGCGTCGACGCGGTCCGGCACGCGCAGGTGCGGCACGCCGAGCTCCGCGGCGACCTCGGCGCAATCGCGGTTGTGACGGTCGAGCAGCTGAATCACGCCCGCCGGCTCGCCGAGGTCGCGCGCGTGGTCGAGCGCGTCCGGCCAGAGCACCGCGTCGACGAGCCATACGCGTCCCTCCACCGCGAGCGCGTGGGACGTCCGAACCAGTCGCTCGTCCGGAATCCAACCGAAGCCGTACTCGCTCTCGTCGCAGAAGCGGAAGGTCAAGCGCGGCCGACGACGAGCTTCACCGTCATGTTCGCCGCCGCCGCGACGCCGGCGCGCGGTCTCTGCGCGAGCACGCGCCCCGGGACGCCGTCCGTCAGGCTCGTCACGCGCGGGTCGAGGTTCAGCTTCCGCAGGCGCTGCCGGGCCTTCGTCAGCTTCAAGCCCACGACCTTCGGGACGACGCCGTGGGTCGCGCGCGGGACGACCAGCATCACACGGTCGTACGACGACAGCCGACCCCTCTTCGGATACTGCGCGACGACGACGCCGAGTTTCTGTCCCGCCTTCGCCGGCTTGTAGACGTACGACGGCGTGAGCGGCGCCGCGACGAGCGTCTGCAGCGCGAGGCGCACCGGCTGGCCCACGACGCTCGGCACCTCGACCTCGTTCGGCTTGCAGTCGGCGCGCTCGGGCACATGGCTCGGGAGAACCTCGACGGAGAACGTGTTGCGGCACAGGCCGTTGTCGAGCTGGAGCTTCCCGTCGCGCAGCACGACGTTCTGCGTCGTTCCGTAGAGCGCGGGCGGCGACGCGAAGTACTTCACCTCGTTGCCGTCGGGAACGGCCGGCTCCCGCAGCGCGCGCTGCATGAAGGTCTTCCAGATCATCGCCGGGTACGTTCCGCCGGCGACCGGATCGCCGTGGAACTGGTTCGTCATGGGGACGAGCTTGTTCGGATAGCCGACCCAGACCGCGGTCACGAGTTGCGGCGTGTAGCCGACGAACCACGCGTCGCCGTAGTTCTCCGTCGTGCCGGTCTTGCCCGCCGCAGGGCGATCGGGGAGCGCCGCGCGCGTGCCCGTGCCCTCGGTGACGACGCGCTGGAGGATCGAGTTCTCCGCGGCGACGGTGTCCTCGCGAAGGACGCGCCGCGACCGCAACGCATTGCACGTGACGTGTTTGTCGTCGCAGTGAAGTGTGACGGCGCTCTTCCCCCCGACCGCGAGGATCGCGCGCGGCCGGTTCGCGATGCGCCTGAAGGAGCCGTCGATGCGGAACCCGCCGTTTGCGAACGCGCTGAACGCGCGCGCCATCTCGAGCGGGTTGACGGCCTGCGCGCCGAGCCCGATCGAGAGATACGGTCGAAGCGGGCTCGAGATCCCGAGGCGGTGCGCCGTATGCACGACGTTGTTCGGGCCGACCGCCTTCGTCAACTGACCGAAGACGCTGTTGTCCGAGTGGATCGTCGCCTGCTGCAGGTCGATCGTGCCGAGGTAGGAGCCTTCGTAGTTCTCCACCGGCCACGACGTCCCGTCGAGGAACAGCGTGATCGGCTTCGAGACGAACGTCGTCCCCGGCGCGATCCCTTCCTCGAGCGCCGTCGCGAGCACGAACGGCTTGAAGGACGATCCGGGCTGCCGCTCTCCCTGCACCGCGAGGTTGAACTGCGACCGGCGGTAGTTCTCGCCTCCGACCATCGCGAGCACCCGGCCGTTGCGCGGATCCATCGCGACGAGGGCGGCACTCGGGGCGCCGGTCCAGTCGAGCCATTTCGCGATCGCGTCGCGCGCGTCCTGCTGCACGCGCAGGTTGATCGACGTGCGCACGCGCAGGCCGCCGCCGAACACGGTCGACGACCCGTAGCGCTCGACGAGCAGCTGCTTCACGTAGTTCGTGAAGTACGGCGCCTTCAGGTTCTGGCTCGTCGGCAGGCGGACGTCGTCCGGCTTTGGCAGCGGCGCGCGATTCGCCCTGACGAAGTCGGCGTGCGTGATGTGGCCCTGGTCGAGCATCGCGAGCAGCACCGTCCGGCGACGCGCCTTCGCAGCACGCGGATGGGTCGCCGGATCCCAGCGCGACGGATCCTCGGGGATGCCGGCGAGCAACGCGGCCTCCGCGAGGTCGAGCGTCTTCGCGCTGTGCCCGAAGTACGCCTTCGAGGCGGTCTCGACGCCGTACGCGCCGTTGCCGAGGTAGATGGTGTTCAGGTACGCGGTGAGGATCTTCAGCTTCGACCAGTGGCGTGGTCCCGACTCGAGCTGCCACGCGAGCGCCGCCTCCTTGAGCTTGCGCGAGATCGTCCGCTCGTTGTGGATGAGCGCGTTCTTGACGAATTGCTGCGTGATCGTCGAGCCGCCCTGGACGGTGCTCTTGTGGCGGACGTCCTCCCAGAGCGCGCGCACGATGCCGTGGACGTCGACGCCGCGGTGCTCGTAGAAGCGCTTGTCCTCGACGTCGACGATCGCGTGCTTCATCCACGGCGAGATGTCGTCCCACCCGACGAGCTCGCGCGCCTCCTTGCCCCGGAGCACCGCGAGGATCGCGTGACCGTTGTCGGCGTAGACGTAGCCGTCGACCTCGCCGGCCTGGGCACGCCGGGGGTCGAGTGACGGGAGCTGTCCGGCGATCGCGGTGATCAGCCCGGCGGAGAAGGACGCCACCGAGACGAGGAGAAGAACGATCAGGAGCGCAAGGAGGCGCAGTCTGCGTATCCGGCGCCGCTTGCGCTGTGCGCGTTTGCGGAACAGCAAGCCGCCTATCGTAGTGCGGCCGCGCCGATGATCGGTGCGCCTAGACGGGCTGCGAGTGCAGCACGACCTTGCCGCTCGGTGCGGCTCCGCCGGGCTTCGGCTCGAGCGTCACCGCGACGATCGCGCCGCGGGGCACGCGCCGGTCGAGCGGGATGATGATCGTGTCGCCTCCGCCTGGGAACGTGCCCGCCCGCACCGGCATGTTGTTCTTGATCACCCACGCCTCGTAGATGCGCCCCTTCGGCGCGGCGGGCAACTCGGAGACGATCAGCGTCGCGTTCCCGCTCGGCGCGACGAGGAGCGTTCCCGAGCGTTGTCCCGTGACGCGCACGACGGCTGCCGTCGGGCTGCCGATCGTCTTCTCGATGCGCTGTCGTGCGGTCCGCTCGCGGTCGAGCGAGCGGGAGAGGTCGACCGCCCAGATGCCGAGGCCGATCGCCGCCACCGCGGCGACGGCCGCGATGGTGTAGGCGGCGGGAACCCAGCGCGGCCGCAGCGGCTTGACGTTCGGCCGCTCCTCGCGCGCCGCGTCGAGGATCCGCGAGCGAAGCTCGGCAGGCGGCGCCGGCGACTCGACGGCGAACGCGAGCGCGCCCGCGGCGCCGCTCAGCTGCGCGAGTTGCTCCTGGCACTCCGCGCACGTCGCGAGGTGCTCCTCGTAGCGGGCCGACTCTTCGCGATCGAGTGCGTCGAGCGCGTACGCAGCGGTGTAGTCGTGCAGCGTCAGTGGCTCCATGCCATCTCCTCGGCCTCGCCCAGCAACTCGCGAAGTCGCGCGAGGCCGGTGAACATCCTGCTCTTGATGGTACCCACGGGTTGCCCGAGCCTCTCCGCGAGCTCGGACTGCGTGAAGCCTCCGTAGTACGCGAGCTCGAGCGCCTCGCGCTGCGGGTCGGGGAGCTGCTTCAGCGCGCTCTGCACGCGCTCGCGCTCGAAGCGGAGCCACGCGTTCTCGTCGGTCGCGTTCCCGACGGGCTCCGGCGCGAGCTCGAGCGCGTCTGCGCGACGCCGCTCCTCGCGGCGCACGATGTCGACCGCGCGCCGGTGAGCGAGCGTCAGGATCCATGTCGACGCCTTCGCACGCTCGGGCATGAACCGATGAGCGTTCCGCCAGACGTCGAGGAAGACGTCCTGCACGGCGTCCTCGGCGAGTGCGCGGTCCCGCAGCATCCGTAATGCGAGTCCGTAGACGACGCGGCCGAAGCGGTCGTACAACTCCGCGAGCGCGCTGTCATCGGAGCGCGCGGCGAGCGCGACGACCGCCTCGTCCGAGAGGTGCGCGAGATCCCGTGCCACAGGCGCCGAGCCTACTCCCGCGCGCTGACGTCCCATAGACCCCGTTCGCCGCAGACGCCGAACCGGTTCGGCCTGTCGGGCGAATGACTCGCGTGAGGGAGGGGACGGCGGTGTCTGCGGCCACCGCCGTCTCAATTTCGCGTGCGGTTTTTCAGACGTCTTTACGCAATTCCCACGCCTT
>JBJMJE010000263.1:0-3411 GCA_045806505.1 Gaiellaceae bacterium
CGCGGCCGAGCAGCTCGTCCGTCCCGTCGATCTCCAGGCGTCGCCAATTCATCCCCGGCGCCGCGAGGACGACGGATGCGCTGACCTCGGAGCCGTCGCCGAAGCACAGCGCGACCGGCTCGTCGTGACCGTTGAGCCGGCTGCCCTGCACCGGCCGCAGGAACATCAACTCGGCGCCGAACTGCTCCGCCTGGCGGCCCGCGAGCCGCGCGAGCTCGGCGCCGCCGATCCCGTCGGGAAAGCCGAAGAAGTTCTCGATCCGATCGGTGTACGACGCCTGGCCGCCCGGCACGTCCGCATCGCACACGAGCGTCGAAAGCCCATCCGACGCCGCGTATACCGCCGCCGCGAGACCGGCCGGACCGGCGCCGATGACGACGAAGTCGTAGTGCGTACGCTTCGCCGGCTGATAGGCGCCCCAGGCACGCGCGATCGTCTCGAGAGTCGCACCGGCGTGGACAGTGCCGTCCTCCTCGACGAGGACGGGGAGCTCCGCGTCGCCGAGCCCGTGACGCTCGAGCAACTCCTGCGCCTCGACCGATCCCGCCTCGAGCCAGTCGTACGGTTGCGCCGTCCGCGTGAGGAAGTCGCGCAGGCGGTAGTCCTCCGTCTCCATGCGCCGGCCGACGACGTGCACCTTCGGCCTGACGGGACTCATGGGCCGATGGTAGTGCGGCGGTGTCCCCTCACCGTTCGAGCACGACGAGCGCGCGGCCGGCGACGGTAACGGGTTCTCCGGCCGTATGCGTGCGCGAACCGGCGCCCGCGTTCGCATCGGCCGTGTCGAGCAGCAGCGACCAGCGCCCCTCTGGGAGCGTGAAGTCGAGCTGTTCCCACCACGCGTTGAGCAGGACGAGCAGGCTCGCGTCCCGCACGCGGGAGCCGTCGGACGCGCGGCCGCGTATCTCCTCGCCGTCGAGAAGCATTCCGACAGCGCGTGCGTACCGCGCCTGCCAGTCCGGGCCTTGCATCTCCCGCCCGTCGGGAGTCAGCCAGGTGATGCCCGCCGGCCAGTGGCGCTGGTGGAGCACGGGATGCTCGCGACGGAGCGTGAAAGCGCGCCGCGCAAACGCGAGCAGCTCGCGCCGCTCGTCGTCGAGCTCCCAGTCGTACCAGGCGATCGCGTTGTCCTGGCAGTAGGCGTTGTTGTTCCCCTGCTGCGTGCGCCCGATCTCGTCGCCGCCGAGCAGCATCGGCGTTCCCTGCGAGAGCGCGAGCGACGCGATGAAGTTCCGCTGCTGCCGTGCGCGGAGGGCGCGTATCCCTTCATCGTCCGTCGGGCCTTCAGCGCCGCAGTTCCAGCTGCGGTTGTCATTCGCGCCGTCGCGATTGCCCTCGCCGTTCGCGTCGTTGTGCTTCTCGTCGTACGAGACGAGGTCGGCGAGCGTGAAGCCGTCGTGAGCGGTGACGAAGTTGACGCTCGCGTACGGGAGCCGCCCATCGTCTGCAAACAGGTCGGCACTGCCGGTGATGCGTGCGGCGGCGTCGGGCAGGCGGCCTTCGACGCTCCGCCAGAAGTCGCGCATCGTGTCCCGATATCGGCCGTTCCACTCCGACCACTGCGGCGGGAAGTTCCCAACCTGGTACCCCTCCCACGTCACGTCCCACGGCTCGGCGATCAGCTTCACGTCCGCGAGGAGCGGATCCTGCGCGACGGCTTCGAAGAAAGCGGCGCGGCGGTCGAAGTACGTCGTCTCCCAGTCGGCGGTGTCGAGGTCGGCGGGGTTTCGCTCGAGCGCCTCGCGTCCGAGCACCGAGGCGAGGTCGAAGCGGAAGCCGTCGACGCCGACATCGCCGGCCCAGTAGCGCAGGCTGTCCATGATCAGCCGCACGACCTGCGGGTGCGCGAAGTTCATCGTGTTGCCCGTGCCGCTGTAGTCGACCGGCCACGCGCGGGCGGGGTCGTCCTCGTGGTGCAGGTAGTACGTGCGGTTGTCGATCCCCCGGAAGCAGAGCGTCGGGTCGCCGCTGCCGCCCTCGCCGGTGTGGTTGAAGACGACGTCGAGGATCACCTCGAGGCCGGCTGCGTGGAGGTCGCGCACCATGCGCTTGAACGCCGCTGGGTCGCCGTATTCGTTGTGCGGCGCGAAGAAGCCGATCGTGTCGTAGCCCCAGTACTGGCGCAGGCCGCGGTCGAGGAGAAAGCGCTTGTGCACGAACTGGTGCACGGGGAGCAGCTCGACAGCCGTGACTCCGAGCGCGAGCAGGTGCTCGAGCACGGCCGGATGAGCAACGGCGCCGTACGTGCCACGCAGCTCCGGCTCGACGTCCGGGTGGCGCATCGTCAGGCCCTTGACGTGCGTCTCGTAGATCACCGTCTCCTCCCACGGCGTCCGCGGCGGCGGAACGTCGTGCGCCTCGTCGGCGGGATCGACGATCACCGAACGGAACTCGTCGTCGATCAGCCGCGCGTACGGGTCGAGCAGCAGCACGTCCGGGTCGCAGAAGTAGCCGCGCTCCGGATCGTACGGACCGGAGACGCGGAAGCCGTAACGCTCTCCCGGCTCGACTCCGGGCAGAAAGCCGTGCCACACGAACGCAGTCCGCTCCTCCAGCGGCACGCGCGTCTCGTTGCCGTCGACGTCGAGCAGGCAGACCTCGACGCCGGTCGCCGCCTCGGAGTACAGGGCGAAGTTCGTGCCGCGCCCATCGAAATGCGCGCCCTGACGCTGCGGCGCACCCGGCCAAGGCTCCATGCGGTGAGCCTACTCGGGCACTCGCTCCGAGCTGTACGTGCGACGCTGCTCACGTGGCAACCGTCGGGACGACGCAGCTCGGGCGGAACGTCCGCCTGCTCGGCGAGACCCTCGGCACGGTCCTCGTCGAGCAGCACGGCGCCTGGCTCCTCGAGACGGTCGAGAGCGTGCGACTGCTCACGCGCTCGGCCCGGCAGAGCGGGATCGTCGGCGATGTTCGCGACACGATGCGGACAGTCACGCCCGAGCAGCAGGCGCTCGTCCTGCGCGCGTTCGCTCTCTACTTCCAGCTCGCGAACATCGCGGAGCAGCACCACCGGATCCGACGGCGCCGCGAGGACGCGCACGCGGGGCGCGCGGCACGCGACTCGCTCGCTCGCGCGCTCGAGCAGTTGCAAGCCGTCTCGCCGGAGGAGCTCGAGCGCCGCGCGCGCGACGTGTCCATCCGCCTCGTGCTGACCGCGCACCCGACCGAGGCGACGCGACGCACCGTCCTGCTTGCGCACGTGCGCATCGCCGCCGAGCTCGACCAGCTCGACGATCCGCTGCTTTCGTCGAGCGAGCGCGCGGACGTCGAAGAGCGGCTCGCGGAGGAAGTCACGCTCCTGTGGCAGACGGACGAGGTGCGCCACGACCGGCTACGCATCTCGGACGAGATCCGCAACGGTCTCTGGTACTTCGAGCACAGCCTCTTCGAAGCGGCGGAGGACCTGTT
>JBJMJE010000264.1:0-14050 GCA_045806505.1 Gaiellaceae bacterium
AGGACACCCGGTCGCGAGCCTGATCTGCCGGCGAAGCGGGTTTCAGCGCCCCGCGGTTTCATGGCGGTGCGCCGCCGGTTGCCCGGCAACGAAAAGCTCGCGTTCGGCGCGGAGTCGTAAATGGGCGCACGTGGGATCGAACCACGGACCTCCCGCGTGTGAAGCGGGCGCTCTCCCGCTGAGCTATGCGCCCCGGGACGGCTTACTGTAGCGCCACTCCGCGCAGGCGTAGGCTTGCGCCAATCGACAAGGAGGTTCGAAATGGCTCTCGCTCGCGTGGTCACCTTCGACGGCGTCAGCAAGGAGCGGATGGACGAGATGGACCGCGAGATGCAAGGCGGCCAGCCGCCCGAAGGGATGCCGTCGGCGGAGCTCATCGTCCTGCACGACGCCGATGCCGAGAAGTCGCTCGTCGTCGTCATCTTCGAGAACGAGGACGACTACAGGAAGGGCGACGAGTTCCTCAGCAACATGCCGGCCGGGGACACGCCCGGGACGCGCACCTCTGTAAAGAAGTACAACGTTGCGACACGAATGAAGTCGTAGCGCCGCTGGCGCCCCGCCCGCCGTGTGACCAAACTGGGGGCGGCGGCGTATGACGGACGTGAGCGCTGCAACGACGACGCTTTCCGCGCGACCTTTCGCGTCGACGCGCGCGCCGTCGTTCGCCGAGGCGGCCGAGCGCCACCTCGACGACGTCTACCGCTACCTGCTCGTCTTCACGCGCGACGCGTCGGCGGCGGAGGACCTCGCGGCCGAGACGTTCGAGCGCGCGCTGCGGACGTGGCGGCGGTTCGATCCCGCTCGCGCGTCCGCCCGCACCTGGCTCTGCACGATCGCGCGCAGCGTCGCGCTCGACCACTTCCGCGCCGAGCAGCGGCGCCGGCGCCGCGAGCGGGTGGCGTCCGAGCCGGAGGGACAGGCACCGCCTCCGGAGCTCGGGCTCTCGCCGAAGCTCGAGCGCGCGATGGGCACGTTGAGCGCCGCCGACCGCGAGCTCGTCGCGCTGCGCATCGTGCTCGACCTGGACACCGACGCGGCCGCGCGCCTGCTCGGGATCAGCACCACCGCCTGCACGACGCGGCTCAGCCGCGCACTGAAACGACTCGAGGAGTTGATGAGCAATGACGAGTGACGCGATCCTCGCGGAGCTGCGCGGGATGCGCGGCGCGCCGGAGACCTTGCGCGAGCGCGTTCTCGCGATCCCCGAGCCGCAGCCGCGCGTCTCTTGGTCGCTGCCCCGGCTCGACTTCCGTCGCTTCGCGCTCGTCGCGGCGCCCGCGGTGCTCGCACTCGGTCTCGGCGCGGCGGCGCTGCACGGCGTCGTCAGCGGCGGCTCGAGCTCCCGACCCGTCGCCGTCGACGGGAATCCGCCGGCATGGGAGCTCGCGCCCAACGTCACGCACTCGGCTTCCGGCGGCGCATCGTTCGGCGCCGCCAAGGCGCTGAGCGGGAGAACGGTGCGCGCGCTCCCGCCGTCGTCGACACGCCTGAACAAGTACGAGGCCTGGCTCCGCGTGCAGGTCGCGGACGACCGCCTCTCGAGCGCGACGACACGCGCGATGCAGATCGTCCGGGCGTACGGCGGCTACGTCGCGCTGGTCGACATGAACACGCCCGGGAACAAGGGCACGGCCTCGCTCGTCCTGCGCGTGCCGGTCACGCGCGTCGAGGACGCCGTCCTCCGGCTCGGCAAGCTCGGCGAGGTGAAGGCTCAACGCGTGAAGATCCAGGACCTGACGCGGCAGGCGAACGTCCTGCGGCGCCAGATCGTCGCGCTGCAGGCGACGGTCGCCAAGCTCGAGCACAAGCTCGCCGCCGGAGGACTCCCGCCCGATGTGCGACTTCGGCTCCAGTACCAGCTCGACGAGGCGAAGCGCAGCCTCGCGCAGAAGACGAAGACACGCGCGGGCACGGTGCGCGAGGGAACGCTCGCCACCGTCTCGCTCGCGTTCTCGACGCCGCAGGCGGCCGCCGTGGCGCCGCACCATCCGGGACGGCTCGAGCGCACGGCGCGCGACGCCGGCACATTCCTCGTCCGCGAGCTCGCGTGGCTCCTCTACGCCGTGATCGTGCTTGCACCGATCGCGCTCCTCGCAGCCGCGCTCGTCTTCGGAGTCCGCACGGGCCGTCGCCGCAGCGAAGACAGGTTGCTCGCGCAGCCGTAGCTGTTACGTTCCCCGCCGTGATCCTGGCGCTCTCGACGGCACACAAGCTCGGGCTCGGCCTTTCGGGCCTCGCGTTCGTGCTGTTCGCGCTCATCTCGGCGATGCTCATCCCGCGCTCGCGGCCGGAGTTCCCGGGACGCAACCTCGGCTGGTTCGTCTTCGTCTCGATCCTCTTCTTCGTCGGGATGATGACGGCCGTCCTCGTCTTCGGCGAATAGTCGGGGTTACGATGTGCGCCCTCGGAGAGGTGTCCGAGTGGCCTAAGGAGCGCGACTGGAAATCGCGTACGTGCTGAAAGGTGCGTCGCGGGTTCAAATCCCGCCCTCTCCGCTTCGGCGTGGGGGAACCTGGTTCCCCCACCCGGCTGTCGTAACAGTCGCGCGACGTTGCGCTTCGGCAAAGGCGGTGGGAAGATTGCGCAGGGCTACGTCGTCTAGAGCGTGACGCCCGTTTCGCGGGCATTCACGAAAGGGAGGAACTATGGAGGAAGTCGCCGGCACGGCAAAGCTGGTCGACCCGGCGGCCGTCGGCGCGGGAAGCGCCTTGACGGCCACGCTGCCGCGGACGGACATCGAGGCGGCGCTTCAGGACGAAGCGGGCGCCGACCTGTTCCTCGAGATCGCCAGGATCCAGAACGGCGAGCGCAACGACCGCAGGATCAAGGTCGCGTGGTCGCGCGAGGACCTGGAGACGCTCCTGCAGAGCTCGAACGGCGAGACGGTGTCCTGCACGTTCGACGCCGACGAGCTCGAGCGGATGCTCAACGATCCCGACTTCGAGGCGCACGGCCTCAAGGAGAGGGCGGCGATCGTCACCGTTGCGGTCGCGACTGCGATCGCGGGCGCGGGGGCCCACGCGGCGTATGCGCAGACGTCGATCGACGGCGGTGCGACGCCGGCTCCTGCGGCGGTCGCAGGCATGGTGACCGACAACACGTCGGGCGGCGTACCGGGTGCGGTCACGGGCTTCGTCACCGACGCATCGAGCGCGGGCGTGGCGGCCCCGGCCGACACGGGCACCAACTTCGTCACGGACACGACCTCGGGTGGCCAGCCCGGCGCCGTGACCGGATTCAGAACGGATGCATCGACCAGCGGCGACACGGGCGCGATCTCCGGTCTGGTCACCGACACCGGCGCAGAGGCCACGCGGAACCCGGCGGAGCCGAGCGGCGGCGGAATCTCCATCCCCGGCGACGCCCTCGGTGGCGTGGCAGTGGCAGGGGGAATCGCTCTGCTCCTGATGGGCGCGGCAGTCGTCGGCCGTTCGCGGCGCAGCGGCGCGCACCCGGCCTGATCTGGCTCCCGGCCACGCGGCACCACAGCCGCGTGGCCGGGTAGCGCCTCCTCCGGCGGGCGCGCCTGTTAGAACGCGCGCAGGTGCCGGACGACGACGCGCAGCCGGGCGACACCCGCACGCTCACCGGGCGCGAGGTGCGGGCACTCGCGCATCCACTTCGAATTCGGATGCTGGAGTCGCTCCGCGAGGAGGCGGCGACGGCGTCGATCCTCGCGCGGCGGCTGAACGAGTCGACCGGCGCGACGAGCTACCACCTGCGCGAGCTTGCCCGGCACGGCTTCATCGAGGAGGATCTCGAGCGGGGCACCGCCCGCGAGCGCTGGTGGCGGCGACGCGAGCGCATCCTGCTGGTCGCGCCGAAGGTGGGGCAGGAGCCGGAGACCGACGCCGCCTACGCGCGGCTCCAGAGCATCTTCCTCGATCGCGACGCCGCCGCTCTCGAGCGGTGGGTGAGGATCGAGCCGTCCGTGCGGTGGCAGGAGGCCGCGATGATCGGCAACTGGGGCATCCACGCGACTCCCGAGGAGGTCGAGGAGTTGACCGAGAAGGTCGTCGCTCTCGTGGACGAGCTGCGGCGCGCGCCGGGCGAGGCGCCGGCGGACGCGAAGCTCGTCCATGTCAGCTTCCGCGCACTGCCGCAGGAGGAATAGCAGCAGCCCAAAGACTCTTTGCAAATCGACTTTGTGAGTGGTAGCTTCGCAGGAGGCCGGCGAGCGCATCCTCGACGCCGCCCGTAGAGAGTTCTCTCCCAAGGCCCGGCAAGGAGACCGTTACCCGGCGGTCTCCTACGGGCGTACACGCGCGGCGTAGGATCGCGCCGTGCGCGTCGACGGCAGCCAGATCCAGAACGCGATCTACATCTCCGGCGAATCGCGCTGGCCCGTCGGGGCGGGCGCCTGGGAGGAGCTGGCGCAAGAGGTTCTCGATCCGGGACCGTTCGGCTACATCGCCGGCGGCGCCGGCAACGAGAACACGATGCGCGCGAACCTCGGCGCGTTCGAGCGGCGGCGCCTGAAGCCGCGGATGCTCTCGGGCAACGCCGACCGCGACACGTCCGTCGAGGTGCTCGGTACGCCGTCGCCCGTGCCGTTCTTTCTCGCGCCGATCGGCGTCCTCTCGATCGCACATCCGGACGGGGAAGTTGCCGTCGCGCGCGCCGCCGCGTCGATGCGCATTCCGTTCGTGCTGTCGAGCGCCGCCTCGCATTCGATCGAGGAGATCGCGGCGGCGATGGGAGATGCGCCGCGTTGGTTTCAGCTCTACTGGGTCAACGACCGCGACATCTGCGCGAGCTTCGTGCGACGCGCGGAGGCTGAGGGTTACGGCGCGATCGTCGTGACGCTCGACACGCTGGCGCTCGGTTGGCGCCCGCGCGACCTGCGCAATGCCTACCTCCCGTTCCTGCAGGGCGAGGGCTGCGCGCAGTTTTTCACCGACCCCGTCTTTTGCGCGAAGCTCGACAAGACGCCGGCCGAGGACCCGCTGTCGGCCGCGGCAATGATGCTCTCGACGTTTCCGAACCTGCGGTTGACGTGGAACGACCTGCGCTGGCTGCGCGACCGGACGACGCTGCCGTTGCTCGTCAAAGGCGTGCTCACTGCCGACGATGCACAACGTGCCGTCGACGCGGGCGTCGACGGAATCGTCGTGTCGAATCACGGGGGCCGTCAGGTCGACGGAGCAGTTGCGTCGCTCGACGTTCTCGGCGAAGTACGCGGCGCCGTCGACGTTCCGCTGCTCGTCGACGGCGGCGTCCGCGGCGGCGCCGACGTGCTGAAGGCGTTGTGCCTCGGCGCGGATGCGGTGCTGCTCGGCCGCCCGTACGCATACGGCCTCGCCGTCGGCGGGCAGGAAGGCGTGCTCGCCGTGCTCGAGCAGTACGCCGGCGAGACCGATCTCACGCTCGCGCTGCTCGGCGCGCGCGGCGTCGCCGAGCTCGACGAGAGTTGGATCGCGGCGTCGTAGTCCCCGAGCTCGGACGGCTCGAGCTCGTGCAGCTCGAGGTCGACGAGCCGGGTCCGGGGGAGGTGCTGGTTCGCCTCGAGGCGACCGGCGTCTGCCACACGGATTTGCACGTGCTCGAGACCGGGTTCGGGCATCCGCTGCCGGTGCTGCTGGGGCACGAGGGCGCCGGCGTCGTCGAGGCGGCCGGCGAGGGCGTGGCGCTGCGCGTCGGCGAGCGTGTCGTCCTCGGCTGGCGGTCGCCGTGCGGCGAGTGCCGCTGGTGCGCCCGCGGAGATCAGCGCCGTTGCCGGACGCCGCCGCGCGCTGCCCGCCGTTTGCGCGCCGGCGCCGAGAAGCTGTTCCAGACGCTCCAGCTCGGCACGTTTGCGACGCGGACGGTGGTGCACGAGTCTGCCGCGATTCCCGTCTCGGAAGCGCTGCCGGTCGAGCAGGCGTGCCTCATCGGCTGTGCGGTCGCGACCGGCGTCTGCTCCGTGCTCGAGACGGCACACGTCTGGGCAGGAGCGCGTGTCGGTGTGATCGGCTGCGGCGCCGTCGGGCTCTCCGCCGTGCAGGGCGCGCGCATCGCGGGCGCTGCGGAGATCTATGCCATCGATCTCGACGAGCGGAAGCTGGACGCGGCGCGGCGTTTCGGCGCAACGCATACGGGGGCGGGCGAGCAACTGGATTTCGTCTTCGACGTCGTCGGCCGTCCGGAGACCGTGGCGGAGGGTCTCGACATGCTCGGGCACGCGGGCACGCTCGTCTATATCGGGCTGCCGCAGCCGGACGCGGTCGCGCAGCTCGAGCTGAGCCCGTTCTTCAACAGGCGCACGCGCATCGTCGTCTCGCACGGAGGCGACCATTGGCCGGCGGTCGACTTCCCGCGGATCGCGCAGTGGGCGCTCGACGGCGAGCTCGACCTGGCGGGGATGGTGAGCAAGACGATCGCACTTGATGACGTCGAGCATGCATTCGACGACCTGCGGAGCGGCGACGTCATCCGCTCGGTGGTGAGGCTGTGAGGCTGCCGCCGCCCGTTGCGGAGCTGATCGGGATCGACGTCGAGCGCGCCGAAGCCGGCGAGACGCTGATGACGCTGGTCGCGGAGGAGCGTCACGCGAACCCGATGGGCACGCTGCACGGCGGCATCCTCTGCGACCTCGCCGACGCGGCCATGGGGATGGCGTTCTGGTCGACGCTCGAGCCGGGCGAGTCGTTCACGACGCTGGAGCTGAAGATCAACTTCCTGCGCCCGTTCTGGACGGGCCGCCTCGTCGCGCGTGGCCGGGTCGTCTCCCGCGGGCGGACGGTCGGGCTCGCCGAATGCGAGATCGAGGACGACCAGGGACGACTGGTCGCGAAGGCGAACTCGACCTGCATGACGCTACGCGGCGAAGCCGCGTCCGGGCGCTGACACACCTGCGTCACGGCCCAGTCGCACGCCCGTCACGGTGGCTGCCACCAGACAGTGTCGGGAACGGACGAGCGGCGTTTGGCTCAACGGGCGCGAACGCTGAATTGCGTCACATTCTCGTCACACTTCTGCGACGGTGGCTGCCACCCGCTGGCCGTTCTAGCTGTGTCCCGAAATAGCGTGAGGAACGTACGGCTCCTCGAGCCGCGCGATCTCGTCATCGCTGAGCTCCAGCGCCTCCGCCGCGATCGCATCCTCGACGTGCTGCGCCTTCGTCGCGCCCACGATCGGCGCCGTCACGCCCGGCTTGTGCAGGAGCCACGCCAGCGCGACCTGCGCCGGAGGAACGCCTCGTGCGCCCGCGACGTCCACCACGCGATCGACGACGTCGAAATCGATCTCGGGCTTGTACAGCGAGTCGCCGAACGAGTCCGTCTCGGCGCGCACCGTGCGCCGCTCGCCTTCGCGCGCGCGGTTGCCGGCGAGCAACCCGCGCGCGAGCGGGCTCCACGGCAGGACGCCGACGCCCTGGTCGATGCACTGCGGGATCATCTCGCGCTCCTCCTCGCGGTACACCAGGTTGTAGTGGTTCTGCATCGAAACGAACTGCATCCACCCGCGCTCGCGCGCGATCGCCTGCGCCTTTGCGAACTGCCACGCGTACATGCTGCTCGCGCCGATGTAGCGCGCCTTCCCCGCCCGGACGACGTCGTGCAGCACCTCCATCGTCTCGTCGATCGGCGTCGTGCGATCGAAGCGGTGGATCTGGTACAGGTCGACGTAGTCGAGCCCGAGTCGCTCGAGTGACGCGTCGATCGACGCGAGCACGTGCTTGCGCCCGAGGCCGCGCCCGTTCTCGCCCGGCATCGTCCTGCCGTGCACCTTCGTCGCGACGACGTACTCCTCACGCGTGCCGAACAGCTTGCGCAGTACGCGGCCCGTGATCACCTCACTCTGGCCGCCGTTGTACACGTCGGCGGTGTCGAAGAAGCTGACGCCGCCGTCGACGGCGATCCGGACGATCGCCTCGGCTTCCTCCTCGCCGAGCGCCCAGCGCCGCTCCTCGCCCGGGCCGAAGCTCATCATCCCGAGGCAGAGACGCGAGACGCGCAGGCCCGTGCGGCCGAGGTTGACGTAATTCACGCCGGGACACTAGACGCTCCGCGTGTTTAGATAGGAACGTGGATCTCCGCGACACGCCGGACGAGGCCGCCTTCCGCGAGAACCTGCGGACCTGGCTGCGCGACAACCTGCCGGCCGAGAGTGGCCCCGAATGGAGCCGCAGGGTCTACGACGCCGGCTACGCCGGGCTGACCTGGCCGGCCGAGTACGGCGGCCGCGGCGAGCCGTACAGCCACCAGGCGATCGTGCTCGAGGAGTTCGCGCGCCACGAGGCGCCGTCGCACATGAACGTGATCGCGCTCGGAATGGCCGGGCCGACGATCATGGCGCACGGCAGCGAGGAGCAGAACCGCCGGTACCTGCCGAAGATGCTCACCGCAGAGGAGATCTGGTGCCAGGGCTTCTCGGAGCCGGGCGCAGGCTCCGATCTCGCCGCGGTACGCACGCGAATCGAAGACATGGGCGACCACTTCCTCGTGAACGGCCAGAAGGTGTGGTCGTCGGTCGCGCACCTCGCGAGCTACTGCATCCTGGTCGGGCTCGGCGATCCGGAGGCGCCGAAGTACAAGGGTCTGACGTACGTGATCGCGGACATGAAGGCGCCCGGTGTCGAGGTCCGTCCGCTGCGCCAGATCACAGGCGAGCCGGAGTTCAACGAGATCTTCTTCACCGACGTGCAGGTGCCGAAGGAGAACCTGCTCGGTGAGGTGGGCGGCGGCTGGCAGGTCGCGATGACGACGCTTCTGCACGAGCGCGGCACGCTCGGGTTCGCGCTGGGCGGCGCGCTCGAGCTGCAGGTGACAAAGCTCGTCGCGCTCGCGAAAGAGCGCGCGGCCGACGACCCGCTGATCCGCGATCGCGTCGCGCAGGAGTGGATCGAGCTGCAGGCGCTCAAGCTGACGAACAACCGCTCGCTGGCGACGCTGATGGAGACCGGCATCCCCGGCCCCGAGGGCTCGGGCTCGAAGCTGCACTGGTCCGAGCAGAACCAGCGGCTGACGAAGCTCGCGATGGAGATCCTCGGCGGCGAGGACGACGGCTACTGGCGTTACCAGCAGCTCCGCTCGCGCGGCAACACGATCGAAGCCGGGACGAGCGAGATCCTGCGCAACATCATCGCCGAGCGCGTGCTCGGCCTACCACGGAGTCGCTGATGCAGTTCTCTTTCACCGAAGATCAGGAGACGCTGAGGCGCGAGGCGCGCACCGTGCTCGCCAACGGCGGCTGGGGTCGCGACGAGGTCGCCGAGCTCGGCTTCCTCGATCGCGCGGTCCTCTACGAGGAGGCCGGGCGAGCGAATCGGGGCAGCGAGTTCTTCGACGATTCGGCGCCCGAGAACGAGCAGCTGGCGGCGCTCTCGCTCGAGGCAGTCGGGATCTCGGCGAAGGTGCTCGAGCTCGCGATCGAGTACGCCAAGGAGCGGCAGCAGTTCGGCAAGCCGATCGGGACGTACCAGGCGGTGTCGCACAAGCTCTCGGACACGTACGTCGAGACGGAGCTCGCGCGCTCGCTCGCGTACTGGGCGGCATGGTGCGTCGCCGAGAACGACGAACAGGTCGACATTGCGTGCGCGGCCGCGAAGGCGTACTGCGGCGACGCGGCAGTTGCTGCCTGTGAGCGCTCGATCCAGGTGCACGGCGGAATCGGCTTCACGTGGGAGCACGTGCTGCACGAGTACTACAAGCGTGCGCTGTGGATCCAGGCGCAGCACGGGTACGCGTCGAAGCACCGCGCGCGCATCGCCTCGCAGCTCTTCGATTGAGAACCGTCCTCGTCACTGGCGCGTCCTCCGGGATCGGAGCGGCGTGCGCCGTCCGCATGCGCGACCGCGGCTGGCGTGTGCTCGCCGGAGTTCGGCGCGAAGGCTCGGCCCCCGAAGGCACCGAGGAGGTGCTCGTCGACGTGACGGATCCGCCGGCGCTCGAGCTGCCCGAGCTGCACGGTCTCGTCAACAACGCAGGCGTCGCGGTCGCGGGACCGCTCGAGTTCCTGCCGCCGGACGAGCTTCGCCGCCAGCTCGAGGTCAACGTCGTCGGCCAGCTGCGGATGACGCAGCTCTGTCTGCCCGCGTTGCGCGCATCGCGCGGCCGTGTCGTCAACATGGGCTCGATCTCCGGCCTGAACGCGCTGCCGCTCCTCGGCGCATACGCGATGTCGAAGTTCGCGCTCGAAGCGATGACCGATGCGCTGCGGGTGGAGCTCGCGCCGTGGGGCATCCACGTCGCGATCGTCGAGCCCGGCACGATCAAGACGCCGATCTGGACGAGGGAGCGTCCCCAGCCGCCGCCCGAGGCGGCCGAGCTGTACGGCGCGCGCATCGATGCCTTCCGCGAGCTCGCAGTGAAGCGCGGCACGGCCGGTGCACCGCCGGAGTCCGTCGCGGACGCCGTCGAGCATGCCCTGATGGCGGACAAGCCGCGCACGCGCTACCTCGTCGGCCGCGACGCGAAGCTTCGTGCCCGCGTCGAACGATTGCCCGATCGGTTGCGAGACCGTGTGATCGTCCGGCGCGTGCTCGGGAACTGAGTGCTCGGCCCGCTCCACGTCACGAACGGCGAGAGCGCCGGCAACACGCTGCGGCAAACGGCGCTCGGCGGCGAGGTCGTCGTTTGGCGCGACGTGCTCCACGAGGGGCCGGTGCCGGACGTGCCGCGCGCGGAGCTCTTGCGCGTGCGCGCGACGTTCCTCGCCGGGTGCGGCTGGGGCACACCGGACGAGCTGGAGTCGTCGCTCGAGGAGCGCGATCGTCGGGTTCTCGAGGCGCTGCGCGGCGGTGGCCAGGTCGTGCTGTGGTTCGAGCACGATCTCTACGACCAGCTCCAGTTGCTGGACGCCCTCACGCTCGCGCGCGATACGGGAGTCATGCCGGAGTTGCTCGTCGTCGACACGTTCCTCGGCCCTCTCGCCGCAGACGAGCTGGAGGCACTCTGGCCGCTGCGACGCGCTGCGACGCCCGACACGCTCGACGACGCGGCCGCACTGTGGGACGCGTTTTGCGCGCCGGACCCGCGTGAGCTGGCGCGACTTGCGAAGGAGGAGGGACGGCCGGATTTGCCGTTCGTCGCGCCGGCGCTGGAGCGGCTGCTCGAAGAGCTGCCCGCGCCGGCCGACGGACTGTCGGGAACCGAACGGCGTGCGCTGCAGGCCATCGAAGCAGGCGCGAGCACTCCGATCGCTGCGTTCGTCGCTGCACAGAAGGTCGAGGACGCGGCGTTTCTCGGCGACGCATGGTTCTTCCGCATCCTCACCCGGCTCGGCGGGCTGCTCGAGACGGCGGACGGAGGTTCGCTGCCGCCGCCGCCGCCCCTGAGCGACGGCAACGCGTTCGCGCGCCTGCCGATCCGGCTGACGCGAGACGGCGAGCGCGTTCTCCGCGGCGAGCTCGACCGCGTCGAGCTGCCCGGCATCGATCGCTGGCTCGGGGGCACCCACGTCACGCCGCAAAATCTGTGGCGCTGGGACGCGGCGAAAGGCGAGCTCTCGAACTAGTCCTCGGCCGTGAGGCAGCGAAGGCGACGCGTCCGCAGTTGACCTTCGCGGGCAAAGGGATCAGAGTGCACGAACTCGACGGGGTCGAGGAGCGGGCGAATGCGGTTGTGGCTGGCAGCGGGGGTTGCGGTTCTTGCAGTGTCCTTCGTTGCGGGTGCGTCCGGCGACGCGAAGGGCGCGCCTCTTGCCGTGCCGGTCGCGAATCCGTACGTCTCGGCTGCCCCCGACGTGATCGTGGGCGAGGCCGACGGCTTCGCCGATGTCACGGTGACCCCGTCCGCCCCGGGCTTGAACTCCGTGGCGGTGAGCTACGACACGGCCGCGATCAACGCTACGCAGGGCACAGCCTGCGACAGCGACTACGTGAGGGCGGCCGGCACGCTCACGTTCCTGCCGGGGGAGATAAGCAAGGTCGTGCACATCCAGATAGTCGACTGCGCCGTCCTCGAAAGCCCGGAAACGTTCAGGTTCTTCCTGTTCAGCAACAACTTCATCGCGCGCGGCAGCACGCTGATCACGATCGTCGACAACGACACGGTCGTGCCGGCGCCGAGCGCAGTCGTACGTGATGTCGTGGTCGACGAGCAGAGCGGCAACGCGCTCGTCACCGTGCTGCTCGGAGGTTTCGTCGGCAAAGCATCCGCAAGCCCGGCCACGGTCGATTACGCGACGAGCGATGGCGCGGCAACGTCGGGCGCGGACTACACCGCCGTCAACGGCACGCTCACGTTCGCAGCCGGTCAGGTCGTGAAGACCGTTCTCGTGCCCATCCTCGATGACGTACCGGCCGAGCCCGCCGAGAGCTTCTCGTTCAATCTGAGCAATCCCTCGGGTGCGACGATCGGGGACGCGGCCGCGCGAGTGCTCATCGGTCCGAGTGACGCCCCGGCGACAGGGCAGCCGTTCGTCTCGATTCAGCCGGACGTCGTCGTAGGCGAGAGCGACGGCTTCGTCGACCTGACGTTGAGTCTGTCGGCCCCCGGCCTGAACCCTGATGCGGTGAGCTTCAGCACGAGTGACGCGACGGCGATCGAAGGCGAATCTTGCGACAACGATTACGTCAGGACAACCGGTTCTCTGACGTTCTTGCCGGGTGAGACGACCAAGGTCGTGCGGGTTCAGATACTCGATTGTCCGGTGACGGAGGGGCTGGAGACGTTCACGCTCTTCCTCTTCAGCAACAACTTCATCGCGCGATCGAGCGTGCTTGTCACGATCGTCGATCGGACGATCACGCTGAACAGCATCGCTGTCAGTCCGCCGAGCCCGGCTGTTCCCAAAGGCCTCGACAAGCAGCTGACGGTCACGGGGAACTACTCGAACGCGGCAACCATCGACCTGACGTCGACTGCAGTGTGGACGTCGTCGACACCGGCGAATGCGACCGTCACTACGTCTCCGTTCACGGCAGGCGGGCTGGTGCACGCGGCCAACGAGGGGACGAGCACTATCACGGCGACACTCGGCGCGCTCAGTGACAGCACGCTGGTGACCGTCGGAGCGCCGGTGCTCGCGAGCATCACGGTCAACCCGCCGCTGCCGACGATCCCCTTCGGTACCGATCAGCAGTTCAGCACGACAGGCATTTTCACGGACGGCTCGACCAACGATCTTCCCTCCGCACCGACATGGCTGTCGGCGACGCTCGCGGTCGCCACGATCAACGCCGCGGGGCTCGCTCATCCGACCGGTGTTGGGACGAGCACGATCAGCGCCAGCTTGCAGGGAATCACCGGCTCGACGACCCTCACCGTCGGCAAGGCGAATCAGACGATCACGTTCGCGCAGCCCGCGGACAGGACGTTCGGAGACGCGGATTTCGCCGCGGGCGCGACTTCGACATCGAATCTCGCCGTCGGCTTCAGCCCGAGCGGCAGCTGCACCGTGAGCGGAACGACGGTGCACATCACCGGAGCCGGGTCGTGCACGATCACGGCTTCGCAGACGGGGAACGTCAATTACAACGGCGCCACGAACGTCCCGCGAACGTTCCAGATCGCGAAGGCGAATCAGGCCATCACGGTCAACACGCATGCGCCGCTGTCCGCTGCCGGTGGCTCGAGCTTCTCGGTGTCTGCGAACGCCGCCGGAGGATCGGTTTCGTACTCGAGCGCCGGTGCCTGCACGAACTCGGGGTCGTTCTTCACGACGACGAGCGGCGGCGGCACCTGCACCGTCAGGTACGACCAACTCGGAAACACGAACTTCAACGCCGCTCCGCAGGTGACCGAGAACGTCGGCATCACGGCGCAGAAGCAGGAGCAGACGATCACGTTCGGCGCCCTGTCGAGCAAGACCTTCGGCGACGCCGACTTCTCGGTGAGCGCGACGGCGTCGTCTGGCCTGGCGGTCTCCCTCGCCGCCGGCGGCAACTGCACGATCACCGGCGCGGCTGTGCATATCGCCGGAGCGGGCTCGTGCACCGTGACGGCGTCGCAGGACGGCAACGCCGCCTACAACGCGGCGGCGGCGGTCGCGCGGACCTTCACGATCGCAAAGGCGAGTCAGACGATCACGTTCGCGGCGCTCTCCGACAAGAAGGCGGGCGACGCGGACTTCGGGCTCGGCGCGACCGCGTCCTCCGGCCTCGCGGTCTCCTACACCGCGAGCG
>JBJMJE010000265.1:0-3301 GCA_045806505.1 Gaiellaceae bacterium
CTTCTCCATCAAGAGGCCCTTCGCGCGCTCGATCGCCTTGCGTGCCGCGAGCGCCTCCGCGAGCGACTCCGCCTCCTCGCGCAGCGCCGACAGCTCTTCGTGACGCGCGCGCGCGGTCTGGATCGCCGGCAGCAGGTCGGATTCGCGGAACGGCTTGACGAGGTAACCGAAGACGCCGGCCTCCACCGCCCGGGACACGAGCTCCTCTTGACCGTACGCGGTCAGCATCACGATCGGGATCGGGCGCTCGTCGAGGATGCGCCGCGCCGCTTCGATGCCGTCGAGCTTCGGCATCTTCACGTCCATGATCGCGACGTCGGGCTCCAGGTCGAGCGCGAGCGCGACAGCCTCCTCGCCGTCGCGCGCCTCGCCGACGACGTCCATGCCGGCGCGCTTCAACAGCTCGACCAGGTCGAGCCGGATGATCGTCTCGTCTTCGGCGACTAGGACGCGGATGCGAGGAGGCTACCCCGCCCGCGGACTACCGCTCGTCCCTCATCAGCGACTCCGCGAGCATCCACGCGTTCCCGTCGGGGTCGTAGAACGTCGCGAGCTTGACCATGCCCTCGATCTCGTGCGTCTCGCCGTCGAACTTGGTTCCGAGCGACTCGAGGTGCGCGCGCGCGGCAACGATGTCCTTGACGCCGAAGGTCGGCACGGTGCCGCCGTGCTTGAGCTCCTCGCTCTGGCCGAGGCCGACGAAGACTCCGCCCCAGGGCGTCCGCATTTCGCCCCAGCCGTACTGGTCGAGCTTGTAGACGACCTCGAAGCCGAGCGCCTCGCGATACCACTCGACGGCCTTGTCGAAGTTCGAGACGTTCACGGAGATCACGAGCTGCCGGTCGTACTCGAACGGCGTCGTGAGGGGTTCGGCGGCGGTCTGGGTCATGCGTGCTCCTCCCGTGTTGAGTTCGTCCTGACCTGTTTTTATACTAGATACAGTTTCGTGTCAATCCCGGATCTGATCGCGCTCTTCCACCACCGCTGGTCTGCCCCGGTGCTGGCGGAGCTGCTCCGGCAGCGAGGATCGCGCTTCGCCGCGCTCGCCGGGACGCTCGGGGTCGGCAGCGACTCGCTGCGGCGCGCGCTCGACTCGCTCCTCGCGCTGGGGCTGGTCGTGCGCAACCCGGGGTACGGGCACCCGCTGCGACCGGAGTACATCCTCACGGAGGAGGGCAAGCGGATCGCGCAGCGGTGCGCGAAGCTGCTCGCGGCGAACGAGGACGACGTCCTGCTCCGCAAGTGGTCGCTGCCGGTGCTCGCGGCCCTCGGCCGGCCGGCGCGGTTCTCCGAGCTGCGCGTGTCGGTGCCGGGGGTGACGCCGCGGGCGCTGGCCCTTGCGCTCAAGGACCTGCAGGCGGCCGAGCTCGTCGAGCGGCGCATCGAGGATGCGTATCCGCCGCGGGCGCTCTACCTGCCGACGCCGCAGGGGCGACGCCTCCAGCGGATCGTCGCGTAGGAGTCCGGGCTAGGCGACTTCGGAGAGCTCGGCTGCAACCTCGCCGGGCCGGCCGACCCGCTTCGTGCACCACGGGCACGTCGTCCAAACGGTGCGAACCGGCTGGCCGCATCCGTCGCAGGTCGAGCGGACGCGCTCGCCGCAGGCCGGGCAGCAGCGGAACTCGGGCCGAAGCGGCGTCGCGCACTCGACGCAGCGCTCTGCGTCGCCGTTCACGACGCTCTCGAGGAACCGCGCGCGGAGCCGCCGCGCGCGTACGTCCGCTCGCTCCTCGCACGGCTTGACCAGCGCGTAGAGGCCGGCGCCGACGAACGGGAGCACGACGGCGACGAGCGGAGCACCGAGGCGAAGCGAGACGTGACGGCACCGGCGCTGGGCGTCGCGAGCCGTCCAGATCACGGAGGCCAGCCACATGGCAATGAAGAAGCCGACTGCGGCCGCTTCCATCGAGAAGAACACGAGCTCCACGAGGGGACCAACGTGCCCGGGGCCGTACCGGTTATGCCGTACAAGCGACCGGTTTTTCGCAAAGAGCGGCTCTTACGCCGGGAAGACCACCTCGGCGCGTGTGGCCTCGCCGCGCACGAGCTCGAACCGGCCGTTCAGCTCGTCCCGGACGAGCGCCCTGACGATGGAGAGGCCGGTGCCGTCGGCGCCGTCGGCGCGTCCCGCGCCCGAGTCCGCGATCGCCAGGAAGACGTCGCCATTTCGCCGTGCGAGCTCGATGCGCACGTCCTCGCCGCCGTGCTCGAGCGCGTTCTGCAGGAGCTCGCTGAAGACGAGCGCCAGCGCCGTCGCGCGCGACCCCGCGAGCGCAACGGGCTCGAGCGCGGACTCGACCCGCTTCACTCTGCCGTCTTTACCTGGGCCGATTCCCTGCACGAGCATCGCGCGAAGCCGGTCGAGCAAGTCGTCGAGCAGCACGTCGTCCTCGCGCCGCTCGGTCAAGACCTCGTGCACCGCGGCAATGGCGAGGATCCTGTTGACCGAGTGCTCGAGCGCCTCGCGCGGATCGATGCCGTCGGTCGCGCGCGCCTGGAGGCGGAGCAGCGACGCGACCGTCTGCAGGTTGTTCTTGACGCGGTGGTGGATCTCCTGGGCGAGCACGCCGCGCATGACGGCGCGCCCGTGCTCGAGCGCGACCGCGGCGTGGTGTGCGATCGAAACGAGCAGCGCCCGCTCCTCCTCCGTGAACGGCGTGTCGCGATCGCAGACGAGCTCGCCGATCTGCCGCCCGCGCCAGCGAAGCGGCAGTCGCTCCGCATACGCGCCGGAACGACCCTCCGGCCAGGCGATCTCGCCGTCGTCGAGCACGAGCGCCGCACCGGTCGCGCCCAGCGCGTCCATCGTCGTGCGCACGATCGCCGCGAGAGACTCCTCGAGGTAGAGCGAGTCCGAGACCGCTTCGGAAATCCGTGCGAGCGCCTCCAGTTCGTCGACTCGCCGCTGTGCCGCCGCATACATCCGCGCGTGTTGGATCGAATGCGCCACCTGGGCCGCGATCGCGAGCAGCAGGTCGATCTCCGCCTGCGTGAACTCGCGCGGCGCGATGGTGCGTACGTTCAGCGCGCCCTCGAGCGTGTGCCGCGAGAGGATCGGGACGGCGAGGATCGACTGGAAACGGTCCTCGCGCAGGTTCGGGAACGCGCGGAAACGCGGGTCGAGGTGCGCGTCGGCCGGCAGCATCACCGGCTGTCGCTCCTGGGCGGCGACGCCGGTGATGCCCTGGCCGAGCGGCAGCCGCGGGCGCTTCGTCATCTCCTCGACGCGCGTGCCGTGCGTCGCGCGAAGCACGAGCTCTCCGGCGCGCTCGTCGTAGAGGTAGACGAAGCACGCGTCCGC
>JBJMJE010000266.1:0-4137 GCA_045806505.1 Gaiellaceae bacterium
GACGGGGCGCCAGATGCCCTGGTGGATCAGCCGCGGGCAGAAGTCCCAGCCGTAGCCCATGCGGCTCTTGTGCACGCGGACGCGGCTCGTCCTGCCGACCTGCGCCTCGCTCTCAGGCGCGGCGTGCACCGCGACGGCGAGCAGGTGCTCGCCCGCCGGGACGTCGACGCGGTACGGCGTGAAGGCGCCGGCGTGTTTCGCGACCTCTTCGCCGTCCACGAACACCGTCGCCTCGTGGTCGACGCCCTCGAACGCGATCGTGCCGCCGCTCACGCGTCGGCGGTAGACCCACGTGCGCTCCGCGACCCACTCGGCGAGCCGGCTGTTGCGCTCGAAGTACGGGTCGGGAAGCTCGCCGGCGCGAACGAGGTCGTCGACGACGCTCCCGGGCACACGCGCCGGCAGCCAACCGGGTGCGTCCCACGGCTTGTTCACGTGCCAGCGCCACTCCTCGCCGAGCCAGCCCTTGAGCTGCCAGCCGCTCACTCGAGCAGGTCGGTCTCCCGCACGTCGTCGCCGTTCACGACGAACGTCTTGATCTCGTTCGCGCCGAAGTCCGATTCGATCGCGCGGCCGAGGAGCTCGAAGCGCGCGTGCGAGGGGCGACCCGCGCTCTCGTAGGCGCGAACGACGAAGCCGTCGCCGTCCTCCGCGCCCTTGACCGCCGTCACCACCGCGTCGCCGCCGCCGTCGTCGCCGAAGGATTCGCGCTGCGGCAAGGGCCCTTCGTGGAACGTCTCGATCAGCCCGAACGCCGGCTGGTTCAGCTCGATCGCGCGCCGGACGACGTCTGCGTCGCGCGGGTCGCCCGCGTGCGGGATCAGGCGGACGTTGAACGTCTGCCGTCCCTGATCCATGTACACGTAGTCGCCCTCGTCCTCCAGCTCGCGCGGGTCGTGCCACGCCCAGACCGGGCTGCGAACGGCGCTGATCCCGATATCGCCGCGCCGGACGTCGTAGCCGTACTTCGCGTCGTTCGCGACGGTCAGCCCGCGGCTGCCGTCGGATACGTCGACCCATGCCTGGCCCGGCTCCTCGTCGCCTCCGGCGCGACGCTCGATCGAGCCGTACGGCGTCTCGAACGTCGCCGTGTCCGTCTCCACCGACGTCGGGTAGCGCAGCTTCAGCAGCGCGAGCTTCTCGCGCCAGTCGATCGTCACGCGCACGTCCACGTACGGCGCACCGACCGCCACGATGTAGTCCTCCCGCAGCGTCGAGTCCCCGTAGCGGCTCTCGACGCGGACGATCGACCGGACCGGCCCGTTCTCGAGCAGCCGCACCGACTCGCACTCGAACTCGCCCGCCTCGTCGTCGTACGCGACGACGCCGTGGCCCCAGGTGTCGCTGCGGTCGTCGATCACGACGGCGTGCGGCTTGGCCGGCGCCGCCACGTCTACGCCCGACGGCTTGTGCACGAGCTTCGCGATGCGCCCGCTGCGCTCGTCGACTTCGACCAACACCTGCTCGTTCTCCAGCCGCGTGTCGGTCGCCGGCGGCGACTCCCACTCCACCGTCCCCTTCTTGACGCGGTATGTGCGGTAACCGAGCGGCGGCACCTCGACCGGAAACACGAGTCGTGCGCGCTGACCGCTCATCGTCGTCAGCGACCGCGCGAGCTGCACCGGCACCTCCTGCCCCTCGTCGTCGACGACGTGCGCGCCCTCTTCGCGCATCCACGTGTACTCGACCTCCTGCACCGTGCGCAGCGGCCACGGGTGCGGGTTGAAGACGACGACCGGGCGCGTCTCGTCCTCCTGCTCGATGCGGATCCGGCGCGCGATCGACTGCACCGCCGAGTTGAACGCATCCGCGGCGAGCGACGAGGCATGCCCGAGCTGGTCGCGCGCGTCCTCGTAGGCCGGCTCGATCGCGGTGCCCGCGAGCGTGTCGTGAAACTGGTTGAAGAGCACGAGCTTCCACGCGCGCGTGAGGTCGTCGAGCGGGTAGTTGCGGAAGCCGAGCGAAGCCGCGATCGCGCACCACTTCTCGGCGCGCACGAGCAGGTTCTCCGCGCGGCGGTTCCAGCGCTTGATGCCGGAGTGCGTCGTGTAGCAGCCGCGCGAGTGGTGCTGCAGCTCTCCACGGAGCGTCGGGATCTCGCCGTTCGAGTCGACGTGATCGAAGAAGCTGCGCAGCGAGCTCAGCTCGAGCCGCGGCAGGTCGCCGCGCTCGTTGAGGCGGTCGATGCACTCGAGGTTGGCGATCGTCGGGCCGCCGCCGTGATTGCCGACGCCGTAGAAGACGGCGTAGTCGTCGGTGCTCGCCGGCAGCGACGCGATCGCTTTCTCCACGTGCTCGCCGATGTCGTCTTTCGGCGCGCAGTACTCGTGCGGGATGCGATACGCAAGCACGCGCGACCCGTCGGCGGCCTCCCACCAGAAGAGCGGCGTGTCGAACGGCATCTCCTTCGGCCCGGGGCGCAGGAAGACGTACGAGTCGGCTCCGCTACGCGCCAGGATCTGCGGGATCGTCGCGCTGTGCCCGAACGAGTCGATGTTCGCGCCCGTCGTCGCGGTGATGCCGAACTTCTCGCGCAGATATCGCTGGCCGTAGAGCGCCTGCCGCACGAACGATTCGCCGCTCGGGATGTTGCAGTCGGGCTCGACCCACCAGCCGCCGATGATCTGGAAGCGGCCCTCGGCGACGCGCTCGCGGATCTGCTCGAAGAGCTCCGGGTCGCTGTCCTCGATCCACTCGAAGAAGAGCGACGAGTCGCACGTGAAGACGAACTCCGGGTACTCGTTCATGCGGTCGATCGCGGACTGAAAGGTGGCGCGCACCTCCTGGTAGCCCTCCGGCCACTGCCACAGCCACACCGGATCGATGTGCGCGTTGCCGATCATGTGCACGACGCGCTCTTCGCTCATTGGCCAACCTGCGGTTGGACGCTCACGAGCCCTCCGCCCACGCGTCGACCTGCTCGACCACGAGGTGGACGAGGAGCAGGTGCATCTCCTGGATTCGAGCGACTCGGGTCGACGGGACCGCCAGCACGAGGTCGGCATGCGCGGCCACGGCCGTATCGTCGGCGCCGCCCGTGAAAACGACTGTCGCCGCGCCGGCCTCGCGCGCCGCGACGAGCCCGCGCACGACGTTCTCCGAGCGGCCGCTCGTCGTGAACCCGACGACGAGGTCGCCCGGACGCGCGAGCGCACGCACCTGGCGAGCGAACACAGCGTCGAAGGAGTAGTCGTTCGCGATGCACGTGACCACCGACGGGTCAACGCTCAACGCTGTCGCCGCCAGCGGCCGCCGCTCGCGCAGGTAGCGGCCGACGAGCTCGGCGGCGACGTGCTGGGCGTCGGCGGCGCTGCCGCCGTTCCCGAACGTGAAGAGCCGGCCGCCCGAGTCGTAGGTCGCGATCACGGCTTGCGCGATCTCGTCGACGCGCGGCAGGAGCTCCTCGATTCCCTCCGTCAGCGCACGATGCTCGGCGAGCGCCGCCCGCGCGGGGTCAGCCATGCGCCGAGCCGCCGGAGACCGTCCGGTCGTAGACGATCGCCGCGGCCCCGACGACGCCGACGCGCTCGCCGAGCGCCGACTGCACGATGTCCGCGGCCTCCCCGGCGGGCTGCATCGTGCTCGCTCGCACCGCAGCCCGCACGGGCTCGATCAGCTGGTCGCCCGAGAGGCTGACGCCGCCGCCGAGGACGACGAGCTCCGGCTCGAAGAGGTTGACGATCGACGTGAGTCCGCACGCCAGCGCCTCGACCGTCTCGTCCCAGACGCGTTGCGCGCCCGGCTCGCCCGCGCGCGCAGCCGCAGAGACGTCCTCCGCCGTCGAAAGGTCGAGCCCCGCCTCGCGCGCGCGCTCGGCGATCGACGTCCCGGAGACGTATGCCTCGAGGCAGCCGCGCCGGCCGCAGCCCTTGCACGCGCGCCCATGCCAGTCGATGGTGACGTGGCCGAGCTCGCCGCCGTTGCCGCTGGCGCCGCGATACAGGCTGCCGCCCACGACGACGCCCCCGCCGACCCCGGTGGAGAGCGTCAGGTAGACCATGTTCCGTGTGCCCGCACCGGCGCCGTAGCGGTACTCGGCGAGCGCGGCGGCGGACGCGTCGTTCTCCAGGATCGCCGGCCGCTCATAGATCTCCGCGGCGAGCTGCGTGACGGGCACGTCGTGCCAGCCCGGGAGGT
>JBJMJE010000267.1:0-6769 GCA_045806505.1 Gaiellaceae bacterium
GCGTTCTTCGTCGAGCACGGAAGCGAGGCGCCGGAGCGCTTCTCCCTCGGGGCGCAGCTGTACCTCGACGGCGAACCGACAAAGGTTCTCGAGTCGAAGCGAGCAGGCGGCCGTCCCGTGATCAGGCTCGACCGAGAACCGCGGCGCGGCGCGACGCTCGAGGTCGACAAGGTCGCGCTGCCCGAAGCCGGGCCTGACGAGTACTACGTGTTCCAGCTCGTCGGCCTCGACGTCACCCGGGTCGGCGGTGTTCCACTCGGCCGCGTCACGAACGTCGAGACGGGCGTCGCGAACGACGTGCTCGAGCTCGATTCCGGTCTCCTGCTGCCGCTCGTCGGCGCGTGCGTGCGCGAAATCGACCTTAACGCGGGCACAATCGTTGTCGAGCCCGGCTTTGACCAAGCCGACTAACCTGCTGAAAGCTTGCAGCTCGACGTCTTCACTCCGATCCCGCACGCGTTCGCGTGGCTCACCGAGCAGCGTCCCGTCGCGACGGTTCTCGGAACCGAGCTCGACCTGCGCCTCTTCGGCTATCGGGACACGACGCCGCTCCGCGCCGGCCAGATCGACGACGATCCCTACGGCGGCGGCGCCGGGATGGTGCTGCGCGTCGACGTCGTCGCCGCCGCGCTCGACGCGGTGTACGGCGGAATGCCCGAGCACCGCGTGATCGCGCTCACGCCGCAGGGCCGGCAGCTCACGCAGGCGGTCGTGGAGGAGCTCGCGGAGGAGGAGCGGCTGACGCTTCTGTCGGCTCGGTTCGAGGGGTTCGACGAGCGAATCGTCCAGCACCTCGCGTCGGACGCGATCTCGATCGGGCCGTACGTCCTCTCCGGCGGCGAGCTGCCTGCGATGGTGCTCGTCGATGCGATCGCGCGCCGCCTGCCGGGGGCGCTCGCGGAGGGCTCGGCGGAGCACGAGTCGTTCTCGGCGGAGCTCGAGGGCGGTCTCGAGTACCCGCACTACACACGGCCGCCGGAGTTCCGCGGCTGGAAGGTTCCCGAGGTTCTTCTCTCGGGCCATCACGCGCGCGTCGACGCGTGGCGTCGCACGCAGAGCCGGAAGCGAACGACCCTGTGACGCACCCGTTCGACCCCGACGCGCCGCACGCCGAAGAGTCGCCGCACACCGAAGAGTCGCCGGTCTCGCGCAACGACAACGACGAGCGGCCGGGCGTGCCCGCGCCCGCCGATGCGGGCGCGACCGCACCCGACGAGCCGCAGCAGCGTCCGGTCTACGAGCCGTACGACGCGGCGCCGCGCGAGGACCCCGCGCCGCCGGCGTACGAGAACGAGCCGCTGCCGGCGTACGACTCGCCGTGGTCGTCGATGGACGACACCGCCTGGCCGCGCCGCCCCGAGCCGGAGCCCGCGCCGCCGCCTCGGCGGGAGGAGTACCACGGCTGGAACCCGCTGATCCGCCTCGGCGTCCCGCAGCCCTGGCGCGGGATCATCGACTGGATCGTCACGATCGTCGGAGCCGTCGCGATCGTGCTCGCGATCAAGGCGTGGGTCGTGAACCCGTACCGGATTCCGTCGTCGTCGATGGAGCCGACGCTGCACTGCGGCACCGGCGGATCGGGTTGCCTCGCGCGGTTCTCCGACCGCGTGCTGGCGAACCGGTTCATCTACCACTTGCGAGATCCGCACCGCGGCGAGATCGTCGTGTTCAACGTGCCGAGCGCGGCCGAGACGGCGTGCGGCTCCGGCGGTGTCTTCGTCAAGCGGATCGTCGGCTTGCCGGGCGACACATGGCAGGAGCGCCAGGGGCGCATCTTCATCAACGGCAAGCGCCTGAACGAGCCGTACATCCAAAGGGAGCGACGCGACTTCCAGTCGTACCCCGCGCGGAAGATCCCGAAGGACAACTACTTCATGATGGGAGACAACCGCGCCTCGTCGTGCGACTCGCGCCGGTGGGGCACCGTGCCGCGGGGGAACATCATCGGCAAGGTGTTCGCGATCTACTGGCCGCCGCAACGCCTTCGCGTCATGTGAGCTACCATTCGCCGCCGGTCTTCCCCGGCCGGTTCTCTTATGAGCAAGATCATCGAGGAACTCGAACGCGCGCAACTGCGTGACGGGATCCCGCAGTTCAAGGCGGGCGACACCGTGCGCGTCCACTTCCAGGTGATCGAGGGCGAGCGCCGCCGCATCCAGGTCTTCGAGGGGGTCGTGATCAAGCGCCAGGGCGCGGGCGTGCGGGAGACGTTCACCGTACGCAAGCAGTCGTTCGGCGTGGGCGTGGAGCGCACGTTCCCCGTGCACTCGCCGAAGATCGACAAGATCGAGCGTATGGCGATCGGCGACGTCAACCGCGCGAAGCTCTACTACCTGCGCGGCCGGGTCGGCAAGCGGGCCCGCATCCGCGAGATCCGGCAGGACCGCACGAAGGCCGCGCCTGCGCAGGCCGTCGCGCCGGAGCCCGTGCCGGAGGAGCCGGCCGAGCCGGAGGAGGCCGTGGAGGCCGAGGTCGAGCCGCAGACGGCCGAGGTCGAGAGCGCCGAGGAAACGCCTGCCGAGGCACCGGCAGAGGTCGGCGCGAAGAAGTAAATTGCCGCGCTTCGCGGTCCATCGCCTCGACGAGATTCCGACCGTTCCCGACGCGGACGTGGACTGGCACCCGCTCCAGCACTACTTCGGACTGAACACCTTCGGCGCGAACCTCTTCGTTGCGCGCGACGTGGGCGACGAGCTGGTCGCCGCCCACGACGAGACACATTCGGCTCAGCAGGAGCTCTACCTCGTGCTCCGTGGAGCCGTCCGCTTCACGTTCGACCACGAGACGCGCGACGCGGCTGCGATCAGCGTCGCCGCGGTGCCGGACACGTCGGTTCGGCGCTCGGCGGTCGCGCTCGAGCCCGGCGCAACGATGCTCGCTCTCGGCGCGCCGCCCGGTGAGTACGCCTCGACCTGGCGTCAGTCGTGGTTCGAGAGCGTCCCCAAATTGCACTGATCCGTCACGAATGGGCGCCGCCGGCCGCGCTATGGTCGGGCGGTGCGCCGGACGGGCCAGAAGCTCCTCAAGTTCGACCGCATGCTCGGCGCCCGGTTCGTCGCGGGAACGGACGAGGCGGGCCGCGGCTCGCTCGCGGGGCCGCTCGTCGTCGCGGGCGTGCTGCTCGACTACGAATGTCTTCGCGAGCATCGCGTGCGGCCGCTCGCGTACCTGAACGACTCGAAGCAGTGCGCACCGGCGGAACGCGAGGTGCTGTACCGCGGAGTTTTCGCCTGCGCCGAGCGTGTCGTCGTACGAGTTGTCCCGGCGGACGAGATCGACCGCCGTGGGCTGCACCGCTCGAATCTCGACGCCATGCGCGCGATCCTCGAGACGCTGTCGCCGCCTGCAGAAGCCTGTCTCGTCGACGGCTTCCGCCTCGGCAAATCGGCGCCCGCCCACACTGCCGTCGTCGACGGAGACACGAAGAGCGCAGCTATCGCCGCCGCGTCGATCGTCGCGAAGGTCACGCGCGACCGGCTGATGCGCCGGATGGACGCGGTGTACCCGCACTACGGGTTCGCTTCCCATGTCGGGTACATCACGCCGTCGCACACGAAGACCGTCCGCGAGCACGGCCCGTCGCCGATCCACCGCCGCTCCTGGCGCGCGAAGGCGTACCTCTCCGACACCGAGCTTGAGGAACTCCTCCGAGCTCAGAGCGCGTAGGCACTACCGCCTTCGCGCGTACCGCATCCTCGGCGAGAACGTCTGGATCGGCGGCTACGAGCTCGACCTCGTCGTGCGGCGCGGCACGACGGTCGTGTTCTGCGAGGTGAAAGGCAAGTCCGGCGACGGCTTCGGCGATCCGCTGGAGATGGTCACGTCCGAAAAGGTGCGCCGGCTCCGACGTGCTGCGTCCGCCTGGCTCGCCGCGCATCGCGACCACGCGCACTGCTCGATCCGCTTCGACGTCGTGGCGGATCGCGCCGGCAAGCTCGAGCGCGTCACGGCAGCGTTCTAGCGCCGTGCATTGCGCAGCCGCATGCCGCTGAACTCGAGCGTCGACGCAATGACGTCTGCCCACAGCTCGAGCAGCCGCGGGACCACGCGCAGCTCGATGCCGGCTGCGCGGTGCAGTTCGACGGCGTTGCCGAGCTGCTGCACCTCGACCGGCTCCACGGTCGTGCGCGAGATCCAGTAACCGCCCGCCGGCTCGTACGGCTCAAAACCCTCCGCGGGGAGCCGGTATGCGTAGAGCGGCGTCGTCGGCATGCGTTCGTCCCAGGGCGGCTCGACGGCGTGCACGCGCGCGGGGCGATGGCCGAGGAAGCGCTCGACGTCCGCGTCGATCGTCGTCCGCCCGGCCCAGAACGTGCCGCGCGGGCAGTCGCGCGGGAACCAGTACAGCGGCAGGTGGCGCGTGTCGATCGCCCAGACGAGCGGCTCGTCCTCCGCCGCAGTCACGGCGCGGTGCGGCCGGAACACCGCGATCCGGGGATCCTCGCTCACGTGCCAGAGCGCGTGCTCTCCCTCGCCGCGATACGGAGGAGCGGGCTCGCGCACCGGCGAATCATGCGCGTTAGCGTCTGCCGGATGGACGAGCCGATGATCGAGACGACGTGGGACGGCCTGCCGGTCGCGCGTGAGAAGCCGTACGGCGCTTCGATCCTCGTCTGGCGTCGCGCCCGCGACGGACGCAGATGGCTCGTTCTTCACCGCGGCCGGCCAGGAGTCGACGACGCCGGCGACTGGGCCTGGACGCCACCGGCCGGTGCGCGCCTGCCCGGTGAGGCCGTGCTCGCCTGTGCCGAGCGCGAGCTCCGCGAGGAGACGGGCCTCTCGCTCCCACTGACGGAGACGGGCCTCGGCGGCGACGACTGGCCGCTGTTCGCTGCCGAGGCGCCACCGGATGCGGATGTCCGGCGCGACGACGAGCACGATCGTTACGAGTGGCTGTCGCTCGAGGACGCAGCAGCGCGCTGCTTCCCTGCGTTCGTCGGCGAGAGTTTCAGCGCGGTCGCTGCTTCGCTGCCGTAGGAGCCGTCAAGGCGCTCTCGAACTTCATGAGCAATGGCCTCGACGCAGGACGCGCTGTACTCGGAGATCGACCTCGACCTCTCCTGGTCGGAGCGCGACCTTCCCGAGCGCGAGCGCACGAAGCACGTGCACCGCCTCCATCCGTACCTCGGAAAGTTCATCCCGCAGCTCGCGGAGACGCTGCTCGAGCGCTACGTCGCGCGCGGCGGGCACGTCCTGGATCCGTTCGCGGGCTCGGGTACGACGCTCGTGCAGGCGCTCGAGTCCGGCTTCGGGGCAACCGGCGTCGACATCGCCGCATTCAACTGCCTGCTCATGCGAGTCAAGACGCAGCACTACAACCTCTTCGTGCTCGAGCGCGAGCTTCGCGATGTGGTGTCACGACTCGACGACGTGACGACGTGCGCGAAGCCGTCCCGGTACCTGCGCGAGTGGTTCGCGCCGCAGGCGGCACGGGAGCTGCTCGCCTTCCGCGACCTCGCCGGCCAGTACGAGCACCGCGACGTGCTGCGCGTGATCCTTGCGCGCGCCGCCCGGTCGGCGAGGCTGACGACGCACTTCGACCTCGAGTCGCCGCGGGTGCCGCAGCGCGGGCCGTACTGGTGCCACAAGCACAAGCGCGAATGCCGTCCCGTCGAGCAGGCGAAGCCCTTCCTGCGGCGCTACACGCTCGACACCCTGACGCGCATCAAGGTGTTCGCGAAAGTGCGCGCGAAGCAGCGCGACGCGCACGTCGTCCACGCCGACGCGCGCGAGGTCGACCTCGGCCGCGCATTCGACGGCGTGGTGACGTCGCCGCCGTATCCGGGGCTGATCGACTACCACGAGCAGCACCGTGCCGCCTACGAGCTCCTCGGCCTCGACGACCTCCGCGAGCTCGAGCTGGGCGCGGCCGCCGCGGGGACGAGCCGCGCCGCGCTCGCGGCCTACGTCGACGGCATCGCCGCCGTGCTCGCCCGCGCCCGGGAATCGCTGCGGCCGGGCGGGGCGGTGGTGATCGTCGTCAACGACCGGCGCGATCTCTACCCGCAGATCCTCGAACATGCCGGATTGCGGCTCGACGAGCGGCTCCGCCGCCACGTGAACCGCCGCACGGGCCGGCGCGCGGGCGAGTTCTTCGAGGAAGTGCTCGTCGCCCGCTAGGCGGGCGTAGAACTTTCGGCGACAAACTGCGAAACTCAGTCGCAGCAGGTGGCCGTCAGCCCCCTTCCGCTCAGCCGACTCCGCATCCTCCGTCCGCTAAGGATTCGCGACTTCGCGCTGCTTTGGACCGGCATGACCGTGTCGTTCCTTGGCGACGGCTTGTACACGGTCGCGATCGCCTGGCAGGTCTACTCGATCTCGAACGTGCCGACGGCGCTCGCGCTGGTCGGCGTCGCCTGGATGGCGCCGCAGGTGCTGCTGCTCTTGCTCGGGGGCGTCGTGAGCGACCGCTTCGAGCGCCGGCTCGTGCTCATGCTGTCGGACGCGATCCGCGGTTCGGCAATCGCCGCGCTCGGCGTCCTCTCCGTGATGGGAACGCTCGAGCTCTGGCACGCGATCGTGCTCGTCGCGGTGTACGGCGCGGGCGGCGCGGTCTTCGCTCCGGCGTTCACCGGAATCGTCCGCGACGTCGTCCCGCCCGACCTGCTGCTCGAAGCGAACTCGCTCGACCAGTTCGTGCGTCCGTTGTGCGTGCGGCTCATCGGTCCGGCGATCGCCGGCGCGCTGATCGGGCTCGCCGGTGCGGGTGCGGCCTTTCTCGTCGACGCAGGGACATTCGCCGTCTCCGCGGCGGCGTTCCTCCTGATGC
>JBJMJE010000268.1:0-25443 GCA_045806505.1 Gaiellaceae bacterium
TCGACCGGGTGTGCCGGGCGCACGCGTCTCGCGGAAGTACGCGAAAGCAGCCTCCCCGTACGCGAACAGCACGGGCCAGAAGAGAAGCTCAGCCACGCTCCCTCGCCCGCTCGACGAGCTCGGCGACGGTGCACTCGAGCCGAGACAGCTTCGCCGAGATGATCAGCAGGTACGCGAGCAGGACGACGAACACGACGAGATACGCAGCCGCCACGTACTTCTCCTCGTTGGTCAACCCAGCAGCTCCCGCAGCTCGCGCAGATGGGCGTCCAGCCGCTTGCCCGCAAGCTCGAGCCGGTAGAGCGCCGCGAAGAGCGACAGCATCGCCACGAGGCAGACGCAGAACGTGAGGAACTGCGACCCCGACATCTGCGGCCCGTGCCTGTTGAAGGCCACCGGGTGGATGTACTCGTTCGCGAGCCTGATCGCCAGGAAGCTGATCGGGATCAGCACGACACCGAACAGCGAGTACACCGCCGAGAGGTTCGCCTGGCGCGGACCGGGCTCGACGGAGAAACGCAGCATGAAATACGCCGAGTAGAAGAGGAACAAGACGAGGAACAGCACGAGCTGCTTCTCGCTCCACAGCCACCAGTGGCCCCAGCGGTACTTCGCCCAGATCGAGCCGGTGACGAGCGTCATCGCGCCGAAGATCACGCCGAGGTGGATCGCGACGTAGCTCTCGAGGTCCGCGCCCGCCGGCCGCTTCCACAGGTGCAGCAGCCCCTTCCACGCACCCCAGCCGAAGCACGCATACGCGGTCAACGCGATCGGAACGTGGAAGTAGAAGATCTTCTGGTTCAGCCCGTCCTCGTCGAGCGGCGCGTAGAACGCGACGAGCGAGATGGCGAGCGTGAGCAGCACGGCGGCGAGCGCGGCCGACGCAACGAGTGCGTTATTCCGTAACCACGTACTCAAAAGAGGCCCAACAGATTGTCGCAAAGAGGGCGTCGTACAGCGCGAGAAAGCCGAGGTAGCGGCCGGGCGAATCGGCGACGCTCGCCCCGACGCCGCCGACGATCACGGGGATCGCGAGCGGCAGGAAGAGCACCGGCAAGAGCAGCTCCCGCGCCCGCGTCGCGACCGCCATGGCCGACACGAAGACGCCGACCGCGCAGATCCCGACGTCGGCGAGCGCGACCGCGCCGATGGTCGCGCCGTCGACGCTGGAGAAGAAGATCGCGAACAGCGGCAGCGCGATGGCCTCGGCGAGCGCGAGGAACGCGAGCGCCGCCAGCGACTTTCCGAGCCAGATCGCGCTGCGATCCGAGGGCGCGAGCACGAGCCCTTCGAGAACTCCCTGCTCGCGTTCCGCGACGAACGCGCGAGAGAGCCCGAGCAACGCCGTGAAGATGATCGCCACCCACAGAAGCCCGAGGCCCGCGAGCTCGCCGGTCCCGGACGGCAGCGCGAAGTGGAAGATCACGAGCGCAGCCGCGACGAAGATCAGCATCGCCGGCAGCGTGTCCCGCGAGCGCACCTCGAGCAGCAAATCCTTGCGCGCGAGCGCCGCGACGTCTCCGGCGTAGCGCCTCACGCGAACGCCAGGCGGGCGGTCGCGAGCGGCTCGAGACGCTCGGGCTCGTGTGTCGCGACGAGGAACGTCGCCTCGCCGCGGCGCGACGCGAGCTCCCGGTCGAGCAGTTCCGCACCTTCGGCGTCGAGTGCCGAGAACGGCTCGTCGAGCAGGAGCAGCTCGGGCTCGTGGAGGAACACGCGGCAGAGCGCGAGCCTCTGCACCATCCCGCGCGAGAACGACGACACGCGCTCGTTGCGCGCGTCCCAGAGGCCGAACCGCTCGAGCAGCATCCCGCTGCGCTCGCGCCGCTCGGGCACGCGGTACAGCCGGCCGTACAGCTCGAGGTTCTCGAGCGCCGTCAGCTCGCGGTAGACGAGCGACTCGTGCGCGAGAAAGCCGAGCGCGCCGCGCTCGACGTCGACGTCGATCTCGCCGGCGGTCGGATGTGCCAGGCCGGCGACGACGCGCAAGAGCGTCGTCTTCCCCGAGCCGTTCGGGCCCGTCACGAGCACGAATCCTCCCCGCTCGACGTCGAGCTCCAGTCGCTCGAAGATCCGCTTCGGCCCGTAGCGCTTCGCGAGGCCGCTCGCGCGGATCACGACAGCACCTCGGCGAGCACGAACACGAAGAACACGATGCTGATCACGCCGTTCATCGTGAAGAACGCGGCGTTCAGGCGACGCAGGTCGCGCGGCGAGACGAGCACGTGCTCGACCGCGAGCAACACCGCGACGACGGCAACGCCGAGCCAGTACCAGACGCCGAGCGAGAGGCCGAAGCCGACGAGCGCAAGCAACACGACCGTCAGCGCGTGCAGCAGGCGCGCTCCCCAGAAGACGCCGCCGACGCCGAAGCGGGTTGCCACCGAATGCAGTCCCTCGCGCCGGTCGACGTCGACGTCGAACAGCGAGTAGAAGAGGTCGAAGCCGGCGACCCAGGCGGCGACGGCCCCACCGAGCTCCCACGCCTCGAGCGGCAGCTTGCCGGTGATCGCGACCCAGGCGCCCATCGGCGCCAGCCCGTCGACTGCGCCGAGCCAGAGATGGCAGAGCCACGTGACGCGCTTGAGGTACGGATAGACGACGAAGCCGATGACCGGGATCGGCCACAGCCAGCGCACCACGTCGTTCAGCTGGAAGACCGCGACGAGGAAGACGACGAACGACGCGGCGCAGAAGAGCGCGACCTGCGCGCGCGTCAGCAATCCCGACGGCAGCTCGCGCGATGCCGTGCGCGGGTTGCGCGCGTCGAGCTCCGCATCGATCAGCCGGTTCAGTCCCATCGCGAGCGACCGGGCGCCGACCATCGCGACGGTGATCCAGAGAAGGTCGTGCGCCGAGGGGACGCCGTCGACCGCGAGCAGTGCACCGACGTACGCGAACGGCAGCGCGAAGAGCGTGTGCTCGATCTTCACGAGCCGCGCGAAGCGCAGCGGGAGAACGGCGGCCGCGCTCGTCACGTCTGCCGGTGTGCGGTCGCTTCGCCGGCCAGGAGCCGCAGTGCGTGCTCGAGCGCCGGCCGCAGCACGGCGTAGCCGTCGCGGCAGCCGCCAGGCGAGCCGGGCAGGTTCACGACGAGCGTCGCGCCGATCGTCCCGGCGACACCGCGCGAGAGCAGCGCGTGCGGCGTCTTCGCGATCGAGTCGGCGCGGATCGCCTCGGCGATGCCGGGAGCCTCGCGCTCGATCGCCCCGAGCGTGGCCTCGGGCGTCACATCGCGCGGCGCAACGCCCGTCCCTCCGGTGGTCAAAACGACCTGGGCGCCCGCGGCGAGGTCGCGAATCGCCGCCCCGATCGCCTCGCGCTCGTCGGGCACCACACGCCGTTCCACATCGAAGCCGTCGCCGGCGAGCAGCCCCTCGAGGATGTCTCCGCTCTTGTCCTCGCGCTCGCCGGAGGAGACGCCGTCGGACACGGTCAGCACCGCCGCCTTCACGCTTTCGTCTTCTCCACGAGCTTCACGTCCTCGATGATCAGCCCCTTGTCGACCGCCTTTGCCATGTCGTAGACCGTGAGCGCAGCGACAGACGCTGCGGTGAGCGCCTCCATCTCGACTCCCGTCTGAGCGGTCGTCTCCACGGTCGCCGTGATCTCCACGCCTTCAGCAGCCGGAGCAACGCCGACGTCGATCCGCGTTAACGGTAGGGGATGGCAGAGCGGGATGAGCTCCGCCGTCCGCTTCGCCGCCATGATGCCGGCGAGTTGCGCCGTCACGAGCGCATCGCCCTTCGGCAGCCCGCGCAGGAGTTGCAGCGTCGTCGGCGCCATGCGCACCCGCGCCGACGCGACGGCTCGCCGCCGCGACACCGGCTTCGCGCCGACGTCCACCATCCGAACCTCGCCGGACTCTGCGACGTGCGAGAGCTCGCTCATCGCTGCACGTAGCGCTTCGCGAGATGTGCGAGGCCGCGCCGGTGCGCCCACGCGCCGCGCAGGCCGTCCTCGCCGTGCCGCAGCTCGAGCACGCCCTTGAACCCGTCGACCGCGCTCGGCCCGTATGGGTACCACCACGGCACCCTCACGCGGCCGCTGTCCGAGTCCACGAGCTTCACGCTCGACAGCTCGTAGAACCCGTGCTTCGAGTGCGTCAGGCCGAAGCCCGAGTCCTTGCGCCCGCCCCACGGCGCAGGCCCCGCTCCGTAGGAGATGCCGAGGTCGTTCGTCCAGATCATCCCGGCGTCGATGCGCGACGCCACCGCCCGTGCGCGCGAGACGTCGCGCGACCAGACACTCGCGCCGAGCGCGAACGAGGTTCCGTTCGCGAGACGCACCGCCTCGTCCTCGTCGTCGAACGGGAGGACGCTCACCACCGGGCCGAACACCTCCTCCTGCTCGAGTCGCGCATCCGGATCGCCGCCCGCGAGCACCGTGGGCTCGTAGAACCAACCCGGCAGCCCGACGTCCGGACGCCGCGCGCCGGTCAGCGCCTCGGCGCCGCGGTCGAGCGCCTCCGCGACGAGATCCTCGACGCGGTCGCGCTGCCGCTCCGTGATCAGCGGGCCGAGATCGGTGTCGGGCGAGTCGCCGCGGCCGATTCGAAGCGCGCGCGCCCGCTCGACGAGCGCGTCCGTGAAGCGCGCGTGCACGTCCCGCGCGACGTAGATCCGCTCGATGCCGACGCACACCTGCCCGCAGTTCGCGAACGAGCCCCACGCCGCGCCTTCGACGGCTCGCTCGAGGTCCGCGTCACGGAGGACGAGCATCGGGTCCTTGCCGCCGAGCTCGAGGATCACGGGTCGCAGGAGCTCGGCTGCGGCAGTGGCGATGGAGCGGCCGGTCTCGACCGACCCCGTGAAGACGACCTTTGCGATGCCCGGCGCCTGCACGAGCGCGGCTCCCGTCTCACCCGCTCCCTGCACGACGCTCACGAGGCTCGGCGGCGCGCCCGCCTCGGCGAAGACGCGCGCGACCCATTCACCCGAGAGCGGCGTCAGCTCCGACGGCTTCAGAACGACGGCGTTTCCGGCCGCGACCGCGCCGGCGACCTGGCTCAGCGGAATCGAGAACGGAAAGTTCCACGGCGTGATGACCGCGACGACGCCGAGCGGCTCGTAGACGATGCGCGCGCGCTTGTGCGCAAGGTACGGGATCCCGTAGCGGATCCGCTCCGGCGCGAGCACGCGCTCCACGTTCTTCGCGAGCCACGCGACCTGCTCGACGCCGAGCATCAATTCGGTCGTGTACGACTCGGCGATCGGCTTGCCCGTCTCTGCGGTGACGGTCGCTGCGATTTCGTCCATACGCGCCACCAGCACCGCCGCCACGCGCTCGAGCAGCGCACGCCGCTCGTCGAACGACGACCTCGCCCACGACGATTGAGCCGCCGCCGCGCCCGCGGCCACGTAAGCGACGTCCTCCGTAACCGGCACCACGCCGACCGGCTCGAGTGTCGCGGGGTTGACCGGCCGGAGCTTCCCCTCGACCGCGAGGGTGTTCACACGGGAGACTGTAGTTCTTCCGCGTCGAGCGCCTGCAGCTGCAACTCGATCCACGCGGCCAGGTCGTGCTCTCGCACCCACGACCGAATGGCCGTCAGCCGCTCGCGCCGCTCCTCCGCGGGCATCTCGAGCGCTTGATGGATCGCATCCGCCTGGCCGGCGACGTCGAACGGGTTCACCGAGAGGGCCCAGTCGCCGAGCTCCTCGTGCGCGCCGGCGTTCTCGGAGAGGATGAGCACGCCGTCGCGTTCGTTCACGAGCGGCGCCTCCTTCGCGATCAGGTTCAACCCGTCGAAGATCGCGTTCACGAGGAGCACGTCGAAGTCCTTGTACGCAGCCACGGCCTGCGGGAAGTTGTCGCTCATGTGCAGGTCGATCGGCATCCATCCGTCGTGCTGGAACCGGTCGTTCACGCGCCGCGCCTCCCGCTGGATCGCGCCGACGTACTCGGCGTATTCGGGAATCTCCTGCCGCGACGGATCGAGGAGTGCGAGCAGGCAGACGCGGCCGTGCATCTCGGGATGCGCGTCGAGATACAGCTCGAGCGCGCGGAAGCCGCGGACGATGTTCTTCGACGGATCGGTGCGGTCGACGCGCAGGATCAGCTTCTCCGGGCGTTCGCGCGCGAGCTTTTCGCCGGCCTCGAGGACGGCTTCGCTCTGTGCGAGCTCGTCGAACTCGGCGGTATCCACGGAGATCGGCGCCGCTGTGACGACGACCCGCCGCCCCTCGTAGCCGAGGGCGTCACGCGCCCAGTCCGGTACGGCGCCGACCGTGTCCTCGGCGACGCGCATGAAGTTCCGGCGCCAGCGGCCCGTGTGGAACCCGGCGACGTCGTTGGCGAGGAGCCCGTCGTGGATCGCGCGGCGGATCTCGATCGGCAACACGGACCAGCTGTCGGTTCCCGGCCACGGGATGTGCACGAAGTGAACGAGGCGCGTCTCCGGCCGTGCGTCTCGGACCATCCGCGGCGCGACGTAGAGGTGGTAGTCGTGGAAGAACACCGCGGCGCTCGGATCGCGGTCGAGCTCGTCCAGGACCGCGTCGGCGAACGAGCGATTGACGGCGACGTAGCCCTCGCTCCACGCATGGTGGAAGCCGTGGTCGATCACGGGTTCCGACGCGAGCCCCCACAGGTGGTGCTGCAGGAACCACAGCATCGGGTTTGCGACGACGTTGTAATACCAGTCGTACGCGCGCGGGTCGTGTGGGACGAGGCGCAGCCGGAAGCTCGTTCCGTCGCGGGCCGTCTCCTCGAAAGCCTCGCCGTCGTTTTCACCCGAGACAACGCGATCCTCTTCGGACATGACGCTCGCGATCCACGTGACGTCGTGATGGAGCACGAGGCTGCGCAACGCGGTGACGAGGCCGCCGCCGCCGCGCCGTGCCGTGCGCTGACCGCCGCTCGTCCCGTAGGTCACCGGGCCGCGGTTGGAGACGACGATCAGGTTGTGCCTGGGCGGCATCGCCCGGACCCTATCCCCGCTCGCGCTACGGAACAGTCACGGTTGCGAGATCGTGCGCGACGTCTGGTTCCAGGCCGGCGAGCCGGTTGAAGAGCACGAGCCAGTCGCGCAGCAGCCGCGGCGTCAGGAAGTGGGTCCTGACGTGCTCCTTGCCACGCAACGCCCGAGCGCGCGCCGTCTCCGGGTCGTTCAGCACCTCGAGGCACGCCTCGGCGCACTCCTCCGCCGATTCCACGAGCCGGCCGGTCTCGCCGTCGAGGATCTGAACGACGATGCCGCCGACCCGCCCGGCGACCGTCGGCCTCCCCTTCCAGAGCGCCTCGCTGACGGTGAGGCCGAAGCCCTCGCGAATGGATTTCTGGAGGACGACACGCGAGTGAACCTGAAAAGCGTTGACCTCAACGGATCCGACGTTGTTCAGGTTCGAGAGGATGAAGACATCGGGATCCCCGTCCGCGTGCTCCAGGGTCTGGTTGTAGTAGTGCCAGCCCTCCGGGTCGTCGTGCGCCATCGAGCCGACGAGCGCGAGCTGCACCTCTGGCACCTCCGCTTTGACGAGGCGATAGGCGTCGATCACGCCGAGCGGGTCCTTCCACGGGTCGAAGCGGGACACCTGGGTGAGCAACGGCCGGTCCACGTCGATGCCGAACTGATCGACGATGTAGGCCGCATCCTCCGGCGAGAGCGCCATGTTCTTCGGCGCGAGGGGATCGATGGCGGGCGGCCAGACGTACGCAGGAGGCAGTCCTTCCAGCCGCGGCGCGTACTCGGGGAGGTGCCAGATCGTCGCGTCGTACCGCGCGATCGACGGCAGCAGAAACGCCAGCACCTCGGGGTTCGGGACGGAGAAATCGATATGTCCCCGCCAGATCCAGCGCGCCTTCGACGCCGGGAAATGGTCGATGACGCCGACCGGCTGCGGGTCGTGGACGATCACGAAGTCGTAGTCGTCCTCGAGCTCCCGCGCGTTCAGCTCCTGGTAGCGGCGGAAGATCTCGTGGTGCGAGTCCGAGAGCCCGTGCTCGTCGCCCTGGAGCGCGTTGTGGATCGTCTTCGTGACGTTGAAGAAGTCGTCCGCGCCGCGGATGATCCGCCACTCGACCTCGAGCCCCGCGTCCTGCATCAGCGGGACGAGGGTGTAGTTGATCTCCGCGACGCCGCCGCCGAACGCCGTGGCGGAGAGGTGGAGGACGCGCTTGCCCGCGAGGGGCTCGGCGAGAGCGCGGATGTCGTCCATGAGGCCGCGCGCCGCGAGCGAGGCGTAGTCGCGGAGCGACTTGTGCCCGACGTTGACGAGTTGCAGCAAGCCGGCTAGGCCGTGAGGACCTTGGCGAAGCGGAGCCGCGAGCCTCGACCGCCCGGGCCGCGCGTCAGGACGAATTCGTCGGCGATCGAGCGGATGATCGCGATCCCGAGACCGCCCTCGGTCAGGTTCTCGAGGTCGCCGATGTCGCCCTCCTCGTCGTGGTCGAACCCCTCGCCGTCGTCGTTCACCTCGATCACGAGCCGGTCGTCGCGGAGCTCGTACGCGATCTCGACGGTGCCCTCGCGCTCGCCGTACGCGTGGCGGACGGAGTTCGAGGTCGCCTCCGTGAGCGCAAGCTTCAGATCGGCGACGAGCTCCTCGGAGATCGGCCGCAGGCGCGCCAGGCCCGTCAGTGCGAGGCGGCAGAGCGTGATGTATTCGGCGCGCGCAGGAATGGTCAATCGGACGATGCGCCGCTCCGGCGGCTCCATCTCCGGCAAGGTCCTGGCCGTGTCCTTCGCGATCGCCATGTAACGGTGTTGCCGTACCCGTAGGTTTGTCTAGCGAAACCTACACGTACTTACACGAGTGAGAGTGGATTCTCGAGTGTGGTCGAGGTCTGTGTGCCCGTCGCGCCCGAATCAAACCACCCCGCTCTCGATATCCGCGCGGGTATCTGTTTTCCCGTGGAAACGACCGCGCTGCCCAGCGGCAGGCACAGGGGGTAGCTCCAGCATGAACGACGTGTCGCCGGGCGTGGACTGCGCCTCGAGCCTGCCGCCCATCGCCTCGGCCAACTCCCTGGCGATCGCGAGGCCGAGACCGCTCCCCGACGCCTTCGCGCCGTCGACGCGGTAGAAGCGGTCGAAGATGTTGGCGACCTGCTCCTGCGAGATCCCCGGCCCCTCGTCGCAGACGGCGAGGGAATGCCCGGCGGCACGCACGACGATGCGCGTGCCGGCCGGCGTGTGCACGAGGGCGTTTTCGACGAGGGCGCGGCCGATTCTCAGCACGCGACCCTCGTCACCCAGAGCCGCCGCAGCGCCGTCTGTCTCGAGCTCGAGCGGGTGGCTCGTCGCGACCGCGACGGCGCGGAACTCGGCGTAGAGATCCTCGGCGACCTCGCTCAGGTTGACGCGCTGGCGCTCGATGTGCATGCGGCCCGCGTCGAGACGCGTCAGGTCCAGGAGATCCTCCGCCAGGCGCTGGAGCCGCTCGACCTGCTCGCGCATCGTCTCGAGGAATTCGCTGCGCGTCGCCTCGTCCAGCTCCTCGTCCGTCAACAGCTCGATGAACCCGCGAAGTGAGAAGAGCGGCGTGCGCAGCTCGTGCGACGCGTTGCCGATGAACTCGCGTCGCGCCCCCTCGAGCTGCGCAAGCTGCAGGCGCATTCGATCGAACGCGCGCGCCAGCTGCCCGAGCTCGTCCGGGCTTCGATCCACGACGGGCTCGTCGAACTTCCCGGCGGCAATCCGCTCCGCGGCGGCCTCGAGGCGCCGGATGCGCCGTGCGAACAGAAATGCGGCGCCGTAGCCGACGGCGAGCGCGAGCAGTAACGCGAGAGCGCCGGCCTCGACAAGCCGGCGCTGCACTGTGCGGACGTTGGCGAGCGGATCGCGCAGCGGCGCGGAGAGGAGAGCGATGTAGTTCGATCCAACCGGCTGCGCGACCTCGGCGAACTCGTCGCCTCCGTGCTTCACGGTCCCGGACCGGCGGCTTCGGGAATTCGCTGCCGCGACCGCGATCGCATCGTTCGCCACGTCGCGCGACGTCAAACCGCTCGAATCCTGGTAGGGAAGGAGGCTCGAGGGGCGATCGCCGTTCGCCGCACTGAGGATCGTGTAGACGACGACGCGCGCATCGGCGCGGCCGGACCAGCGCTCGAGATTGTCGACCCAGTTCAATCGCTGGTCCGTCAGCGGGATTTCCGCGACGACCGTCGGGAGGTCGTCCTCCATGCGGTTGAGCTTCGCGTCGATCAGACGCGAGCGCAGCGACGGGACGAAGATGACGTAGACGAGGACGAGTGCGAGCGCAACGACCGTCACGAGCGCAAGGCTCAGCCGCGCCGCGACGCTCCGGAGCGGGTTCACCGCTCGCGAAACCGGTAGCCGACGCCACGCACCGTGTGGATGTACTCGGGCTCGCTCGGGTCGCGCTCGAGCTTCTCGCGCAGGTGCCGCACGTGGACGTCGATCGTCCGCGGCTCGCGGTAGTCGGAGCCGCCCCAGAGCTCCTCGAGGAGCATCTTGCGCGAGAAGACGCGGCCGGGATTCGAAGCCATGATCCGGAGCAGCTCGAACTCCACGTACGTGAGCTGCACCGCCGACCCGTCCAGCTCGACGCTTCGGCGGGCCTGGTCGATGCGGAGCGGCCCGGCCGCGATCACCTCGTCCGCCTCGTCGCCCTGGTACGCCGGCAGCTTCGCGCGGCGCAGCAGCGCGCGAACGCGGCTGCGGAACTCGCGAATCGAGAACGGCTTCGTGATGTAGTCGTCCGCGCCGAGCTCGAGGCCGACGACCTTGTCGAGCTCGTCGTCGCGGGCGGTGAGCATGATGATCGGCACCGTGCTGCGCGCGCGCAGGCGTTTGCAAACCTCGAGGCCGTCGAGACGCGGCAGCATGATGTCCAGGACCACGAGATCCGGATTCGCGTCGCCGAAGCGATCGAGCGCCTCTTCGCCGTCGCGCGCGGACACGACTCGATAGCCCTCGCGCTCGAGCGGGTACGTGAGGAGCTTCTGGACGGCGTCCTCGTCGTCTACGAGCAGGATGGTCGGGGGCTCGGGCATTCGCGCACGCCTGCCGGACGACGGGCAATTGTCCGTCTACCTACTATAGCCACGGATGTCGGCTTCCCCAGCGACGCGCCGGCGGCGCCGCGCGCGGCGCGGCTCGCTCGACCGGCCGATCAGCGGGCGCACCTACCGCGGGACCTGGCTCTTCGTCGCGTTCCCGCTTCTGCTGGCGGCGTTCACCGTCACGCGACCCGCTGCGCTCCCGCGTCCCGCGCTGCCCGCCGCCTTCGACCGCGTCGGCGCGACGCAACTGGCGTTCGATCTCGCGAGCGCGGCGCCGGACCGCTCTCCGGCGACGGCCGGCGCCACGCTGGCGGCGCAGTGGTTCGTGGATCAGCTCCGGCCGTACGGCTTCGTCGTCAGGAGGGATCGCTTCGAGGCAGACGTCGCCGGGAGAGGACGGCTTCCCTTCGAGAACCTGGTCGCCGTCGTGCCGGGCCGGTCGCCGTCGGCGATCATGGTTGTCGCCCATCGTGACAACACCGGCGCGGGCTCCGGCGCGAACGACAACGCCTCGGGCACGGCCGCCCTGATCGAGTTGGCGCGCTCGTACGCGAGCCCCGCGGGCGCCTCGACAGCGCCCTCCACGTCGCGTCGCGTCACGCCGGCGCACACGCTCGTGTTCCTCTCGACGGACGGCGGCGCGCTCGGCGGCGTCGGCGCAGCGCACTTCGTCGAGCACTCGCCGCTCGCGCAGGACGTCTCCAGCGTCGTCGACCTCGATGCGATCGCCGGTCACGGCCCGACGCGTCTCCAGTTTGCAGGCGACAAGTCGCAGTTTCCGAGCAGCAGCCTCCTTGCGACGGCGGCAGCGCGCGTGCTCGAGCAGGGAGGCGAACCGACGACGAGGCCGAGCGCGCTGCGCCAGCTCCTGGACCTGGCCTTCCCGTTCAGCGCCTACGAGCAGGCCCCGTTTCTGGGGCGAGGCATCTCTGCCGTGACGCTCACGTCCGCCGGCGACCGTCCGCCGACCGAGGTCGGCGACACTCCCGGTTTCCTGCAGACGCCGATGAGCAGGGCGCGGCTCGGACAGATCGGCCGGTCGGCGCAGCAGCTGCTCGCGTCGCTCGACGCCGGCCTCGAGTTCACCCAGGGGACGACCACGTACGTCTGGTTCGGCGCGCGGGTCGTGCGCGGCTGGGCGGTCGAGATCGCGCTCGTCGCCGCGCTGCTGCCCTTCCTCGTCGCCGCGGTCGACCTCTTCGCGTTCCTCAGCCGGCGCCGCGTCGGCCTTTTGCCCGCGATCCGCAGCCTGCGGAGCCGCGTCCTCTTCTGGCTCTTCGTCGCGCTGCTGTTCGAGCTCTTCGGCGTGGTGGGCTGGTGGCCGCACTCGTCGCTTCGGGCTCCCGCCTTGACGGAGAGCGCAGGCACGGACTGGCCCGTAGTCGGCCTGCTGGTCCTCGCCGGGATCTCGACCGCCGGCTGGCTCGTCGCGCGCGACCGGCTGCTGCCGCGGCGCGAGGTCGACCGCGAGGAGGAGCTCGCCGGCCACTGCGCAGCGCTGCTCGCACTCGCGCTCGTGGCGCTGCTCGTCGTCGCGCTGAACGCGTTCGCGCTCGTCTTCCTGCTGCCGTCGCTGCACGCGTGGCTCTGGCTCGCCCAGCTCGGCGACCGTCCGCTCGCTGCTCGACTAGCGATCTGGACGGCAGGGCTCGCGGGGCCACTTCTGCTCGTCTGGGAGTTCGCCGGCCGCTTCGGCCTCGGCCTCGATTCGCCCTGGTACCTCCTCCAGCTCGCGGCCCTGAATCACGTCTCGCTCGTCGCCCTCGCCGTCTTCGCCGTCTGGGCCGGGTCGGCCGCCCAGCTGGCCGCGCTCGCAGGTGGCCGGTACGCGCCGTATCCGAGTGCAGCCGAGCAGCCGCCGCTCGGTCCGCTCAGGCGCTCGATCCGGCGCGCGGTGCTGTCGTCGCGGGCTCGCCGCCGTGTCGTGTCAGCGGAGCAGGAGGTAGCGGACGCCTGAGCCGGCCGCGAGCTCGCCGTCGCCTCTCGGCGCGAGCACGAGCGCGTCGGCCGCGGCGGCGCGCGCGATCATGTGCGACTCCTGACCGGTGAGCGGCTCGAGCACCGCGCGGTCGCCGTCGCTCCGCACGCGCGCCCGCAAGAACTCGTCCCGCTGGCTGTTACGGCGCACGCTCGCTCCGAGCACGCCCGGCTGAAACGGCGGCCCGGGGTCGCGGGCGCCCTGGAGCGCGAGCAGTGCCGGGCGGACGAAGAGCTCGAAGCCGACGAGCGACGAGACGGGGTTCCCGGGCAGGCCGAACACGAGTGTCGAGCCGCGCACACCGAACGAGACCGGCTTGCCCGGCTTCACCGCCACGCGCCAGAAGACCTCCTCGACGCCGAGCTCCCGCTCGATCCGCCGGACGAGGTCGTGCGGCCCCACGGAGACGCCGCCTGAGGTGACCAGCACGTCTGCCTCGAGCCCGCGCTCGAGTGCCTCGCGGTGCGCGGTCTCGTCGTCCGCGACCGACACCTGCGGCTCGACGACCGCGCCGGCGGAGGCGAGAGCAGCGGCGAGCATGACGCCGTTCGACTCGAAAATCTGACCCGGCGCGAGCGAATCGCCCGGGCGGCGAAGCTCGCTGCCGGTGGTGACGACGGCGGTACGCGGACGGCGCGCGCACGCGACCTCGGCGATGCCGACCGCCGCCAATGCCGCGAGCTCGGCGGGGCGGAGGATGGCGCCGGCCTCGACGACGGCGTCGCCTCGAGCGAGATCCCCGCCGCGCGGACGAACATGCGCGCCGCTCTCGACGGAAGGCACCTCGACAACCTCGCCCGCGTCAGTCACGACCTCGATCGGCGCGACAGCGTCGGCCCCTTCGGGGACGACACCTCCCGTCGCGATCCCCATCGCCTCGCCGGGCGCGAGCGGCCTCGGCGCCGGGTGTCCGGCTGCGATTCGTGCGACGACGGGCAGCCGCCCCGGCGCGTCGGCGGCGCGCAACGCGAAGCCGTCCATCGCCGAGCTCGGAAACGGCGGCAGATCCACGGCCGCCCGCGCATTCTCGGCGAGCACGCGCCCCGCAGCCTCGGCGAGCGGCACGGCCTCCGGCGGCAGCGGCGTCACGCGCTCGAGGATCAGGCGCCGAGCTTCGTCGACCGACAGCAGGGTCGCCATGGCCGACGCATACTAGGGAGCCGTGATCTCGGTCGTCGTCCCGCTGCACAACGAGGAGCGCAGCATCGCGCTGCTGCACGAGGAGCTCGAGGCTGCGCTCGATCCGCTGGCCGAATCGTGGGAGGCGGTCTACGTCGACGACGGCTCGACGGACGGCTCGTTCGCCGCGCTCACGCGCCTGCACTCGCGCGCGGCGAACGTGAAGGTCGTGCGCCTGCGCCGCAACTTCGGCAAGGCGGCCGCGCTGGCGGCCGGGTTCGCGCAGGCGGCAGGCGACCGCGTCATCACGATGGACGGCGATCTCCAGGACGACCCGGCCGAGATTCCGCGGCTGCTCGCGAAGCTCGACGAAGGCTTCGACCTCGTCTCGGGCTGGAAGACGAAACGCCGCGACCCGCTGAGGCGACGCATCCCGTCGAAGATCTTCAACCGCGTGGCGGGCTGGATGTCCGGCCTGCGCCTGCACGACATGAACTGCGGGCTGAAGGCGTACCGCGCGGAGGTCGTCCGCAGCGTCGTGCTCTACGGCGAGCTGCACCGCTTCATCCCGGTGCTCGCGCACGAGCAGGGCTACCGCGTCGCGGAGCTGCCGGTCCACCACCGGCCGCGCGAGCACGGCCGGTCGCGCTACGGGCTGGAGCGCTACCTCCGCGGCTTCCTCGACCTGCTCACGGTCTCGTTCATGGGTCGCTACCGCCACCGGCCGCTACACCTCTTCGGCGGCTTCGGGCTCCTGCTCGGCCTGACCGGGACGGCGATCCTCGTCTACCTGACGATCGACAAGATCCTCGGGCACGCGATCGGCAAGCGACCGCTGCTGACGCTCGGCGTGCTGCTCGTCGTCGTCGGGATGCAGTTCTTCTCGCTCGGGCTGATCAGCGAGATGATCACGAGCCACCACGAGGAGCGGGCGCGCGCACGCGAGCAGCGCGACGTGCACGTCGAGGAAGTCCTTTCGTAGCGCTTGCGCGTCCTCTACTTCGGGACGTACGAGCGCGGCTATCCGCGCAATGCCCAGGTCATCTCGTGCCTGCGGGGCGCGGGCGTCGACGTCGTCGAGCGGCACGTCTCGGTGTGGGACGGACACGAGCACAAGTTCTCGGCGGGCCTCGGGGCAGCGCTTCGGCTCGCCCGCGCGGAGACGTCGTTGCTCCGGAGGCTCGGCGGCGACTTCGACGCGGTCGTCGTCGGCTACCCCGGCCACCTCGATCTTCCCGCTGCGAAACGGATAGCGCGAGGAAGGCCGGTCGTCTTCAACCCGCTCGTCTCGCTCTCGGACACGCTCGTGTCCGATCGCGGGCGCTTCGCTCCGGACTCGCGCGCAGCGAAGATCTTGCGCGCGACCGATCGCGCAGCCTTCCGCACAGCCGATCTCGTCGTCGCGGACACCGCGGCTCAGGCGGCGTTCTTCGAGGATCTTGGTGCGCGGCGCGCGGAGGTCTGCTTCGTCGGCGCCGAGGAGCGGCTCTTCACGCCGGCGTGGCGGCAGCCGGACGAGTTCACGTGCCTCTTCGTCGGCAAGCTGATCCCGCTGCACGGGCTCCAGACGATCCTCGAGGCGGCGCGGCGCGCACCGCAGCTTCGGTTCCGCGTCGTCGGCAGCGGGCAGCTCCAGGCTCTGCTGGACGACCGTCCGGCCAACGTCGAGTGGCGCGCATGGGTCGAGTACGAGCAGCTGCCCGACGAGTTGCGCACGTGCGGGTGCGCGCTCGGCATCTTCGGGACGTCGCCGAAGGCGCGGCGCGTCATTCCGAACAAGGTCTTCCAGGCGCTGGCATGCGGCGCGCCGGTCGTTACCGCCGACACGCCCGCGGCGCGCGAGCTCCTCACCGGCGAGGACAACGCGCTGCTCGTCCCGCCGGGCGATCCAGACGCCCTCGTCGCTGCAATCCGTCGGCTCGCAGCAGAACCGGAGCTGACGCGCGGCATCGCGGCACGCGGACTGAGCACGTATCGCGAGCGCGCGAGCGAGGCGATACTCGGCGAACGATGGCGCGCGCTGATCGCAGGCCTCCTCTAGCCGTCTGGCTCGGAATCGGCGCGTTCGCCGCCGGCTTCGGCGCACTGTCGATGCTCCGCCACCGGTCGTTCGAGACGGGGCGCTTCGACCTCGGGAACATGGTGCAGGCCGTCTGGTTCACCGCGCACGGGCATCCGCTGCGCGTGACGAACCTCCGCGGCGAGCAGGTGCTGCGGCTCGGCGCCCACCTCGACCCGGTGCTCATGTTGTTCGCGCCGCTGTGGTGGCTCTGGCCGAGCCCGGATCTGCTGCTCGTCGCGCAGTCGACGGCGCTCGCAGTCGGCGCGCTGCCGGTGTACCGGCTCGCCCGCAAGCACGTCGGCTCGCGCCGTGCAGGCGTGGGCTTCGCGCTGACGTACCTCGTCTATCCGGCGACGACCTGGCTCGCGCTGAACGAGTTCCATCCTGGAGCGCTGGCGACCCCGGCTCTGCTGTTCGCCTTCTGGTACCTCGACGAGGACCGCCTCGTCCCCTTCGCCGTGTTCGCGTTGCTGGCAGCGATCTGCCGCGAGGACATGCCGCTCGTCATCGCAGGGTTCGGCGTCTGGTACGCGTTGGCTCGAGGAAGGCGGCGCGAGGGCGGCGTGATCGCGGCGGCCAGCGTGGCGTGGACGCTCGTGGCGGTCGCGCTCGTGATCCCGCAGTTCCGGGGCGGGCAGACGCCGTTCGTGGGGCGCTACAGCGAGGCTCGCGCCGCGGCGCTGCACCACCCGTGGACGCTGTTCAGCCTGGCGTTCGACCACATCGGCATCCGGTACCTGCTCACGCTCGTCCTGCCGCTGGCGGGGCTCTGCCTCCTGGCGCCGATCGCCCTCGCCGCCGTGCCGCCGCTCGCGCTGAACCTGCTCTCGGCGGTGCCGGCGCAGTCGTCGATCCACTTCCACTACACGGCCGCGATCATCCCGCCGCTCGTCGCGGCGGCGGTGCTCGGCGGCGCCCGCGTCCGTGAGCGCGTCGGAGCGCCGGTGGCATCGATCGCGCTCGCCACGGCGTTGGCCGGCAACTACCTCCTCGGCGCGATCCCGCTGTGGAACGAACTGCCGCACGGGGAGTCGCTGCAGTCGCGCGCGGCCGTCGTGACGGAGCACGACCGGGTGGCGGCGCACGCGCTCGCATTGATCCCGCCGCACGCGCCGGTGAGCGCGACGAACTCGCTCGGAGCGCATCTCTCCGCGCGCTCGCGCGTGCTCAGCTTCCCGTACATCCAGGACGCGAAGTGGATCGCCGTCGACGAGACGCGGCCGGGCTACGCCGACCGGCTCGCACCGCTGCCGACGGCGGCGCAGGTCGTCTGGCTACGGCACAACCCTGCGTGGCGGCTCGTGTTCGAGCGCGACGGCGTGCTCGTCTTCCACCGCGTCCTTCCGCCCTAAAGAGGGATGGTCTGGCGCAAGAGGTACGCGCAGAGCACGAGCGACAGGAGCGCGGCAGGCTCGTCGTCCTCCGCCGCGGCGAGCGGAACCGCCCAGACGACGTACCAGACGACGAGGTACGGCAGGGCGAGCAGCAGCGCGCACGTCGCGAGCCCGAGGCGTGCGCGGCCGCGCCACGCCTCCCGCGCGAGCCATGCGTAGGCGACGAGGAAGGCGAGAGCGAACACCGCGATCGCCGCTCCGTGCGGGACGCCGAGTTGCTCGAGCCGGTGCGGCAGCGACCAGCTCGTCTCGTGGTTCGCGTTCCGCGCCAGCGGACCGAAGGCGTGCAGCCAGCCGGTGCCGTAGCGGACGAACGCCGCCGCGCCGACCATGACCGCGGCAACCGCGAAGCCCCAGTGCCCGACCCGGCGCTGCGTCGCGCGAGCCTCGAGCGCGCGCAGCGGCAGCAGGACCAGCGGCACCCACTTGACGAGCGCACCGACCGCCCACGCCACTCCGGCGAGCTGCCGCCGCCCCGCGGCCGCCGCGGCGAGCGCGCAGAGGACGAGCAGCGCAACCCAGGCGTCGTTGTGGCCGCCGCCGCCGAAGTGCACGGCGAGCAGCGGGTTCCAGCCGACGAAGAGCAGCGCGAGCGCTCGCCGCCGCGAGAGGCGTGACGCCACGGCCGCGCACGCGAGCACCGCCAGGGCCGCGATCGACTTGTAGATCCAGGCCGCCGCGTCTGCGGAAGTGCCGGCCGCGCGGGCGAGCGGCTCCGACGCGAGCGTGAACGCCGGGCCGTACACCGTCGTCGTGTCGTGCCACGCGGTGCCGACGTAGGGAAACGCGGGGTCGTCCGGGTACTCGCTCGGCGTCGCCCGATACGGGTTCGCGTCATGGACAGTCGCGATCCGCGCGAAGTCCCAGTACGTCCAGGCATCGGTCGAGAGGAGTAGCGGCGCCGCGAGCGGCACGAGCTGGATCGCGCAGGCGATCGTCCACACCGCGACGAGGCCCGGCGGTGCCGCGCGCGCCATGACGATTCCCGCGACGTACGCGGCGAACGCCCCGGCGAGCAGCGCGAGAAAGATCCACGCGTACGTCGAGTCGCCGCCGGGATGGCCGCCGTTGCGCGGCTCGAGCGGCGACGCGTCCGGCCACGCGAGCAGGACGGCGGCCGTCGTGAGGCCGAGGACGGCGACGCCCGCGACGAGCGCTGCGCGGCCGCCCCTAATTCGTCTGCTGGTAGTAGGTCGTCGTCGTGTCGGAGTAGTCGGTCGTCGTCTCGTCGGACGAGCCGCCCCGGTACTGCCACTCCCCGCTCCAGCTCCGGAACGTCGGGAACCTGAACGGCACGAGAAAGTCGGCCGCCGGCTTGTTCGCGACGGCCTTCTGCATGAAGAGGTTCCAGATCGTCGCGGGGAACGTGCCGCCTGCGACCGAGATGCCGTGGACGTCGTACATCGGGATCTCCGCGCGCTGGTAGCCGACCCACACGCTCGCCTCGAGCTGCGGGACGTAGCCGCTGAACCAGGCGTCGGCGTGGTTCTCGGTCGTGCCGGTCTTCCCTGCGGCAGGCCTGCCGAAGTACGCACCGACGCCGGTGCCGACCTGCACGTTCTCCTCGAGGATCTTCGTCACCTCGTACGCGACGCCGGCCGAGATCACGCGTTTGCGCTGGGGAACTCCCCAGCCCGCCTTCTTGTCGACCTGACCCTTGCCGAGGATGACTTTCGTGATCGCCATCGGCTTCGAGTAGACGCCTCGCGCCGCGAAGGTGGCGTACGCCGACGCCATGTCGAGCGGCGTGACGGCGATCGAGCCGAGGCCGATCGAGGGGACGTACGCGCCGTTGACGTCGAGGGGCGTCCGCACGCCGAGACGCTGCGCCATGTTCGCGACCTTGTCGGCGCCGACGTCGAGCGTCAGACGTGCGTAGACGGTGTTGTCGGAGCTGAGCGTCCCGCTGGCCACCGAGGTGCTCCCCTTGTACGTGTGGTCGTAGGTCTCGACGTGCCACGGCTTGACCGCGCACGGCCCGGTCGAGCAGTCGAGCGGTGCGGAGAGATACGTCGTCGACTCCGGGTCCATGCCCTCCTCGATCGCGGTCGCGAGGACGAACGGCTTGAACGTCGAGCCGGCCTGACGGTGCGCGTCGGCGATGAGGTTGAACTGGTTGTTCTTGCGGCCCGGCGAGACGGCCGTCATCGCGCGAATCGCGCCGGTCGCAGGATCGATCGCGACGACTGCCGCGGCGGGATCGTCCGGCTCGTACAGCGTGTCCTTGATCGCCTGCTTCGCGTCGCGCTGCAGGAACGGGTCGATCGTCGTGTACACGCGAAGCCCGCCGTGGCGCACGCGCGCCTCGCCGTACGCACGCACCAGCTCGTCGCGCACGTAGCTGAAGAAGTACGGCTGCTGGATGCGCTTGTAGAGCTCGCCGGCCTTCAGGTGGAGATCGTGGTCCCGAACGACGTGCCGGTACTGCCGCTTCGTGATCACACCCGCCCTCAGCATTGCCCGCAGCACCTGCTTCCGTCTGACACGCGCGGCGCGCGGGTTCGCGAACGGGTCGTAACGCGACGGCGCCTGCGGCAGGCCCGCGAGCAGCGCCGCCTGCGCGAGCGTCAGCTTCTTCGCCGGCTTCGAGAAGTACGTCTGCGCGGCCGCCTCGACGCCGTACGCCTGGCTGCCGTAGTAGATCTGGTTGAGGTAGGTCGTGAGGATCTTCCGCTTCGACCACTTGTCCGCGAGCTTGACCGCGAGACACGCCTCGCGGAGCTTGCGCGTGAACGTCCGCTCGCGCGAGATGTAGAGGTTCCGGACGAGCTGCTGCGTAATCGTCGAGCCTCCCTGCACGACCTCGCCCTTGCTGATATCGGCCCAGAACGCACGCGAGATCCCGATCGGATCGATGCCGCCGTGCTGCCAGTAGCGCCGGTCCTCGATCGCGACGGTGGCCTTCGGCACCCACGGGCTGATCTTGCGCCAGGGCACCCTCTGGCGGTTGCGCCCTTCCGAAGGAATCGACCCGAGCCGCGAGCCGTCGGCCGCGTAGACGAACGTGTTCTGGCCGATCGAGAAGGGCTCGAGCGCGGCGAGAGAGCAGCCCTCGTGATACGCGATCGCACCGCCCATCCCGACCGTGAGCAGCGCGAGCGCTGCGACCACGCCGATCGCGGCAGCGAGGATTGCGATCCTGCGCCGGCGCCTGCCGCGCTTCTTCCGCAGCGCCCGCAGGCGGCGAGCGCGCAGCACCGCGAGCTCGAGCTCGTCGCTCCGGCGGCGCCCGGGCTGTGAGGGGCTCATGCGAACACGCCGGCGGCCCGCAGCCGCCGGTGCGCGCGGACGCGGAGCTCGCGCGCGAGGCGCTCGGCGTCGGCCAGCGACGGCGTCGGCTCACAGATCGTCACCACCGCGGTCTTCTCGCCGAGCGAGCTGACGTAGACGTCGCCGCTCGTCTCGCTGCGCAGCGCTTCGAGCGCCGCGTCGAGGTCCTGGTCGAGAGGAATCTGCACCGTGATCTCCGCGGCCTTCTCCGTGCTCCGGATCGTGAGGTTGCGGATGGTATCCGAGGCCAGCTTCTCGTTCGGGATCACGAATCGCGTGTCGTCGCCCGTTCGGATGAACGTGTACGTCAAGCCGATCTCCTCGACCGTGCCCTCGACGTCGTCGACGACGATCGTGTCGCCGAGGCGGAGCGGCTGCGAGAACGCGATCAGGAGTCCGGCGATCGCGTTGCCGAGCGTTCGCTGCGCCGCGAAGCCGATGATCAGCCCGATGACGGCGGACGACGCGAGGATGCCGCCCGCGATTGCGCGCACCTGCGGGATCACGAGCAGCGCCGAGAGCACGCCGATGAAGACGATCGCGCTCGTCACGGCACGCCGGATCGTCCGGTAGCGCGTCGCGACCTCCGGGGCCAACTCGCGCCGACTCAGCGCCTTGTCCACGAGCTTCGCAAAGACGAGCGTCGCCGTCACGACGATCGCCGCGGTCAGGAGTCGGTGCCAGCTGTGCATGAGCGGGGTCCTATTCGGGATCGAGGAGCTTGCGTCCTGCGAACCCTTCTTCCAGCCCGTGCCAGTGTGCAACCTGCTCTTCGCCGAGCCTCCAGCAGAGCAGCACCTCCTGGCCTTCGAGCCGCGCAGGAAAGTCGACGAGGCCGGTGTCGGGGTCCTTGACGATCGCGCCGCGCTCGTGCACCGCGTTCACGCAACGCACGACTTCGACGCGCTCGCGCCGCTCCGCCTCCTCGAGCTCGGCGAGCGCGTTCGAGTGGATGCCGCCCCCGTTCCCGGCGATGCGGTGCGCGAGCGCCCGGCGCTCTGCCTGCAGCCGCTGCTGCTCGCGGCGGTGCGCCACGAGCTCCTCCACGAGCGGGCGGATCTCGCGGAGCTCCTCGTTCGCCTCGCTGGGCGTGAAGCGGCGTGGCATGTCACCCCTATGATCCGGACGTCGTGGTCGCCGGTCAACGACTCGAGCAGCGGCCTGCGGCCGGAGACGCGTTGCCGCCGTCGCGGTCGGCGCGTTCGGCGATCGAGATCTTCGTCTGGTCGCGGCTCGCGATCTGGGCGGCGGCGCTCTTCGCGCTCCTGACACTCGAGCCGATGCGGAACCCGAAGGCGGGGCGCTGGGACGACCCGTCGCTGACGCACGACCTCGGCGCGGTCACCGACGTGTGGGCGCGCTGGGACTCGGTGCACTTCCTGCGCATTGCGGAGCACGGCTACTCGTCGGCGGAGGCCGCCTTCTACCCGCTGTACCCCGGCCTCGTCGCCGCGGGCGGCCGCGCCTTCGGCGGCCATTACGTCGTGGCAGGCATCGGCGTCTCGCTGCTCGCGGCGCTCGCGTCGTTCGTACTCCTGGAGCGCGTCGCGGAGGAACGCCTCGGCGCCGACGGCGGCCGCAGGGCCGTGCTCTACCTCGCGCTCTTTCCGACGGCGCTCTTCCTGCAGGCCGTCTACTCGGAGTCGCTGTTCCTGCTTCTGTCGCTCGCCGCGTTCGTCCTCGCCGAGCGTGGGCGTATCGCATGGGCCGGCGCCGTCGTCGGCCTCGCCGTCCTCGCCCGGCCCACCGGGCTCGCACTCGTGCCGCCGCTGATCCTCATCGCGCGCGGCCGCTCGTGGCGGCTCGGGACGATGCTGCCGTTCCTCGCGGCATACCCGCTGCTGCTGTGGCGCGACTCCGGCGATGCGTGGTCGTTCGCGCGTGCCGAGGGGACGTGGCACCGGCACCTGTCGACTGCCGGCCCGCTCGGCGGAGTCTGGGACGGCGCCCGCGCAGCGTGGGCGGGGGTCGAGCAGCTCGCATCGGGATCGAACGCGCACGTCTACTGGACCGCAGTCGCACCGGCGGACTCCGCGCCGCTCCGCACGGCGATGCTCAACCTCGAGCTCTTCGCGTTCCTCGCGCTCTTCGTCGTGCTCGCCGTGATCGCGTGGCGGGAGTTCGGCGCGCCGTACGGGCTCTTCGCAGCACTGAGCCTCGCGCTACCGCTGAGCGTTCCGAGCTCGCGCTGGCCGCTCCTCTCGCTGCCGCGCTTCGGGCTCGTCGTGTTTCCGTTCTTCCTCGCGCTCGCCTGGCTCGGCGGCCGCCACGCTCGCGCGCACGCCGCCATCGTCGGCTGCGGCGCAATCCTTCTCGGCGTCTTCGTGACGCAGTGGGCGCTGTGGAACTGGGTGGCGTAGAGGCCGAGCCGCGTATCCACGCGGCTGCCGATTACCCGTACCGCGCTCGGCTGATCGCATGGCTCGCGTTCGTCGCCGTGCTCACGGCCGTAAACTGGGCCGGGCGCCTGTCGGACGGAGCGCCGGACCCGAACTCCGCCTACCAGTGGGACGTCGCCGTCGGCGCCGCGATCCAGTTCGTGATCCTGCTCGGGATCATCGCGTGGCTCGCCCGCGGCGCCTGGGACCTCCTCGCGCTGCGCAAGCCGCTCAGCTGGGGTCGAGCAATCGGCGCCGGGTTCCTTTTGCTCGTGGTCGTCGACGTCGTGAATATCGCGCTCAACCCGTTCCTCCACCCCGGCCGCGAGCAGGGCCTGACGCCGAGCAAATGGGAGCCGCAGCACGCCGGCTCGTTCGCGCTGTTCGCGTTCAGCGTCGTCGTGCTCGCGCCGGTCACGGAGGAGCTCGCTTTCCGCGGCCTCGGCTTCGGGCTGCTGCGGCCGTTCGGCCTCGTGCCGCCGATCGCCGGCACCGCCATCCTCTGGGCGTTCGCGCACGGACTGCTGGAGGCGCTGCCGGTGATCGTGCTCCTCGGCCTCGGCCTCGCCTGGATCCGCTACCGGCAGAACAGCACGATCCCGGGGATGCTGATCCACGCGAGCTTCAACGGCCTCGCCCTCGCCGCATCGTTGCTCGTGTGATTCGCGCGGCCGCCATCGCGCTGCTCGCGCTCTTCGCCGCCGGCTGGATCGCGTACGTGCACGTCTGGCGCTACGGCGACGCGCGCCCGCTCTCGTACCGCTTCGAGCAGGTGCCCGGCTTCGAGACACCGCGTGCGGCCGTTCGCGTGACGACTGTCGGAAACGAGGAGCACGTGCTGATCACGTCGGGCCCGCGCTCGTCGGCGGGCTACTCGATCGAGGTGACGCGCGCGCTCGTCGAGCGGGGCCGGATCTCGATCGTCGTCCGCGAGGTCGACAAGCCGGGCCGCGCGAAGCTCACCTACCCGTATCGTTCGCTCGTGTTCCGCGACCTCGGCAAGCCCGTCCACGTGCACTGGGAGGGACGCTCGTGACCGAACCCGACGATCCGATCATCCGCCAGCTCCGCGAGGCGATCTCCGACAACGACCGCAAGCTGATGGAGACGCTCAACAAGCGGCTCGAGCTCGTCGCGCGGCTGAAGCGCTACAAGGACTCGCACGGCATCGGTTTCGTCGACCCCGAGCGCGAGGAGTGGATCATGAGCTATCTGCAGCGCGCGAATCGCGGCCCGCTGTCAGCCGACGGCGTACGCGAGTTCTTCACGCGCGTGCTCGAGCTGACGAAGCGCGAAGTCTCCTAGCCGAAGCGGTTGCCTTGATTCCGGGCCTGGCCCGGCGTAGGTTCGACGGACGAGATTCGCCCAGACGCGTAGAGAGGATCGCGATGCTCAAGCACGTCAGCCTCGTTGCCCTGGCCGCTGCCCTTCTCCTGCCGCTCGCCGCCGGCGCCGCCACCACGCGCGAAAGCTTCGACGTCACGGGCACCGTGTTCCCGTGCCCGACGCACATGTACACGGTCACCTCGGGCTCGATCACGCACCTCACGCACGAGAGCATCGACGCCACCGGCACCACGCATTTCACCGTCACGGACACATTCGACAGCGTGCGCCTCGTCGACGAGAACGGGAACCTCTATTCGCTGAGAGGAGCGATCTGGTTCGGCGGCCGTAACGACGAGATTCTGACCGCCACCCACATGCTGAACATCGTCGGCCGCGGAGGTGTTTCAGACAGCGTCAGGCTCGTCGAGCTCTTCCGGAACGGTGAGTTGATCAGCCGCGATTTCGGGAGCTGCGAGGGCCCCTAAAACCGGGGCTGTCAGTCGGGTTCTTCGCCCGACGCAAACTCATCCGGCGTCACGTTCTCGAGGAAGGAGCGGAACTTCGTGACTTCCTTCTCGAGCGCCTCGTCGCTGATCTCCTCGCCCTCGAACTCGATCGCCGATTCGTCGATCACCTCGTCGGCGACGAAGATCGGCGCTTCCGCGCGAACGGCGAGCGCGATCGCATCGGACGGGCGCGAGTCGATCTCGATCTCCGAACCGTCCTGCTGCACGGTGATCGTCGCGTAGAAGGTGTTCTCCTTCAGCTCCGTCACCGTGATGCGCACGACCTGCGCGTCGAGCTGCGCGAGCATGTCCGTGACGAGATCGTGTGTCATGGGCCGCGGCGTCGACGCACCCTGGAGCTTCATGAGGATCGCTGCGGCCTCGGGATGACCGATCCAGATCGGCAGGAACTTGTTGGCGTCGGACGTCTTGAGGAGAA
>JBJMJE010000269.1:0-5160 GCA_045806505.1 Gaiellaceae bacterium
TGGCGGCCTCGACGGAACCGTGCGCACGTATCGGTGCGAGCTCTGCGGCAATATCGAGGACCTCTTGGCGCTGGCGAAGCGCCGTCTCGCCGCCGTCCGCCGCTAGCGGTTCGGCACCGCCAGCCGCGTCCACAGATTCTCGACGACGCGGCGCACGTCCGGGTACCTGATGCTGCCGGCCAGGCTGAATGCGCCGGCGGCGAAGACCTTGGCGCCTTTGGCCGTCCCGTAGTAGCTCATGCCCGCTCCACACGCGTGAGGCGGCGCGCGCCGGAGCCAGCGTCGCCGGCCATGATGTCGTCGCTGGGGACCCTCCATATGAACCTCACCTGCGCCGTCTGAAGCGCCCGCGCGTCGTTGCTATCGGGAGGGACGCTCGATCGAGGCGCTCAAGATTCGTTCAGCGCCGGACTCGCCAACGCACGAAAGTCGCCGCTGAGTCAAGCGTAGGATCGACATGGGGAAGGGGGCCGGCTCGCCCCGACTCCCTTCCCCCTTTCACGATGCTGAGCCTCGAAGAGCTCCGAACCGAAGTCGAGACGGGCGCCGTAGACACGGTCGTGGCGGCGTTCACCGACATGCAGGGTCGCCTCATGGGCAAGCGCGAGGACGCCGAGTACTTCCTCGCCGAGTCGGTCGAGCACGGGCTCGAAGGGTGCAACTACCTGCTCGCGCTCGACATGGAGATGGACCCGCAGCCCGGGTACGAGATGGCGAGCTGGGAGCGCGGGTACGGCGACTTCCACCTGACGCCCGACCTTTCGACGCTGCGGCGCATCCCGTGGGTCGAGGGGACGGCGCTCGTGCTGTGCGACCTCGACTGGGACGACGGCGCGCCTGTCGTGGCGTCGCCGCGCCAGATCCTGCGGCGGCAGGTGGAGCGGGCGCGCGAGGCCGGGTTCGAGCCGATGCTCGCGTCCGAGCTCGAGTTCTACTTGCTGAAGGAGTCGTACGCCGAGGCGCACGCGAAGGGTTATCGCGAGCTGACGCCTTCGGTGCCGTACATCCTCGACTACAACGTGCTCGCCACCACGTACGACGAGCCGCTGATTCGCGAGATCCGCCGCGGGATGCGCGGCGCCGGCCTGGCGGTCGAGAGCTCCAAGGGCGAGGCGTGGCCGGGACAGCACGAGATCAACTTCCGTTTCGCGGACGCGCTGACGACCGCGGACAACCACGTCGTCTACAAGAACGGCGCCAAGGAGATTGCGCACAGGCACGGGCGCTCGATCACGTTCATGGCGAAGCCGGATCAGACGTGGATCGGGAACTCGTGCCACATTCACGCGTCGTTGTGGCGCGACGGGTCGAATGCGTTCGGCGACGAGGGGCTGTTCTCGAGCTTCCTCGGCGGCTGGATTGCGTACGCCCGGGAGCTCGCGCTGTTCCTCGCTCCGAACGTGAACTCGTACAAGCGCTACGCCGCCGGCTCGTGGGCGCCGACGACGCTGGCGTGGGGGAACGACAACCGCACGTGCGCGTTTCGCGTTGTCGGTCACGGGGAGTCGCGTCGTGTGGAGACGCGCATCCCCGGAGGCGACGTCAATCCGTACCTGGCGTTCGCGGCGCTCATCGCGGCCGGGCTGCACGGCATCGAGGAGGGCCTCGCCGCTGGTGCGCCGCTGGAGGGCAACGCCTACGAGTCCGACGCGGAGCGGTTTCCGTCGACGCTGCGCGAGGCGGTCGCGGCGCTCGAGGCGGGGACGATGGCGCGCGCGGCGTTCGGTGACGACGTCGTCGAGCACTACCTCAACTACGCGCGCGTCGAGCAGCGGCTGTTCGATGCGGTCGTGACGAGTTGGGAACGCGAGCGGCTGTTCGAGCGTGGCTAGGCCGGTCGTCGGGATCACGACGTACGTCACTTCGGCGCAGTTCGGTGCGTGGGACGAGGAGGCCGCGCTCGTTCCAGCCATCTACGTGCGCGCGGTAGAGCGCTCGGGCGGCAGGCCGCTGCTCGTTCCGCCGAGCCAGAACGGCGTCGAGGAGACGCTCGACTCACTCGACGGAGTGATCTTCTCCGGGGGCTCCGACCTGGACCCCGACCTGTACGGGCAGGAGCCGCACCCGGAGACGAAGGGCGTCGTGCCGGAGCGCGACCGCGCGGAGCTCGCGCTGTTGCAGGCGGCGCTGGCGCGGGACATGCCGGTGCTCGCGATCTGCCGCGGCTCGCAGGTGCTGAACGTCGCAGCGGGCGGCGACCTCGTGCAGCACCTGCCGGACGACGTCGGGCACGACGGGCACAAGCACACACCCGGCGTCTTCGCCGATCACGACGTGGTGGTCGACGAGGGCACGCGGCTCGGCGGGCTGCTGGGCGCGCACGCGCCGGTCAAGTCGCATCACCACCAGGGCTTCGGCCGCCTCGGCGAAGGTCTGCGTCCCGCCGCGCATGCGGACGACGGTGCCGTCGAGGCCGTCGAGGATCCGTCGCGGCGTTTTGCGCTCGGTGTTCTCTGGCACCCGGAGGCGGGGGAGGACATGAAGCTGTTCGAGGCGCTCGTCGAGGAAGCGGCGCGGTATCGAGAAGAGCGCCGCGCCTGACGTCAGGACGCTCGGCTCCCCCTGGACGATTGGTGTTGAATCCTCCCCCGTGGCACTGACGGTTCTCAACCCGGCGACCGAGGAGGTCATCGCGGAAGTGGAGCCGGCGGGAGTCGAGGAGCTCGACGCCGCCGTCGCTCGGGCGAAAGCCGCTTTTCCCGCGTGGCGCGCCGTCGCACCGGGCGATCGCGCACGTCTGCTGCGGCGACTCGCGACGCTCGTCGAGGAGCATGCCGAAGAGCTCGCGCGCATCGAGTCCGAGAACGTCGGGAAGCCGATCACGGGCGCGCGCGGCGAGGTGCAGATGGTCGCCGAGGTGTTCCACTACTACGCGGGTGCCGTCGACAAGCACCACGGCGCCACGATTCCCGTCGCGGGCGGCGTCGACTTCACGTTCCGCGAGCCGCTCGGCGTCGTGGGACTGATCGTGCCGTGGAACTTCCCGCTCAACATCGCGAGCTGGAAGCTCGGGCCCGCGCTCGCGTGCGGCAACACGATCGTCCTCAAGCCCGCAGAGCTGACGCCGCTCTCGGCGCTCCGCCTCGCGGAGCTGGCGCTCGAAGCCGGCATACCCGAAGGCGTCATGAACGTCGTCGCCGGGCCGGGGCGCGTCGTCGGGCAGCGGCTGGTCGAGCACCCCGACGTCGCGAAGATCGGCTTCACGGGATCCACCGAGGTCGGCCGCTCGGTGATGCAAGGCGCCGCCGGCACGATCAAGCGCGTGACGCTCGAGCTGGGCGGCAAGTCCGCGAACGTCGTCTTCGCGGACGCCGACCTCGAAGCCGCCGCCGCGGCCGCGCCGTATGCCGTCTTCGACAACGCCGGCCAGGACTGCTGCGCGCGCTCGCGCATCCTCGTCGAGCGCGCCGTCTATGACCGCTTTCTGGACGAGCTGGTCGCCGCGACGCGCAGGGTCAAGGTCGGCGATCCCGCGAACGACGAGACGGAGATGGGGCCGCTGATCAGCGCCGAGCATCGCGCCAAGGTCGCGTCCTACGTCGACGGCGGGACGAGCCTCTTCCGCGGCGAGACTCCCGGAGGACGCGGCTTCTACTTCCCCTGCACGCTCGTCGAGGCGACGAACGACGACCGCGTCGCCCGGGAAGAGGTCTTCGGCCCCGTCGCGGCGATCATCCCCTTCGTCGGCGAGGCGGACGCAATCCGCATCGCGAACGACACCCCCTATGGCCTCTCCGGCTCGATCTGGACGCGCGACGGCGCGCGCGCCTTCCGCGTCGCGCGCGCTCTCGACACCGGAGTCCTCTCCATCAATTCCAACAGCTCGGTGCGCGTCTCGACGCCGTTCGGCGGTTTCAAGCAATCCGGCTTCGGACGCGAGCTCGGGTTGCACGCGCTCGACGGCTACTCCGAGATCAAGAACGTGTTCTACGCGACCGCGTGATGTCGAGGCTCGACGGCAAGGTGGCTGTGATCACCGGAGCAGGCGGCGGCATGGGCCGCGACGCTGCGATCGTCTTCGCGCAAGAAGGCGCGCGCGTCTGCGTCGCCGATGTCGACGTCGCCGCGGCCGAGGAGACGGCTGCCGCGTGCGACGGCCGGGCATTCGCGTTGCACGTCGATGTCGCCGACGAGAGCGCAGTCCGCGAGATGTACGCGACTACGAACGAACGCTTCGGCGGCATCGACGTCCTCTACAACAACGCGGGAATCTCGCCGGCGGACGACGCGGGCATCCTCGAGACGCCGGCCGAAGCGTGGCAGCGCGTGCAGGACGTCAATACAAAGGGCGTCTTCCTCTGCTGCAAGCACGGCATCCCACACCTGCTCGAGCGCGGGGGCGGCTCGGTGATCAACGTCGCGTCGTTCGCCGCGATCATCGGCGCGGCCACGTCGCAGATCTCGTACACGGCCTCGAAGGGCGCCGTGCTCTCGATGAGCCGCGAGCTCGCCGTTCAGTTCGCGCGACAGGGGATACGCGTGAACGCCCTCTGCCCCGGAACCGTCGACACACCGCTGCTGCAGCGCATCTGGGGCGACGATCCGGCGGCCGCCGAGCGGCGGCTCGTGCACATCCCCGTCGGCCGCCTCGCGCAGCCGCGGGAGATCGTGAACGCGGCGCTCTTCCTCGCGTCGGACGAGTCCTCGTACGTCAACGGTGCGACGTTCGTCGTCGACGGTGGCGTGACGGCCGCCTACGTGACGCCGGAATAGACGGGACTACACTCCGCCGCGTGACGGAGACGCTCGCGATCGAGCCGGAGTTCGAGTGGGACACGCCGCTCTACCGCCAGGCGCTCGCGCAGTTCGACCAGGCGCTCCCGTATGCGAATGCGAGCCCCGCCGTCGTCGAGCGCATGCGGTTTCCGGAGCGGGCAGTCATGGTCTCGATCCCCGTCAGGCTCGATTCCGGTGAGTACCGCGTCTTCGCCGGCTACCGCGTGCAGCACTCGACCGTGCTCGGGCCGACGAAGGGCGGCATCCGCTACGACCCGGAGGTCACGCTCGGCGAGTGCGCGGCGCTGGCCGTGTGGATGACGTGGAAGTGCTCGCTCCTGCGGCTGCCCTACGGCGGCGCCAAGGGCGGCGTCCGCTGCAGCCCCCGCGAGCTGTCGCCCCTGGAGCTGCAGAAGATCACGCGCCGCTTCACCTCGGAGCTGC
>JBJMJE010000270.1:0-13426 GCA_045806505.1 Gaiellaceae bacterium
GCACGTTCACGCGAAGCTGCGGAGCAACGGTCACCAGCCCGAATGGTGCGCGGTACGACCAAGTCGCCGGCACGTCCTTCGCCGCACCGGAGGTGGCGGGCATCGCGGCACTGATTTGGTCGGTGCGACCCGAGCTGACGAATTACCAGGTGGCCGACATCATCAAGCAATCCGCGCAGAACGATTTGCCGTTTTGGACGCCGGGCCAGGGCTGCGGGACCCTCGACGGCGGCGCGGCACTGGAGCTGGCGACTAGTAGACCGGCATCGGCCTGGGCCAGCAGCGGCACGGGCAGCACCGCCTGCTCCGCCGGAGGCGACCAACCGGCAACCTGGCCCGGCGAGAGGCAACAGAGGATCACGTTCAGGCCGCTCGCGGATAAGACCCTCCGCGACAAAGACTTCGCCGTCCGAGCGACGGCGTCATCGGGCCTGCCCATCTCGTTCGACGCTAGCGGCGCCTGCACAGTCGAGCGAGCGACCATTCATCTCGAGCGCGTCGGCACATGCACGCTCACGGCCTCGCAGGCCGGCAACCTGCACCACAACCCGGCGCCGAACGTCATACGAAGCTTCACGATCGCAGCCGCGCGGGAGCACCGATGATTCATCTTGGCTAACCGCCGGCAGAATCTAGGGACGGCCACCCTGGGCTTCGGAACCACCAAGCGTGTCACCCACGCGTGCCCGAATGCGTTCGGGTACGTGCGTCACGCGATCGGCCGGGCATCTCGTTCTTCCGCCTCGACGCCTCCAGTCGCTCGGCGGTCGAGGCGGCGCGACGGACGTACCGGTTGCCGTATCGCCACGCCAGCATCGACGCGCGCGGCTCGACGTTCGTCGCCTTCGCCGCGACGGCGTCGGCTCGTTCCACGGCTGCGCCGAGGAGTCGGCAGCGCGTACACCGTCCTGCGCCGCCCAAGCCGATCGGTTCACCGGCTGAAGCCGTCCCAGTGGATTCGCGCACGCCTGGCCACACACGCTGTCGACTGGGTGCCGGGCCAAGTTAGTCTGCCCGCGTGGGAGCAGCTCGGGTAGTGCTTCTGGCCATCCCGTCGCTGGGTGTCGCTGCACTCGCGATCGTCATCTACTTCGTCGATTACGACGGGAGGCTTGGCCCGCAGGCGACCGAGCGCTATCTGCGCACTCCTGCGATGGAGAGCGTCGACTGTGTCCGGGGCTGGGAGAGATTGTCCACGTGGAGCTACGTCTGCACGATTCGGTGGGGTAACCGGTCGGTCACGGGGCACATCGAGGTGAACGAGAGCCGTGTCACCGGCGATGACATGCTCCCGTGAGTCCGTCGATCAGGCGTGAGTCCTGAACGCTCGCCAGCCGAGCGTCGACGACTTCGAACGGAGGATCTTGCCCAAGCCGCCTAGCCTTCCCGGCTACCGGGCCGGGTCGATCGTCGTCCGCATCACGGTGTGGTTCTTGCCCTTGGGCCGCACGTAGCTGAAACCGGCTTGCTCGAACAGGCTGCGAGTGACGCTGTAGAGGAACGACACCGTGATCTTCTTGCCGCCGGTGTCCTGGGGATAGGCCTCCACCACACCGCCGCCAGCCTTCGCGATCAGGTCGAGCGCGCCCTGCAGCGCCAGGGCCGAGACGCCGCGGCGCCGGTAGCGCGTGTCGACGAAGAAGCACGTCACACGGTAGTCCGGCAAGCTGTCGAGCCCGGCCTCGTACTCCTTGCGGTGCTTGATGTTCTTCAGCTCCTCCGGGCTTCCGAACTGGCACCACCCGACGGCGACGTCGCCGTCGAAGACCAGCGCGGCGTGGGCTCGGCCCTCGCGAACGAGTCGCTCCTTGAGTGCTCGATTGGCGTCGTACGAGAACTCCTTCTCGGCGTGGAAGGTGTGGAACCACGTACACCAGCAACCGCCCCAGACGCCGTTGTGTCGTTCCGCGAGGCCCGCGAACGCGTCCCATGTCTCCGGAGTCAGAGGTCGAACGGTGAGGGTCGCGGCGGCCAGCTCGGTCACCGGCCGCAGCTTAAAGGAGACCGGGGCCGTGCCAAGCTCAGGGTGCATTGCGCAACACTGGCGCAGGCGAGCGGTGATCCGCCGGTCGTTCATATCACCACCCGCGCATGAATGACGAAAAGCAGGCCCCTCGAGTAACGCCAGCGGCACCGGCGGACGGGGGAAAACCTCCAGTCGAGACGCTCGAGCGGGCAGCAGAAGTGGCGTGATCTCCCTCCGCGAGCGCGCGGGCGCGCTCTCCGAGCGGCCCTTCCGCCTGCTCTGGCTCGGCCAAACGACTTCAGCGATCGGCGACGTCATGATCGGCGTCGCGCTCGCGTTCGCCGTCTTCCAGATTGGCGGCGGCGCCGCGCAGCTCGGCCTCGTGCTCGCGTCATTGACGATCGGGCGTACAGCGTTCGTCCTCGTCGGCGGAGTGTGGGCCGACCGGCTGCCGCGGCGGCTCGTGATGCTCACGTGCGATGCGATCCGGGCGGTGGTTCAGGCGTTCGTGGCGGTGGCGCTGCTCACCGGCGCGGCAGAGATCTGGATGCTCGCCGTCACCTCGTTCGTGTTCGGCGCGGCGAGCGCGTTCTTTCTCCCGGCCGCGACCGGTCTTGTTCCGCAGACGATCTCGGCCGGCCGGCTCCAGCAGGCGAACGCGCTGCTCGCGCTCTCCCGAAGCTCGGTGCAGGTCGTCGGCCCGGCGGTCTCGGGCGTGATCGTCGCCGCGACCGAGCCAGGTTGGGTCTTTGCCATCGACGCGCTGACCTTCGTCGGTAGCGCCGCGTTCCTCGCACTGCTTCCTGTCGCTGCCCGCGAGCCGGTTGCACGACGGCCGTTTCTGGTCGAGTTCGCGGAGGGCGCCCGCGCCGCCTGGTCGGTCGGCTGGCTCCGCGCCGCGCTCGCCCTCACCGCCGTCGCCATCCTCGGCATGGGAGCGTTTCTGGTGCTCGGCCCCGTGATCAGCAAGCGCGACTTGGACGGCGCCACCTCGTGGGGGATCATCCTGACCGCGGGCGCGATCGGCGGCCTCACCGGCGGCGTGATCGCACTGCGTCTGCGGCCGCGGCGTCCCCTGGTCGGTACGTTCGCGGCCTGGTCGCTCTCGGCACTTCCCGCGATTGCGCTCGTGCCGCCGCTGCCGACCGTGCTGATCGCGGTCGCCTACGGCATCTACCAGGCCGGCATCGCCTTCGGGAACAACATGTTCGAGACGACCCTCCAGCGCGAGGTCCCACGCGACCTGCTGTCACGCGTCGACTCCTTCACCTGGCTGGTCGCGCTCAGCCTGCTGCCAGTCGGCCAGGCCCTCGCCGGGCCGCTTTCCAACGCGGTGGGAACCGACACCGTCCTCGTGGGCGCCGCCGCACTCGTCGTGGTCTCGTGCGCGGCCGGCATCGCCACACCGTCCGTGCGCGCGATCACACGCGCTTAGCCGCGCGACATCACCCCCTAGTCGTCGGGCGACATTGCCGCGCACTGGCGCAGCCCAGGGCGATCACACGTCGGTGCTCGACGGCAGACCCTCCCGCCCTCTTAACGAACGCCAGGCGTCACGTGGCCCAGACGCGGGCGGCGGCGGCTTCCTCGAGTCTCGCGTGTCGCGCGAGGGCTGACTTCAAGCGTTGTGTCGCCGCGCCGATCCGAGACCGCCGAGCGTGACCTAATAGCGGGCCGGCTTTCGCCTCGAATGGGGCGACGAGTTAGTGGGGTCCGGCGTCGGCTGTGCGCGAGGTGGCCAAGGCGCCCGTCGGTGTCGCCTCGTGCGTCGCCTTGATCGCCGTACCGGTCCTCGTCGAAAACGCGTCGATTCGTGCTTTTCGGCGGGTGTTCGTTCGCCAGTTGTTCGCCAGTGAGCACCGGAGTCCGTGGATTTCAGCGGATCTGGATGGACGCGTTGGACTGGCCGATGCGGCCGCCGAGACCGCCGCAGCACAGCAGCGGAGCGCCTTTTTTGGGGCGCTCCGCTTGTTGAGCGGAGGGGGAGGGATTTGAACCCTCGAGGCGCCTAGCGACGCCTAGCGATTTTCGAGACCGACACAAACAGGGCGATTTACAGGGATTTTGCGTCTCGTGCGCCAGTCTATTCGCCTGCCAGCGGCAGGCGCGGACGAGCACGTTTACTGATGTGACGACAACCTCTCGTCGACAGTCCTGATGTCCTACTCGACAAGCTGGGGGTCACTGGTTCGAGCCCAGTACCGCCCATAGAAACATCCTGTAAATCGCGACAATCTGTCGCGCGTGCGGGTGACGAGCCGAGCCGTTTTTAAGGATCGGCATTGCCACGGTGTTCGGTCGATGCGGTGATGGCTCGGTCTCGAGCGTCGAAACAGCGTTCAAGAGCGGATTTGCGGCCCGGCTCGACCACCGAGCACCAACGGTGCTGTTTGGGGGTCACCTCTACCGCGATTCACCGCGACGCCTGTTGCCATGAACGTGAGGAGGGGTCGACCTACCGGGATTGGCTCAGGTGGTGCGGGTTTGGGTGCCCGCCGGTCGCCGGATGTAGCCGCATTTTTATGCCGTGCGACCTTGTTGCGACCCACGACCTTCATACTGGTGGAAGGCGATACCGCCGCGAACGGGACTCGAACCGTCGACCCCCTCCTTACCATTCGCTGCGCAACGGTTGCCGTGGGTTGCCACCGGTTGCCGACTGGGCTATTTCAGCCGTTTTCGGCCCTGTCCCATTCGTGACCTGTGGCCACCGGTTTGCGCCCGCGGGGCTCCACAAATGCTCCACATTCCTTGGCCGAGCTGCCGGTGGATACATGGTTCCCGGCCGCCAACGAGCACGTGCCTTCGCAGGGCCTAAGGGGCTTCGGTTCGCGCCGTGCCGGCACTCGCAGGGACGCCGGAGACGCGGATCGTCGAGGAGGTGCAGCTCTACGTCGATGCGAGAAAACCGATCGGCAGGTTCGAGCGCGTCGGGCGCGGAATGCTGGAGAACAATCGTCGCCCACGATCCTGCGTCCGCCGGCATCGGCCTCCGTCGGGAGGCCTAGCTCGGACGCCGCGGAGCGGCGAAAGGCCCGCTCGCACGGACCTTTCGCCCTGCTAGCTCAGAGCCCGCGTCAGTCGCCGGACTCGGTGCCGTCGTTGTCGTCTTCCCGATGCTGCGCTGCGAGATCGACGCGAACGACCTGACCGACCGCGGCAGAGGTGCCGAAGATCGAGAGATACGCATTGCCGTCAGGCCCGATCGCAACCGATGTCGGCGCGGGCAGTCCCGTCGCCACCGGCGTCTTGCTGCAGTCGGAACCAACGCGTAGGAGCTGACCGGGCGTGCCCGCGATCGGACCGCCGAGCCCGCTTGCGTTCTCGAGGACGTACAGATCGCCGTGCCGGTCGAAGGCGATGTCGATGATGAACGAGAAGCCTGAGCAGTAGACCTCCGGCGCCTGCCCCTGCACGACGCGCCAGACGTTCGCGGTTCCCGGGTTGAATGGTGAGCCCGTCAACTCGCCGACGTAGTAGGCGCCGTCGGGGCCGGTTGCGACCGAGTTCGGGACTGCGTCCGTCGTTCTGCTCCCCGCCGACGGATAGAAGCGCGAGGGGAACACTGCGAGTGTTGAGATGTTTCCCGACGGCGACAGCTGCAGCAGTGAGTTGCTCGCCGCGTCCGCTACGACCCGCTTCCCCGCTCCGGCAAGCAGTCCGTAGGGGTTGCTCTCGTACGGACCGAGGTCGGGGTTCGCTTGCAGCTCGTAGGCCGACACATCGGTCTCGTAGCTCACGGAGCCCTTCTTGTCGAAGCTCGCGATCCAGCCGAACTTCTCACCGAGCGCCGCGCGGATCGAAACGGGGGCGGCGAGCCCGATCGCGACGTAGCCGCGGCCGTCGGCGAACGAGACGTCGGACGGGCCGACAGCGCCCGCGTTGGCAGCGTTGAACGGTGCGTACGAGGGCAGCCCGGAGACAACGCGCGTCTGGTGCCCGTTGCGCAGCCTCGACACCGCGCCGGTCAGCCCGACGCAGACCGGCCCGCGTAGCGGCGTGCACCGAAGCGAGCCGCCGGTCCCCGCTTCGGCGACGTAGAGCGACCAACCGCCCTCGCCCTCGCCCTCGCTTTTGCCCGAGCGCGCGAAGGTCAGGCCACGCGGGTTATCGAGACCGCTCATCACAACCGTGTACGACGCTTGCGCTCCACCGGCGCTCCCCGTGGCATACGCGATCCCTGCGACGCTCCCTGCTGCGACGAGTGTCGCGGCGAGCGGCAGGAACACCTTTGAGATCCTGAACATCAGTTGCCCCCTCTGGGTATTTGGCTGCGAGGCGGATCAGGTGACTGCCTCGACGTCCCCGCCACTTGAGCGCCCACCGGCAAAGGCGCGGTTAGGCAGCGCTTAGGCGCCGTCCTAAACTGAGTGAATGGAGTTCAGGATCCTCGGCCCTCTCGAGGTGGCCGAGGGCCAGCGAGTGGTCGGCGTGGCCGCCGGCAAGCACCGGGCGTTGCTTGCAATGCTGCTCTTGCACGCGAACGAGGTCGTCTCGACCGAGCGCCTGATCGACGCGCTCTGGGAGGAACAGCCACCGGAGACAGCGCAGAAGACACTTCAGGTCTACGTCTCGCAACTGCGCAAGACGCTCGATGAGAACCGCGTGCAGACGAGCGCTCCCGGTTACGTCGTGCGCGTCGACGAGCACGAGCTCGATCTCACGCGCTTCCAGCGCCTCGTTGCCGACGGGAGGCTGAGAGAAGCCCTGCTGCTGTGGCGCGGACCGCCCCTCGCCGAGTTCGCACACGACCGCTTCGCACAGGGCGAGATCGCGCGCCTCGAGGAACTGCGCCTCGCCTGCCTCGAGCTGCGGATCGAAGAAGACCTCGACGCAGCGCGCCACAGCGAGCTCGTCGGTGAGCTCGAGTCGCTCGTCCAGATCCATCCGCTCAGGGAGCAGCTGACAGCCCAGCTGATGCTCGCTCTGTATCGCTCGGGGCGGCAAGCGGAGGCACTCGCGGCCTACCAGCGAGCGCGCCGCGTGCTCGTCGATGAGCTCGGAGTCGAGCCGGGCCGTTCGCTACGCGAGCTAGAAAGGGCGATCCTCGCGCAGGCTGCTTCGCTCGACCTCGCCTCGGTACAAGAGGAGCAGGCGTACGAAGAGTCACCGGGCGCTTTCGTCGGCCGCGAGACGGAGCTCGGCCAGCTGCTCGGCGGGCTCGATGCCGCGGTCGCGGGTCGGGGCCGGCTCTTCCTCATCGCCGGCGAGCCCGGCATCGGCAAGACACGGCTCGCGGACGAGGTGATCCGCGCAGCGCGCAGCCGCGGGGCGCGGGTCCTCAGCGGCCGATGCTGGGAGGGCGGCGGCGCTCCTGCCTACTGGCCCTGGGTGCAATCGCTGCGTGCGTACGTGCGCGAGTCGGAGCCGGAGGTGCTGCGCTCCGAGCTCGGCGCCGGCGCGGTCGAGCTGGCGCAGATCCTCCCCGAGTTGCGCGAACTACTTCCCGACCTTCCCGAGCCGCCGTCGAACGGCACGGAGCGCGCTCGCTTCCGCTTGTTCGATGCGACGGCCGAGTTCCTGCGCAACGTGTCGGCGCGACGGCCGATCGTGCTCGTGCTGGACGATCTGCACGCCGCGGACACACCGTCGTTGGAGCTGCTTCGGTTTCTCGCGCGCGAGCTCGGTTCGATCAGGCTGCTCGTGATCGGGGCCTGCCGCGACGTCGATCCGCCGCCAGGCGAGCCGCTGACAGCGTTGCTAGTCGACGTCGCGCGCGAGCCGCTGACGCGCCGCCTCTCGCTCGGCGGGCTGAGCCCACGCGAGGTGCTGGAATACATCGAGCGGAACGCGCCCACGATCGCGTCACCCGAGCTCGGCGCGGCGCTGCACGAAGAGACCGAAGGTAACCCGCTCTTCGTCGGCGAGACGGTGCGGCTCATCTCGCTCGAGGGAATCCGCTCCGACTCAACTCGCGATCTCAGGCTGGTCGTTCCGCAAAGCGTGCGCGAGGTCATCGGCCGCCGGTTCACGCATCTCTCGCAGGAATGCAATCGCATCCTGCTGCTTGCTTCGGTGCTCGGCAGGGAGTTCGCTCTCGACGAGCTCGCGCGCATGAGCGACCTTTCGCTGGAGGAGCTGTTGGATCAGCTGGACGAGGCATGGACCGCCCGGGTCGTGTCCGACGTTCCGGGCGATCCAGGTGGACTTCGGTTCTCCCACGTCCTCATTCGCGACACGCTGTACGACAGGCTCACCGCCGCCCGCCGAGTGCAATTGCACAGGCTTGCGGCAACTGTTCTCGAAGAGCTGCGAGGCGATTCACTCGCAGGCCACCGTGAGGAGACCTCGGAGAACGTGCTGGCGCTGGCGCGCCACTGGTTCGAAGGCGGTGTCCCCGCGAAGGCGATCTCGTGCTACCGCCGCGGTGCTGAGCTTGCGTTGCGCGTGTTTGCGTATTACGAGGCCGAAGAAGCGCTAACGCGCGCGCTCGACCTGCTCCATCGGACGCCCGCCGGCGCCGACCGCGACGAGGAGGAGCTCGAGCTCAGGATCATGCTCGGTTCGGCGCGGGGTTGGGGATCGCTCGACTACGTCGAGGCTCGAGAGCTCTCCGTCAGGCTCGGGCGCGATCTCAGTCCACCGATCCTGCGAGGCCTGGCCATGAACGCGGTTCTCCGGATGGAGCTCGCCGATGCGCGGGAGCAAGGCCTCGCGCTGCTAGATGCGGGTGAGCGCGACCAGGATCCGATGCTCGTCGTCGAGGCCGACTATGTCCTCGGCGTAACGTTGTTCTGGGAGGGCGAGCTCCGGGAATGTCGCCGACACTTCGAGAAGGCGATCGCGCGGTATTCCGCCGAGCGCCACGAGACGCACATCGCGCTCTATGCGCAGGACCCGAAGGTGGTCTGCCTCAGCCGGCTCGCGTGGACGCTCTGGTTGCTCGGCTATCCCGATCAAGCTGCCGAGACACGCGACGAGGCGCTCGCGCTGGCCGCAGGGCTGGGTCATCCGTTCAGCAGCTGTTACGCGAGTCTCTACGGCGCGATCGTCAGCCACGAGCTCGGCGATGAGCATTTGCGAGCGCGGCTCGTCGAAGCGACGGAGGTTCTCGCGACGAATCAGCGATCTCATCTGCTGCAGACGTGGGCGGCGCTGCTTCGTCACTGGTCGGCCGCTCGCCATGGCGATCGCGACGCGACCGGCGCGATGCAGGATGCGGTCGACGGTCTCGTCGACACGCAACAGGCGCCGTTGCTCTCGTACTTGCTCTCGCTGCTCGCCCGCGCGTACCTCGCCGCTGGCGAACATGCGCGCGGCCTCGCGGTAGTTGCGCACGGCCTGGCCGAAGCCGAGCGGACCGGAGCGCGGTACATGGAGTCCGAGCTGCAGCGCATCCGCGGCGAGCTGCTCGCGGCGTCGGGCGCGGACCCGGCCGAGATCGGCAACGCGTTCCGCCTGGCGCTCGAGATTGCGCAGCGTCAGGGAGCAGCCGCCCTCGAACTGCGGGCGGCGGCGGCAACCGAGGAGTGCCAGAGCCCGAGCCTCGCCAGGTGAGGCGCCCACGTGCGGTGCTTTTCGCGAAGCCCTCTAACGGACTCGAACCGTCGACCCCATCCTTACCACGCATTCCGGTCCCGTGAGGATGCGATTCGCGCGGTCACTGCCTGGCTCGACGGCGCGTAGCGCCTCAAGCGCATTCGGTGACGCTTTCAAGTCTCGGAACTGCTCGAAAACAGCGCGACTCGTGCGCCAGTTGTGCGCCAGTGAGGACGCAAGTCTGTGGATTCCTGCGTATGTGCGCGGACTTTCGTGGACTGGACGGTGCGGTCGTTGAGACCGCCGCATGCTTGAAGCGGTGCGCCTCTGTGGGACGCACCGCTTCGTTGAGCGGAGGGGGAGGGATTTGAACCCTCGATCCGCCGATGACGGATAGCGGCTTTCGAGACCGGCACAAACATGGCGATTTGCAGGAATTTTGGATCTCGTGCGCCAGTGTATTCGCCAGTCAGCAGCACAGCGGACGTGTTTGCTGTCTTGACGACGCCCCGCGACCGCGTCGTGCGCGTGTTGCTCGCGAGCGTTGACCAGGGAGGCATTGTCGTCGACGGCTGAGAGGGCGGGAGCGAAGGCCCGCCCTCGCCGTGGCCTGAGACTCAGCGTAGGAGGTAGTCGAGCGACCTGCGCACCACCTCGTTCCGCGCCGCTGTCGTTGCGATGCCCTCGATACCGAAGCCCATGTATAGGGTGTGCGGCGTCGCGACGACGGCGCCTTCGGGGAAGCCCGCCGCGGTCGTCCGCGTCCAGTTGTTCGCATTTGGCGAGCTGCCGGGCGGGGAGCCGGTCGCGGCCCAGCCGTCGAGGCTCGTCTCGAAGGAGGTCGTCTCGCCGGTCGAGAGCGTGACGTCGTCGACGAACGCACCGAGCCCCTGCACCGACCAGTCGCTGGCGTAGGCGATCGAGATCTCGACCTGCTTGCCGGCGTATGCGCCGAGATCGACCGACCAGTGCTCCCAACCGGCGGAGCGGCCGCTCGCGGCGTTCCAGACTCCTGTCGTACCGGTCGGCGTGCAGGCGCCGCTGCCGTCGAACGTCTGGTAGTGGTCGAGCCAGGGATGGAGCTCACGCCAGCCGGCCGGGCAGCTCGCCAGGTCGGGATCGTTCGGCCCCGTGCTCTGACTCGTGTGCCCGTTCGCGTCCGGAAGCGTCGTCCAGTCATTCTGGCCCACCGTGTGCGCTTCGACGAACGTGAAGTCCCAGTCTGGCTCGGTGTCGCGCGAGATCCAGAATGAGAGGTTGGCCCCGCTGGCTGGGACGCTGATCGTCCGCGTGAGGCGCTTGTAGCTGATGTCCGCGATGTTCGAGTACGCGTAGTAGGTGCCGGTGTGCGGGTCGAACGGCCCCCCGGGCCGCGCGTATCTGGCAGCGACCCAGCTGTCGAACTGCGGGAACTGCGCCTTCGGCAGGATCCCACTCGTCGCGATGAACGATGCCGAAGCGTCCTGGTTGTTGGCGCTCGGCGCGCCGAACGACCAGCCGAGCGAGTTGAACGGGTTGTCGACGCCGAGCACGTCGTAGAGGGTGCCCTTGGACGTCGTTCCCGCGTCCTCGTTGTAGAGGTAGGCGCCGAGGTAGTACTGCAGGAAGTCGTCGGACAGACCCTGGCAGCCGTCGGCCGCGCTGTCGGGATCGCACGGCGCGTTTGTTTCGAGATTGAACTCGTAGCCCTGCGCGATCTGGAGGCCCGCGTACTTGCCGGTGTGAAGCAGGCGGCCGCCCTCGTTGAGGTACGCGCGGACGGCGAGCATCTCGTCATTCGCGAGGCGTGACGCCGTGCCCGGAACCATCCCGGGCTCACGCGTGATCACGTCGTCGCCCGTGTACCAGATCACCGCCTTGTAGTGCGAGAGGACGCCGAGCAGGCTCGGAGACTCGCGCCCGTTCGCGTCGACGTCGTAGACGTCGGCGCCGAAGCCGCCGGCCGCAAGCGCGTCGAGGTAGTACTGGAGGTACGCCGGTCGCGGATTCGACTTGTACACCGGCGACAGGCCCGTGTAGTCCTCCGCCGCGAGCACGAGCACGCGGTTCGTCGACTCGACCTTCGCCGAGTACGTGAACGAGTCGCTCGTCTGACCGGCGCCGGCGAACCACACCTTGACGGAGTCGCCCGGCTGTGTGCCCGTGACGACGCCCTGCATGACGTGGTAGTAGAAGTCGCCGACTTCGCCGCGCTCGCCGCCGTTCCACTGGCTCGTCGCGGCGGTCCGCACCGGGAGTGCGACGCCGTTGCGCGTGATCTCGTACTTGACCGTGACCGCGTCGGCGGTGCCGTCGCTGTTCAGGTCGCGCTTGGCAAGCACGCGCACGGGCTGCGGGTCGCCGTACGAGACCGAGAACGTGAAGTCGCTCGCGGGGTTGTTCGTCTTCTCGGGGTCTGGACCGTCCGGAAGGAACTTCCCGTCCCGGCCCATGTCGAGGTAGAACGGCTTGACCGTGTTGCCCAGGTGCGAGACCGGCTGTGCCGGGTTCGGGGCCGACTTCGCGAGATCGAGGGCGAACGGCAGGTTCTTCTGGAACTCCGCCTCGATGAGCGCCTCGTCGTCGGGGAACACGAATCCGCAGCCGTCGCAGCCCTCCTCCAGTTCGGGCGTCCAGGAGAGCGTCCCGGTCTTCGCGTACGAGTAGTCGTCGGTGGTGCCGTTCGTGATGTAGAGGTCCGCTCCGACGCCCGGGTCGAAGCCGGGCACCGCCGGGTTCGCGTCGGTACCGCTGTACGCGACGAAGAGCGGGTCGTCCGCCGTCGGCGTCTGGACCTGCCACCCGTATGCATAAAGGAGCAATGGGCCGTACGAGTGGTACGTGACGAGGAACTTGAACTTGAGCCGGTCGATTAGCGCCTGGTGCGCCTGCACCTCGGGCTCCGAGGCCGGCGCGGTGCCGCGGTAGTCCTCGGCCGAGAACTGCGGGCTCGATCCCTCGTTGTCGTAGCCCCAGTTCACGTTGTAGTTGCGGTTCGGGTCGACGCCGTCGTTGTGCGTGGTCTGTCCGTCGCCGTCGTTGTCGTGAAGGTTCTTGCGCCATAACCGTTCGTGGTCGAACGTGTACTGGTAGCCGTCCGGGTTCGCGACGACCATGAACCACAGCTCACGCGTGTTGACGAGGTTCGTCACCTCCGCGTTCCGGCCGTAGTTGTCGACGAAGTAATGGAGCTCCCGACGGGTGACCTCGGTCGCGATCCACTCCCGCGCGTGGATCGTCCCCATGTAGAGGACGTCCGGACGCGCACCGTCGGCGATGGTCTTCGCGTCCTTGGTCACTTTGAGCGCGATGATCTCGCGGCCCTGGATCGTGTGGCCGATCACCTCGAGCTTCACGATCTGCGGGTTCCGGCGCGCGATCGAATAGAGCTCGTCGCGAATGCCGTCCCTTTGGTCGTACGAACGCCAGACTTTGAAGCCGCTGGCCGCCTGGGCCGCCGCGCGCTCGGCCTGCGTGCGGCCTTGCTTGTCACGCCGCGGCTTCACGTCGATTCCCTGCGCCGCAAGCTTTCCGACGTCTGCCTGCATGAGCACCAGATCGACGTCCACGCCGCCGGCGCCCGACCTCGCGTCCGCAATGTCATAGCCATCGCGGGCGAGCTGCCCGAGCTCCGCCGACGTGACGACCGCGGTGTAGAGGTCGAGCGAGCCCCCGGATTGCCCACTTCTCGTGCTCGAGCCGGCCGCGGCAGTCGCAAAGGCGACTACACCGATCAGCACGGCCGCAAAGAAGATCCCTCTCGGCATGATTCCCCCTTGTAGGAGCCGATTCCGCCGCCGAGGGTCACCCTCGCGGCCGCACAAACTAACGCACCTCAGTGGCCGAGCACAAGCGTGGCCCGGTGGATTTCGAGATCGGGCTCAGCGTCGCTACGAACCGCTGCCGATCAGCAAAGGCTGAGGTCGGCTACGCAATGATGATACGCCGCACTCCGGCGTAACTCCGATTGTTGAATGACCCCCGTCCGCATTCCAGGATCGA
>JBJMJE010000271.1:0-14890 GCA_045806505.1 Gaiellaceae bacterium
CGCGTTGTGCAGCGGGGCGAGCGACTCGAGCTCGTGGATCTCCCGACGGACGTCGTCGTCGATCAGCACCGGCTCGCGGATGCGGGCGCCGCCGTGGACGACGCGGTGCGCGACCGCACGGACACGTCCGAGGGACTGTCCCCAGGACGTGACCGGAGCAGACGAGTCATCGTCCTCGACGACGTGAAGCTTCAGGCTCGTCGAGCCGGCGTTGACTACGAGTACGGCCAGACCCAGTCGCGGACGTCCGGGTGGTCCTCGCCGTGCTCGCGCGTCCACGCGCGGTAGCGCAGACGGCGGTCGAGCATCTCCTGCCGCAGCCACGCCGCGCGCTCGCCGACTCCCGGCACGCGATCGATCACGTCGACGACGAGGTGGAAGCGGTCGAGGTCGTTCAGCATCACCATGTCGAACGGCGTCGTCGTCGTCCCTTCCTCCTTATAGCCGCGCACGTGGAGATTCGCGTGGTTCGCGCGGCGGTACGTGAGGCGGTGGATCAGCCACGGATAGCCGTGGTACGCGAAAACGATCGGCTTGCGCGTCGTGAAGAGCGAGTCGAACTCGCCCTCGGAAAAACCATGCGGATGCTCCGACGCCGGCTGGAGCCGCATCAGGTCGACGACGTTGACGAAGCGCACCTTCAGGTCCGGCAGTTGCTCGCGCAGGATCGCCGTGGCCGCGAGCGCCTCGAGCGTCGGAATGTCGCCGGCGCAACCCATCACTACGTCGGGCTCCGCGCCGGAGTCGTTCGACGCCCACTCCCAGATGCCCGCGCCGCGAGTGCAGTGGAGGATCGCGTCGTCCATGGAGAGGTAGTTGAGCGCCGGCTGCTTGCCCGCCACGATCACGTTGACGTAGTGCTTGCTGCGCAGGCAGTGATCGCCGACAGAGAGGAGCGTGTTCGCGTCGGGCGGCAGGTAGACGCGGATGATCTCCGCCTTCTTGTTCACGACGTGGTCGATGAAGCCGGGATCCTGGTGTGAGAAGCCATTGTGGTCCTGACGCCAGACATGCGAGCTGAGGAGGTAGTTGAGCGACGCGATCGGGCGACGCCACGGGATACGGCGCGTGACCTTCAGCCACTTCGCATGCTGGTTGAACATCGAGTCGACGATGTGGATGAACGCCTCGTAGCAGTTGAAGAGCCCGTGCCTGCCCGTGAGCAGGTATCCCTCGAGCCAGCCTTGGCACTGGTGCTCGGACAGCACCTCCATCACGCGCCCTTCCGGCGCGAGGTGCTCGTCGGTGTCGAGGATCGTGCCCTCCCACTGCTTCGCTGTGACGTCGAGGACGTCGCCGAGACGGTTCGACGCCGTCTCGTCCGGGCCGAAGATGCGGAAGTTGTTCATGTTCTGCTTCGTGACGTCGCGCAGGAACTTGCCGAGTACCCGTGTGGCCTCCGCGAACGTCGTCCCCGGGGTCGGCACGTCGACGGCGTAGTCGCGGAAGTTCGGCAGGTCGAGGTCGCGCAGCAAGAGGCCGCCGTTCGCGTGGGGGTTGGCGCTCATGCGCAGCTCGCCCTCCGGCGCCAGCTCGCGCAACTCCGCGACGAGCGTGCCGTGCTCGTCGAACAGCTCCTCCGGCCGGTAGCTCCGCATCCACTCTTCGAGTAGCGGGATGCGGTCCGGCTTCTGGCGCACGTCCGCGAGCGGGACCTGGTGCGAGCGCCATGAGCCTTCGACCGGCAGCCCGTCGATCTCCTTCGGCCCGGTCCAGCCCTTCGGCGTGCGCAGGATCAGCATCGGCCACTGCGGCCGCTCGGTGTTGCCGTTCTCGCGCGCGTTCCGCTGGATGCTCGCGATGCCGTCCAGCGCGTCGTCGAGCGCCGCTGCGAGTTGCTGGTGCACCGAGTTCGGATCGTCCCCTTCGACGAGCAGCGGCCGGTAGCCGTAGCCCTCGAAGAGCGCGACGAGCTCGCTCTCGGGAATGCGCGCGAGGACGGTCGGGTTCGCGATCTTGTACCCGTTCAGGTGCAGGATCGGCAGCACCGCGCCGTCGGTCTTCGCGTCGAGGAACTTGTTCGAGTGCCACCCGGTCGCGAGCGGCCCGGTCTCCGCCTCGCCGTCGCCGACGACGCACGCCACGAGCAGGTCGGGGTTGTCGAAGGCGGCGCCGAACGCGTGCGAGAGCGCATAGCCGAGCTCGCCGCCCTCGTGGATCGAGCCCGGCGTCTCGGGCGCGACGTGACTCGGGATCCCGCCGGGGAACGAGAACTGCCGGAAGAGTCGCCGCAGCCCTTCCTCGTCGTCGCCGATGTGCGAGTAGACCTCGCTGTACGTGCCTTCGAGGTACGCGCTCGCGACGAGCCCCGGGCCGCCGTGACCGGGGCCCGTGATGAAGATCGCGCTGAGCTCGCGCGCGCGGATCTGCCGGTTGAGGTGGGCGTAGAGGAGGGTGAGGCCGGGCGTCGTGCCGAAGTGCCCGAGCAGGCGCGGCTTGATGTGCTCCGGCCGGAGCGCCTCGCGGAGGAGCGGGTTGTCGAGGAGGTAGATCTGCCCGACGGAGAGGTAGTTCGCGGCGCGCCACCAGGCGTCGATGAGGCGGAGCTCCTCCGGAGCGAGCGGCTCCGCCGTCGGCCTCGTCGCGACCTGCGCCATGGGTGTAGTTCTGCCACAGATCGCGTCCCCGTGCGCCGGTGCGCGCCCTACACTGCGCGGACGGGCGGTTAGCTCAGCTGGGAGAGCGCCTGCCTTACAAGCAGGAGGTCGGCGGTTCGATCCCGTCACCGCCCATCGTCACGCGATCGGACGCAGAAGCGTCCGAAGCTCACCGCGAGGAGGGGGCCGCAGCATCGAGGGGGGGTCGTGCCACAGCCCCTCGACCTCGCGGTGCGTCCATCATCCCGCCGCGGCCTCGAAAAGGCAACGTCTCGTTCCGCAACGGCGCCGATTGCGTGGAGGGAAGTGCACGGCGCGTTGACAGATGTCAGCGGGTTGAAAGGTTCATTTCCGTTAGATCCTCCTTTACGTTGTCCGTGCCAGCTCGTAATCCGAGCCAAGTTGGGGGGCAACTTGAAAATGGCATTTCGTCGGGGCGACGATCACTGTCGTCTTGTCGACGCAGTTGCGGTTCGCATCGCTCAGTGATGACCGACGGCTCGTCGCTCTTAACGGCGGCGGCGAGCCGCCCATTGCGTTCACGGCGGCTGGCCGTGTCTCCGCTGTGCGCGGCGCAGCGCGTCGAGACGACGGCGTGCGAGCTTCGTCGGCCGCGGGCCGAGGTCTGCGCCGACCGGGCGTGCGAGCTTTCGCTCCGCGACGAAGCGTTCGCGAGCTTCGACGGACTCCGGCGTCTCCCGGTACAGCGTCGCCGCAACCTGCGCCGACCCCCGCCTCTCCGCGACATCGGTCACGTGAACCGTCCGCCGAAGCGGCCCGATCGTGAGCTCGACGACGTCGCCGACCTGAACCTCCTTCGCCGGCTTCACGCGCGTGTCGTTGACGTGAACGCGGCCGCCGGCGACCGCGTCGGTCGCGAGGCTGCGCGTCTTGAAAAAGCGTGCCGCCCAGAGCCATTTGTCGATGCGCACCGCTTCCCCCGCCACGCGCGCATGATGGCACGCGCCCGTCCGTAGACTCGGCGCGTGCATTTCGGCGTGATCCTGCCGAACTACGGTGCCGACTCTTCACCCGACGGCGTTCGGCGCGTGGTCGAGACCGCGGAGGAACTCGGATTCGACTCGGTCTGGACGACGGAGCACATCGTCGTCGGGCCCGAATGGATCGATCCGTACGGTCGCGTCTACGACCCGCTGGTCACGCTCGGCTGGATCGCCGGCTGGACCGAGCGCGTGCGGCTCGGCACGTCGATCGTGATCCTCCCGCTGCACAACCCGTTCCACATCGCGAAGCAGGCCGCAACGCTGCAGGAGCTCTCGGGCGGGCGCGCGATCGTCGGTGTCGGCATGGGCTGGTACGAGCGCGAGTACGAGTTCATGGGCGTCGAGTTCGCGGGGCGCGGCCGGCGCGGCGACGAGGCGATCCGGCTGATGCGCGCGTTGTGGAACGGCGAACGCGACTTCGAAGGACGTCACTGGTCGTACAGCGACGCGACGGCCGACCCCCGGCCGTCGCCCGCGCCGGAGATCTGGATCGGCGGCAGTTCGGCGCGTGCGATTCGGCGCGCGCGTGAGCTCGGCGACGTCTGGCATCCCTCACGTGGGTCGGATGCCGCGCACGTGCGTGTGGTGAAGGAAGAGCATCCGGAGCTGCGCGTGATGCCGCGCACGGTGCCGGAGCACGTCGACGCGATGCTCGACGCCGGCGCCGAGGGAGCCGTCGTCATGTTCGCCGACGAGGCTGCCATGCGCGAGTTCGCCCGCACGCACCTCTGACGATGCTCCGCATCGTCCCGTGGCTGCCGCCCATCTTCGAGGACCGTGCCGAGGCGGGACGCGTGCTCGCGGCGGCGCTTGCGGACGTACCCACCTATGAGCCGATCGTCGTCGGCGTTGCGCGAGGCGGCGTCGCCGTCGCGGTGGAGGTGGCGCGCGTGCTCGAGGCGCCGCTGACGGCCATCGCCGTAGCGAGCGTCACGGTTGACGGCCGACGTCTCGGCGTCGTGACGTCGGGTGGGGAGGCTGCGACCGTCGCGCGACGCAGCGTCGCCGCTGAGGCGCTCGCGCGTGCGCGCCGCGCCGCCGAAGCGGTCGCGGCGCGCATCGATCACGACCCGCTGCCGATCGAGCGGCGCGACGCGATCGTCGTGGACGACGGCGTCATCACCGGCGTGACGCTCGCGGCCGCGTGTCGCTGGGCGCGCGCACGCGGGGCCGCGCGCGTGATCGCCGCCTCACCGGTTGGGCGAACCGACGGCCTCGACCGTCTTCACGCCGACGCCGTCCTCGTCGTGTGCCCGCATCGCCTCGGCGACATCGCCGCCGTCGGACAGGCGTACTCGAGCTTCGAGCCGCTCGACGAGTGGTACGTCGCCGGTTTGCTTGCGGGCGCGGAATAGCGACGGCCATCCTCGGCGTCGCGTGTTGCGCGAGATCAGCCCGACCTCCGCCGCCACCCGGGCGGCGTGGTCGAAGCCTCAGGCGTACGCGGAGCCGATGGTGCAGGCGAGGAGATAGTCCGGCTGCACCGCTAGCTCCCGGGCGCGAGCACGAGCACGTTCGCGCCGCCCCGTTCGCGCCGTAGGGCGAAGCGGAACTGCCGTGGGACCGTGAGCGCGTTGATCGTCCGGCGCTCGTGCGGCGCGAGGCTGCCCGGCACGTGCAGCTTCGACTGCGGCAACGTGAACCGAAGCGGCGCATCGAGCTGGTCCTTGAAGTCCGTCTTCGCGAAGAAGTAGACGTGGTTCAGGTCCTGGCCCTTCTGCGGCGGGAAGAACGCCACGACGGAGTCGGTGTCGTCGAGGTACCGGAAGGAGTACAGCGCCAGCTCGAGCGCCTCGCGCCGGAGCACGGTCCCGCGCGCGACCGACGGCTTGCCCTCCTTGATCGCGCAGTGCGGGCCGTCGCCGCAGAGGATGTACATCGCCGTCTTCGTCGAGTCGACGACGCCGAGGACGTCGCTCTGCTGCTTCGGATCCAGGTTGCGCGCGAGGGCGACATCGCGGATCGGGTTCGGCGACGCGTCGGGATCACGCACGACGACGCGCACGAGCCGCTTCCCGCCGTTCAGGTGGTACTGCGAGCCGACGTGCGAGGCGATCTGCTGCTGGCGTGCGACGCGCGACGCCTCGTTCGGCTGCCACGGGGACCACGGAGGAGGCGGCGTCGGCGCAGGCCGTTCGACGAGCACGACCAGCGTGCCGATCGCGATACCGAGCAGCGCCGCGAGAGCGAGATACGCGACGGAGAAACGACGGGCGACGTTCACAGCTTCGGCCACGCCTTGTCGTCCGTCAGGTCGACGTCGGGAATCTGCAGGTTCGCGCCGTTCAGCAGGCTGACGAGCTCGTCGCCGTAGATCTCCTTTTTCTGGATCACGACCTTGGCGATGTCGTCGACCTTGTCCTTGTTGTGGAGGACGAGGTGATGCGCCTTCATGTACGCCTGGCCGAGGATCTGCGTGACCATTCGCCGCTTGTCGCGATCCGAGAGCACCGACGCGATGGCGTTGTGCGCGACGTCCCCGTTCGAGGCGCGGTTCATGATCTGGACGCCGATCTCCTCGAAGCGGCGCATGATCTCCGCTCGCTGCACCTCGGCCGGAAGCCGCTTGCGCGGATGGCCGTTCCGCCGCATGACGTGGTCGATCTCCACACGCTCCGGGCCCATGCCCGACGCGCCGACCATCCACGCGGCAGCCGCGGTGACGGATTGCAGGTCGCCGCCGACTCCGTTCGTGTTCTCGCCGTAGAAGATGCGCTCGGCCGCCATCGAGCCCAGGCCCCAGATGATCAGGCCGATCTCCTCGCTGCGGAACCGGCTGAAGCGCTCCTCCTTCTCGAGCGCCTGGTGATGGCCGAGCGCGCCGCCGCGCATGCGGATCGACAAGCGCGTCGACTCGCGGCCCTTCATGTAGACGTGACCGGCGACTGCGTGGCCCGCCTCGTGGATCGCGACCGCGCGCGTCTCACTGGTGACGTAGTCGATGCCGATCGCCGTGCCGGACTCGAGCGTCGTCATCGCCTCGACGATGTCTTCCCACTCGAACGCCGCCTGGCCCCGGAAGTGCGAATAGGTCAGTGCGAGCGAGCAGACCTGGTCGATCATCGCCGGGCTGTAGCCGTTCGTGATGCGCGCGATCTCGTCGCGCCGCTGCGGCCGGTCGAGCTCCTCGGCGTGCGCGACCTTCGCGAGATAGAGGTCGAAGATGTCGAGCCGGTCCTGCTTCGTCGGCGTGCGGAACCAGACGTGCCGGCCCATGCGTCCCGGGCGCGTGAGCGCCGGGTCGAGCGCGTCGATGGGGACGTTCGTCGCGCCGATGAAGTAGATCTGGTCACGGCGCGGCTTCGGCTTCGGCAGGCGGAGCGATCTTCCGCGCACCTTCGTCGGCACGATGTACAGCGCGTCGAGGATCTGGTTCGTCTTGTTCGTGAGGACGCGGCGCATGAACGGCGGCGTGTCGACGCCGTCCATCGTGATCAGGAGCTGGTTCAGCGCGAGCTGTCCGGTACCTCCCATCATTCCGCCGGGGAACGCCTGGTTCATGATCCCGCCGACGCGCTGTGCCCAGCGCGGGTACGGCGAGCGCGACTCGGGCGCGCGGTGCGCGAAGAGCTTCTCGCGCCATGCGCGCGTCTCGAGGATCATGTCGCCCGACGGGTTGAGCGCGCCGTTCGGGCCGAAGAAGAGGAAGTCCTCGAGGTTCGTCGGCTGGAAGCCGGCGCCGAGCGCCGAGCGGCGCATGCCGACGGCGTCGATCTCGTCGATGAAGACGATGCACTGGCCTCCCCACTTGGCCGCCATCTTCTTCGCCTTGCGCGCGAGCCAACGGACGATGATCGCATCGATCCCGATGAACGTCTGAGCGAAGCCCGAGCCGGGGATCGAAATGAAGGGACAGTTGAAACCTGTAGCGATAGCCTTTGCAAGCATCGTCTTGCCCGTGCCCGGCGCGCCGAGGAAGAGCAGCCCGCGCTCGCGCTTGCCGCCCGCCTGCTCGAAGTGCTCGCCGGACTGCCACAGCGAGACGATCCGGCGCACCTCCTCCTTCGCTTCCTTCTGCCCGCGGACGTCGTCGAGCTTCACGCCCCAGTCGGCGTCGCCCGGCTCGAAGCCGCGGATCTGCGAGATGCCCATCAGGAGCATCGGCCCCATCAGGATCACGAAGTTGAAGATGAAGTAGAACGGCAGGATCGCGAGGAACGGCAGGTACGCGCGCAGGCGCGTCGGCAGCGTGACGATCCAGTGGAAGATCGACTTGGCGACGTGCCACGGATCCGACCAGCCGTAGACGAGGGAGCGGTACAGCGTCACCAGCAGGACGAGGATCAGGAACAGGCGCACGAGCCGCCACGCGAAGCCCCAGAACGAGGCGCGGCGGCGGTTGACGACGTCCTCGTCGCGGAGACGCGCGTCCTCGGTGCCGAAGAGGCTCGGCCACGGCAGGAAGCGGCGCAGAATCAGATCGATGAAGCCGCGGAACGCCGCGACGAGGAAGATCGCGCCGGCGATCGACCAGCCGATCGACCAGCCTTGCTGCTTGTGCAGGTAGACGAACGCGGCCGGGCTCGTCAGGATCGCGACGAACGTCGCCGCCCGTGCGAGCACGCGCCATTGCTGCGCCAGCTGGGTCGAGCGCGCCTCGTCCGGTAGCGCGAGCGAGCGCGGGTCCGTCATGGATGGAGTTTAGAGAGGGTCGTCATAACGGGCAGTAATCTGGCTACGAAATCGGTGGATCCCACGGTTTTCTTCACCCCTGACGAGGTCGCCCGGGCGCGCGCCTACCATCGCCCGCTCTACGCCGCGCTCGCAGTTGACATTGTCCTTACAACCGTTGTGACGGCTTTCCTCGCGTTCGGTTGGCTCGGCGACCGTGTCTTCGACGCCGCGGTCGGGCCGTGGTGGGTGAGCACGCTGATCTTCACGGTGCTCGTGCTCGCGATTCTCGACCTCGTTCGGCTGCCGCTCGGCTTCTGGCGGGGCTTCCTCCGCGAGCGGCGCTGGGGCTTCTCGACGCAGACGCCGAGGGCCTGGGCGGTGGATCACGTCAAGGGCTTCGCGATCGGCGCGGTGCTGACGGCTGCGGCTTTGCTCGCGTTGATCGGAGCGACGCACCTCTTCCCGACGTGGTGGCCGCTCGTCTCCGTCCTCGGCGCCTGCGTGCTCGTGCTGCTGCTGGTGTTCGTCGCGCCCGTGCTGCTCGAACCGGTGTTCAACCGCTTCGAGCCGCTGCCCGACGTCGACCTCGCCCGTGCGCTGCGGTCCCTCGCCGACCGGGCCGGCGTGCCGGTGCGCGAGGTGCTCGTCGCCGACGCGAGCCGGCGGACGCGCAAGCACAACGCCTACGTCTCCGGGATCGGCAGCACGCGCCGCGTCGTCGTCTACGACACGCTGCTCGACGAGGCGGACCAGCCCGAGCTCGAGGTCGTCGTCGCGCACGAGCTGGGGCACCGGCGGCACCGCGACGTCGCCAAGGGAACCATCCTGGCGATGGCGAGCGCCACGATCGCGGTGCTGGCCGCGTGGCCGCTCGACCCGACGCCTCGCCACATTCCGCTGCTGCTGCTCGTCTGGGGCCTGCTCGAGGTCGCGACGCTGCCGCTGACGGCGGCGTTCTCGCGACGTCTGGAGCGGCAGGCTGACCGCTTCGCGCTCGAGCTGACGCACGACCCCGGCGCCTTCGAGGCGGCGTTTCGCCGCCTGGCGAAGGCGAATCTGTCCGATCTCGATACGCCGCGCCTCGTCTACGCGTTCCTGTTCACGCACCCGACGCCCGTCGAGCGCCTCGCGGCCGCAGGGGTCTGAGTGCACGACCACCACCACGGGCACCGCGACGACGCCGACCGGCGCTCGCTGACGATCGCGCTCGTCCTGATCTGCGCGTTCCTCGTCGCGGACGTGGTCGCGGCGATCTTCGCCGGGTCGCTCGCGCTGCTCGCCGATGCGGGGCACATGCTCACGGACGCCGGAGCGCTCGCATTCGCGCTCTTCGCCGCGACGCTCGCCGTGCGCCCCGCGCAGGGTCGCTGGACGTTCGGCTACAAGCGGCTCGAGATCCTCGCCGCGCAGGCGAACGGCGTCACGCTCCTCGTGGTTGCGTTGCTCATCGTCTTCGGCGCGGTGCGGCGCCTGATCACGCCGGCCGAAGTCCGTGGCGGCGTCGTGCTCGTCGTTGCGCTCGCCGGAATCGCCGTCAACGCTGCTGCGACCGCCGTGCTCTCACGCGCGTCGCGCGAGAGCCTGAACGTCCGCGGCGCGTTCCTTCACGTCGCGACCGACATGGTCGCCTTCGCCGGGACAGCGGTCGCCGGCGCGCTGATCCTCCTCACCGGCTGGGACCGCTTCGACCCGCTCGCGAGCCTCGGCGTCGCCGCGCTGATGCTCTGGGCGAGCTGGGGGCTGCTGCACGAGTCGGCGTCGATCTTCCTCGAGCGCTCGCCCACGGCGATCGACCCCGAGGTCGTCGGCCGCGCGCTCGTCGCCGAGGACGACGTCGTCCAGGTGCACGACCTGCACGTGTGGACAGTCACCAGCGGCTTCCCGGCGCTTGCCGCTCACGTGCTGGTCGCGCCCGAAGCCGACTGCCATGCCGTGCGGCGAAGTCTCGAGCTGATGCTCAGGGAGCGCTTCAGCCTCGACCACACGACGCTGCAGGTCGAGCACGCGGAACCGCGGCTCCTGACGATCCAGCCTCGTTAAGGTCAGCGCGATGGCGTCCGTCGAGCTTCGCGGCAAGAGAGCGATCGTCACCGGCGCGTCGAGCGGCATCGGCGAGGCGACGGTGAAACAACTGCGCGACGCCGGCGTGCGCGTTGCGGGCGGCGCGCGCCGCGTCGACGCCATCGACGCGGACGTGGCGCTCGAGCTCGACGTCACCGATCGCGCGAGCTGCGCGTCGTTCCTCGAGCATGCGCTCGACGAGCTCGGCGGCGTGGACGTCCTCGTCAACAACGCAGGACTCGCGCTCGGCCGCGAGCCGTTCGTCGACTCGAACGAGGAGGACGAGCACACGATCATCGAGACGAACATCAGCGGGCTCGTTCGCATCACGCGCCTCGCTCTGCCGCACCTCGAGCACGGCGGACACATCGTGAACATGGGCAGCATCGCCGCGATCTGGCCGTACGAGAAGGGCACGCTGTACTGCCTCTCGAAGGCGGCCGTGCATGCGTTCTCGCGCGCGCTTCGCGAGGATCTCCTCGGAAAGCCGATCCGCATCACGACGCTCGCGCCGGGCCTCGTCGAAACCGCGGGCTTCTCGCTCGTCCGCTTCCGCGGCGACGAGGAGAAGGCGCGCGCCGTCTACAAGGACGTCGCGCTCGGCGGGCCGATTCACGCCGACGACGTCGCCGACTGCATCATGTTCGCGCTCACGCGCCCGCCGCACGTGAACGTCGACGAGATCGTGGTCATGGCGCTCGCGCAGTCCTCCGGCGCGCGAATCATCCGGGACTAGGAGCTTTCGTTGTTCACGATCCTCGAGGGATCGACGTTCTGCATCTGCGACGACCTCGGCGACGTCGGCGAGGAGACGAGCGGCTTCTTCACGCAGGACACGCGCTTTCTTTCGCGGCTCTGCCTGAAAGTCAACGGCGCCCGCCCGCTGCCCCTCTCGGCGGGCAAGGTCGAGTACTTCTCGGCGGCGTTCTTCCTCCGCAACCCACTCGCCGGCGGCCTCCGCCCCGACCAGCTCTCGATCACGCGCGAGCGGTTCGTCGGCGAGGCGATGCAGGACGTCGTCGTGATCGACAACCACTCGATGGAGCCCGTCTCGTTCGAGCTCAAGCTCGAGTTCGCCGCGGACTTCGCGGACATCCTGTCGGTGAAGCAGCACGACTTCGCGCTCGGCGATCCCGAGGGAGCTAAGCCGCTGCCGCCGCCGGTGACACCGCGGTACGAAGCCGACGACAACCAGTTCGTGCTCGAGGACTCGGGCGGGTTGCGGACGCACGTGATCCTGTCCAAGCACGGTGCGGTCGACGGTTCGGACGTGGCGTACACGATCGAGCTCGACCCGCGGGAGCGGTGGGAGGTGCGGCTGGACGTCGTTCCCGTCGCCGACGGCGGCCCGCTCCCGGCGCAGAGCATCGGCCGGCGCTTCGGCGACGAGCGGACGCGCGTGCGCGACTCGCTCGCCGCGTGGCAGCTCCGCGTGCCGCAGCTCCGCTCGACCTGGACGGAGCTCGAGCGGTCGTTCGGCCAGTCGGTAAGCGACCTCGCGGCGCTGCGGATGCGGAGCTCGGACGAGTCCGCGCTCGTGAAGCTCCCCGCGGCCGGGATGCCGTGGTTCATGACGGTGTTCGGCCGCGACACGCTGATCACCTGTCTGCAGACGCTGCTGTTCGGACCTGAACTGGCGCACAACGCGCTCGAGGTGCTCGCCACGCTCCAGGCAACCGAAGACGATCCGTCGATCGACGCGGAGCCCGGCAAGATCGTGCACGAGGTGCGGCGCGGTCGCGCTGCCGAGAACTGGTTTGCGCGCTATTACGGCACCGTCGACGCGACTCCCTTGTACCTGATCCTGTTCTCGGAGCTGTGGCGCTGGACCGGGGACGTCGCGATCGCGGAGGACTTCAAGCAGCCGGCGCTGCGCGCGCTCGAGTGGATCGACCGCTACGGCGATCGTGACGGCGACGGCTTCGTCGAGTTCGAGAAACGTGCGCCGCACGGGCTCGACGTTCAGTCGTGGAAGGACTCCAGCGACTCGCAGCGCTTCCACGACGGCCGCATCGCCGAGGGCGCGATCGCACCGTGCGAGGTGCAGGGCTACGTGTACGACGCGAAGCGGCGGCTCGCGGAGATCGCGCGCGACGTGTGGCGCGACCGCGCGCTCGCGGACCGCCTGACGACGGATGCCGACGCGTTGAGGCGGCGCTTCGACGAAGCGTTCTGGTGCGACGACCGTGGCGGCTTCTACGCGCTCGCGCTCGACGGCGAGAAGCGGCGCGTCGACTCGGTGTGCTCGAACATGGGGCATCTGCTGTGGTCGCGCATCGTCCCGCCGGAGCGCGTGGACGCCGTCGTCGACCGGCTGCTCGGCGAGGGCCTCTGGTCGGGCTGGGGCATCCGCACCATGTCCGAGGCGGATGCCGCGTACAGCCCGCTCTCGTACCACAACGGCACCGTGTGGCCGCACGACAATTCCCTGATCGCGCTGGGGCTCGCGCAGTACGCACGCTGGCCCGAGGCGCAGCGGATCGTGCAGCGGATGCTCATGGCCGCACGCCACTTCGACTTCCAGTTGCCGGAGGTGTTCGCGGGGCTCCGCCGTTCCGAGACGCCGTTTCCGATCGCGTACCCGACGGCGGCGCGGCCGCAGGCGTGGGCGGCCGGGACGCCCGTGCTCCTGCTGCAGGTGCTGCTCGGCCTGCAGCCGGATCCGCAGCGGCACCGGCTGGAGTCCGTCGCACCGCTCGAGTTGCCGCACTGGACGGGCTCGATCCGGCTCTCCGGCGTTCGCACGTTCGAGACGACGTGGGACGTGCGCGTGCAAGATGGAAGGGTGGAGGTGAGCGCCGTATGAGAATCGCCGTGCTGGCACCGTGCTGGTTCCCGGTTCCGCCACTCGGCTACGGCGGCATCGAATGGGTCGTGTCGCTGCTCGCGGACGGGCTCGTCGACAGCGGCCACGACGTGACGCTGTTCGCGTCCGGCGACTCGCACACGAAGGCGAACCTCGCGTACGCGCACGCGACGGCGCCGAGCGAGTGGATCGGCCGCTCGTTCTGGGAGCTCCGTCACGTGCTGCACTGCCTGGAGCGCGCGGACGAGTTCGATGTCATCAACGACCATTCCGGGCCGCTCGCGGCGACGCTTGGTGCTGCGATCGACACGCCGCTCGTCCACACGGTGCACGGGCCGCTCGACGCCGAGCCGGGCCTGCTGTACGACCAGGTCGCCGCGGTCGCGCCCGACACCGGTCTCGTGTCGCTCTCGATGAACCAGCGCAAGCCGCGCCCGAACCTCAACTGGATCGCCAACTGCCCGAACGCACTCGATCTGTCCGTCTATCCGTTCCGCCCCTATCGCGGCGACTACCTCCTGTTCCTCGGCCGCCTGAGCCCGGACAAAGGAGCCCATCGCGCCGTCGCCGTGGCGATGGAGGCGGAGTTGCCGCTGAAGATCGCCGGCAAGATGCGCGAGCCGAAGGAGCGCGAATACTTCGCGGAGTTCGTCGAGCCGCACCTCGGCGACGGCATCGAGTGGCTCGGCGAGGTGTCGCACGGACAGAAGGTCGAGCTCCTGCAGCACGCGCGGGCGACGCTGTTCCCGATCGAGTGGGAGGAGCCGTTCGGCCTCGTCATGATCGAGTCGATGGCATGCGGCACGCCGGTGATCGCGACCTCGCGCGGGGCTGTTCCCGAGGTGATCGACCACGGGCGTTCGGGGATCGTCGTCGACGACTACCGGCTCATCCCCGCGGCGCTCGAGGAGGCCGACCGACTCGACCCGCGCGAGCTCCGCCGCTACGTCGAGGAGCGCTTCTCGCCTCTGCGCATGGTGCGCGACTACAGCAAGGCGTTCCTGCTCGCGGCCGAGCGCGCGCATGCCTGAGACGCCCGAGCAGCTCTACGAGCGCGTGCAGCGTCAGGGCCTGCGCATGCCGCCGGTCGAGGAGTGGGAGTCGTGGCCGTTCGAAGGCGAGTTCCGTCCGCGTGCGTTGCAGCCTCCGGAGGAGCGCGAGCGTCCGCGGAGCGGCGAGACCGAGGCCGAGTGCTGGCGCTGCCAGAGCGGGGAGGAGCGCGCGATCTGGAGCGACGATCGCTGGCTGCTGACGGCCATGCCCGAGCCGAACGGCCTGCCCTGCGTCGTCCTGCTCTTTCCGCGGCGGCACGTCGACCTGGGGGAGCTCACGGACGACGAGGCGGCCGACCTCGGGCGCATGCTCGTCCGTGTCGAGCGGGCCGTGAGCTCGCTCCGGGGCATCGGTCGTGTGCACGTCTGCCGCTGGGGCGACGGCAGCTATCACCTGCACTACTGGTTCATGGCACGCCCGGCGCGCTTCCCGCAGCTGATCGGCAACTTCGCCGCGGTGTGGGACGACGTCCTGCCGCCGACGCCGCCGGGCGTCTGGGACGAGAACCTGCGGCTCGTCGCCGCCGCCCTCGACGCTAGCGACTGCGCTTGAGCTTCAGGACACGGGCGTACGCTGCGGCGACGGTGCTCTCCCGCAGCGCACCGGTCTGGACCGCTTCGACGATCGCGCGATAGGCGCCTTCGGACATCGCGTCGGACGTCTTGGTCGAGCCGCCGGGCAGCACGATGTCGACACCGGCGGCGATCGCCGCGACCGCAGCCTGGGGCGTGGGCTTGTATGCGTTCACGGCGGGC
>JBJMJE010000272.1:0-4912 GCA_045806505.1 Gaiellaceae bacterium
GACCGGACCACGCCGGCGGCCGCAGGTTGACGCGGCATGCTCATTCTCCTCGACACCCCAGTTTTGCGGCCGGAAAACCGGTTGACGAGAAACGGCGTAATCCGCACATGAGGACGCACCGCTACTCCCTGCTCGGTGCCGTCGTCGTCGTCGCAGCCGTCGTTTCGGGCGGCTGCGGCGGCTCCGGCGGCAGCTCGAAGAACAAACCCGCCTCGACCTCGGCACCCGCCTCTTCGGGCGGCGCGATCATCAAGACAGTGACCGTCCACGAGAGCGAGTACAAGCTCAACCCGAGCGCGATCGCGCTCGACAAGCCGGGAACCTACGTCTTCAACGGCGTCAACGGCGGCACGGTGGCGCACGCGCTGGCGGTCGAGGGGAACGGTGTGGACAAGGACGGCTCCCATATCTCTCCGGGGAAGAGCGGCACGCTCAAAGTCACGCTCCCGAAAGCGGGTACCTACGAGATCTACTGCCCGGTCGACGGCCACAAAGATCTGGGCATGGAAGGGAAGATCACCGTCGGCGGCTCGAGCTCCGGCACCGGCGGGACGCACATGGACGAGAACACCGGCACGACCCAGACGGGCGGCACATCCACACGCCGCTACGGCTACTAGGTCACGCCGGAACAGTTCGATTTCCAACTTGCGCTCGAAACCCTCAAAATAGGCCTGCCCGCGCTTCCGCGGCCGCCGACAACGGAGGAGGGTGAGCGAACGGTGAAGGTCTTCCAGCAAGAGACGCAGCTTCGAACCAGCGGCGGACTACAGGTCCGCGACATCACCGAGGAAGTCATTGACTGCGTCCGCGAGAGCGGCGTCGTCGACGGCATCGCCTGCGTCTACTCGCCGCACACGACGTGCTGCGTGCGCGTGAACGAGTTCGAGAGCGGCTTTTTGGAGGACTTCGCCAACATGCTCAAGCGCCTGATCCCGAGCGACGCGTACTACGCGCACGACGACTGGGACCGCCGCACCGAGAACATCTGCCCGGAGGACATGGAGGTCGGCAACGGGCATGCGCACTGCATGTCGATGCTCCTCGGCTCGGCGGGCGAGTCGATCCCGGTGCGCGACGGCGATCTCTGCCTCGGAACGTGGCAGCGCGTGCTCTTCCTCGAGCTCGACCGCGAGCGCGACCGGCGCTGGATCGTCCAGGTCGTCGGGAACTAGACGCGCAGCTCTCGTTCGCGGCGATTCCGGGGACGATCGAGCGGCTGCTCACAGGGTCGAGCCGCGGGGCGACGCTGCCGCTCGCAGGGCTGCCGGAGCGTGCCGAGCGCGTCCTGTTCGTCTACCTCGACGCGTTCGCGTGGCGTTTCCTCGAGCAACACGCGCGGCATCCGCTGCTCGAGCGCGCGCGTGCTGACGGCCTCGTCCTCGAGCTGGAGAGCCAGTTCCCGTCGACGACGACTGCGCACACCACGACGCTGAACAGCGGATTGCCCGTCGGCGCCCACGGCGTCTACGAATGGCACATCCTCGAGCCGTCGCTCGACCGCATCATCACGCCGCTCATGTTCTCGTTCGCCGGCGACGCCGTACGCGAGACGCTTGCTTCCACGGACTTGACAACGGATGCCCTCTTCCCGAGCGAGACGCAGCACCTGCGCCTGACCGCCGCCGGCGTGCGCAGCGTGTGCGTCATGCCGTCATCCTTCGCCGGCTCGTCGACGAACCGCGCGCTGCTGCGCGGCGCCGAGATCGTGCCTGCCCGGGGCGCGGTCGATGCTTTGACGCGCGCTTGCGGAGCGCTCGCGTCATCCGAGCCGATCCACGCGAGCGTCTACCTGCCGACATTCGATGCGTTGATGCACAGGGTCGGACCGGACGCGCCTGCCGCGCATGCCGAGCTCGTTGTCCTTCTCGATGCCGTCGCCGGAGCGTTGCCGCTCGTCCCGACGGGAACAGTCGTGCTGATCGGGACCGACCACGGCATGGCGCCCGTCTCACCGGCACGGACCGCGTACGTCAACGTCCTCTGGCCCGAGCTCGAGCAGCACCTCCGCCGTGGCGCAGACGGCAAGCCGCTCGCTCCCGCCGGTTCGTGCCGCGACCTCTTCCTCCACGTTCTCCCGGGACACGTCGACGAGCTCGTCGTCGGGCTCTCGGAACGGCTTGCGGAGGTGGCCGAGGTCGTCGAGACGAGGGAGCTGCTCGAGGACGGCGCGTTCGGCCCCGAGGTCTCCGACGCGTTCCTCGCGCGGCTCGCCGAGGTCGTCGTCCTCCCTCGGGCGGGCGAGGCGGCGTGGTGGCTCGAGCCCGGCCGCTTCGAGCAGCAGTTCTTCGGCCAGCACGGTGGCCGTTCGCCCGAGGAGGTCGAGATCCCGCTGCTCGCGCTCGTTGCTTAACGAAGCCGCAGCACGTGGTCGCTGATGTATCGGAACCGCCGGGGGACGCCGCGCCGCTGCGTGCCGTAGTTCGTGAAGCGGCCGAGCTCGATGCGGGCGTAGCGCGCATTCGTGAGCCGACCAGGACCGGAGAAGGTGCCGCTCCACTCGCCGAGCGGGCGCAGCACGCGCGGCAGCGGCGGATCGAAGTGGCTCGCGAACACGCCCGGACCCGCGCGCTCGACGGCCTCGACGTCGCCGCTGTCGAGTACGACGAGCCCGAACTCCGTCTGCCCCGGGTGGTGTGGCCGCTCGATGAGAAACGTCGCGCGCGTGTCGTTCCGGACGGCTGCGGAGACGCTCCAGCCGTTCGGCCGGACGACCAGCTTTCGCACGTCGACGACGATCCCCGATCGTTCGTGCCATCCGAGCGTGATCACCCGAGCACGCGCCGGCGGCGTCGCCGAGGTGCCGCCGCAACCGGCGGCGAGCCAGACCGCGGCGAGCGCTAGGACACCGCGCCGCAGGCGCGCAGCGCGTTGAGGCAGTAGTCGACCAGGCGTTTGAGCTCCGGTGGGCTCCAGCCGTTGAAGAAGTCCGCGTGGCCGCTGATCTGTCCGAACGACGCGAGCTGGAGCGGCGCCTCCCCCGCGATCGGGTACTGGATGATCAGCATGATCTGGGGCACCGGGACCGGGTAGCCCCTCGGGCACACGCCCTTCTTCGAGTACGCCATGTGACTGTGATGGTTGGCGCTGTCCAGGTGCTTGCCGTCCCAGCAGTTGGGAAAGCGCACGTGGACGTGCAGGCTCGGCGTCGCGCACGAAGGGATCTTCACCGACGGGTCCGTCGGATCGGTCGAGCAGTTCCAGAACACGACGTGCATGCTCTGCGGCTTCGTCGCGAACGCGTTGCCGGCGACGATCTTCAGCCCCGGCGGGAACGGCTTGACACGCGCGAGCGTGCTGCGCCGGTAGTAGACGTCGGCCTCGGCCGGCGTCACGCGCTTGTTGTCGAGGAGCAGCGTCGGCGCCCAGTACGACGCGGTGTCCTCGGGACGCTGGCACGACGTTGCCCCCTTGCGCAGCGACGTGAGCGTCGAGAACGCGTTGGTGGTCACGTTGCCGAAGAAGCTGTGGTCGTGCGACATGCCCGGCATCTTGTAGTGGACGATCGGGTCGTCCGGCGCGAAGTGCGTGAACTTGCAGACGGTGATGAACTCGACGTTGTCGAACTGCGGCAGGTCGGCGAGCGCGGTCGGGCCGCGGCCGTCGCCGCCTGACGAGGCGCCGGCCGCGAGCAGTGCGCCGGCGGCGAGGACAAATCCGAGGATGACCTTCTTCATCTAGTAATCGTCGAACTGGCAGGCGATGCCGTCGAAGTTGTTGTCGAAGCTGTGCGCGTCGGGCGTCGCCGGCGTCGGGGTGTGAAGCACCTGGAAGCCGCGGAACGCCAGGTCGGCGCAGTCAAGGTCCGGCGGCGCGGAAGGCATGCACACCGTCGGGTAGTGCGGGTCGCAGTTGCCGCCGGCGATCCAGTGACCGACCGGAAGTTGCGCGGATACGAGCGGCTGACCGGGAGCCGGCGGCGGCACGATCGATGCGAGTGCGCCGCTGCGGTCGTTGTCGAGGTCGGAGTCGTGCAGCGCCTGCGCACCGCAGGCCTTGCTCAGGCAGCCGCTGATGCGCACGAGCGCTGTCGCGGCCACGCGTCCTTCCTGCTTCGCCGCGATGGTGAAGAAGGCCGACGCCGTCCCGTTCGCGGGGATCTCGTCGAACGAGCACGTCGCGTACCAGCCGTGCGGCGTGCAGCCGCTGTGCCCGCTTTCGGACGCCGCGGTGTCGAACGGATTGCCCTGCGGCGCGCGCACGTCCAGGTCGACGTTCTGCGCGGCGAGCGGCCCTGCGTTCGTGATCGTCGCCGTGTACTTGACGTCACCGCCGACGGCTACCGCCGTGGTCGTCGCCACGAGCTCGACGGACAGGTCCACGGCGCACGCTCCCCAGAGGCCCTTGTTCGCCTTCTCGGCCGCCTGCTGCAGCGGGACGTACGTCGGCAGGCGCGAGAACGACGTCCCGAGCGCGTCGATCTGCGCATTGCCGTCGGCCACGAGCTGCGCTCCGAGATCCGTTCCGTCCGGCAGCCGCACGTACGCAGCGGGACCGGCGGCGCCGAGCTCGACCGATCGGTTGAGGACGAGCGCCCGCGTCGCGGCCGTCGATTCCGCCGAGAAGCACGACTTCTTCGGCGGCGCCGAGATGCCGAGCACGTGCACCGTCTGCCGCTTTCCACTCGACAGCCGAACCTGAAGCGTGTCCCCGGCGCTGACCGCCGTCACGCGCGCGCGGACGGCGCCGCGGCTTCCCGCCACTGCGGCCATGACGAACACGACGGCGCCCACCACAAGAGCGAGCACGCTGAAGAAGACGCGTCTACGCACCGAACCCAGGAACCGTAGACGAAGATTTCACGCCGAGGTTGGCGCGGGAGCCGTACTCTCCAAGGAGCTCTCACACCACTCTTAGGAACTCCTGCTTACGTTCAGGGGCCCAGCGACGAAGGAGGACCTCTCGTGACCGT
>JBJMJE010000273.1:0-5602 GCA_045806505.1 Gaiellaceae bacterium
TGTCAAGCGGCCGACGACGGGCTTCGCCTCGGCGGCAGACGCTCGGCTCTCTCGCGTGCTGACGCCTAAGGGCGCGTGGTTATTCGACCGTGACCGTCTTAGCCAGGTTGCGCGGCTGATCCACGTTGAGCCCGCGCAGCCGCGCGATCCGATACGCGAGCAGCTGCAGCGGGATGACGGCGAGGATCGCCTGCAGGAAGTTCGCCGTGCGCGGCACGTAGATGACGTCGTCCGCGTGATGCTGGATGTCCTCGTTCCCGTCGGTCGCGATCGCGATCACGTGCGCGCCGCGCGCCCGCGTCTCCTGGATGTTCGACACGATCTTGTCGTAGACGTGGATGTTCGTCGCGACGACGACGACCGGCGTCCCTTCCTCGAGCAGCGCGATGGGTCCGTGCTTCATCTCACCCGCCGAGTACGCGTCGGTCGGGATGTACGAGATCTCCTTCAGCTTCAGCGCGCCCTCGAGCGCGACGGGCAGCCCGATGTGACGCCCCAGGTAGAGGAAGAAAGGCCGGTCGTAGAAGCGCCGCGCGATCTCCTCGATCGGATGGTCGCCGTCGAGGAACATGCGGATCTTCTCCGGCAGCTCGTAGAGGTGGTCGACGATGAAGGTCAGCTCGTCCTCGGGCAGCGTCTTCCGCACCTGCGCGAGCCGCAGCGCGATGAGCGACAGCAACGCGACCTGCGCGGTGAACGTCTTCGACGCCGCGACGCCGACCTCGAGGCCGCAGCGCGTGTACAGCACGGCGTCGGCCTCGCGGGTGATCTGCGTGCCCATGAGGTTCGTGATCGCGAGCGTGCGTGCGCCCTTCTCGCGCGCTAGCTTCATCGCGTTGACCGTGTCGCGCGTCTCGCCCGACTGCGAGATGCCGATCACGAGCGTGTCGCGCGAGAGGACAGGGTTGCGGTAGATCCATTCGCTCGCGATGTCCGGCTCGACGGGAATGCGCGCCCACTCCTCGAGGATGTACCGCCCGACGACGCCGGCGTGATACGCCGTGCCGCACGCGACGATCACGATCCGGCGCAGGTTCTGGACCTCGAGATCAGTCAGGCCGATGCCCTCGAGCAGGAGCTCGCCGTGCCGCGCGCGGTCGCCGATCGTCTCTCGCACCGACTCTGCCTGCTCGTAGATCTCCTTGAGCATGAACGTCTCGTAGCCGCCCTTCTCGGCCGACTCGTCGTCCCAGTCGACCTCGATCACGTCGGGCTCGACGATCTCGTCGCCGCGGTGGAAGACCGAGCCTTCGGGCGTGATCGCGACAACGTCGTCGTCGTCGATCAACTGCACGCGTCGCGTCTCGGCGAGGAAGGCGGCGATGGAGGACGCGAGGAACATCTCGCCGTCGCCGACGCCGACCACGAGCGGCGTCTGGCAGCGCGCGCCGACGAGCAGGTTCGGATGGTCGTGATGGATCACGACGAACGAGAAGTGTCCCTCGAGCGCAGCGTAGGCCTGCTGCACCGCACGCACGAGGTCGCCGTCGTAGTGGCGTTCGACGAGGTGCACGACAACCTCGGCGTCCGTCTGCGACGTGAACGTGTGTCCCTCCGCGATCAGCGACTCCTTGAGCTCGCGGTAGTTCTCCACGATGCCGTTGAGCACGATCGCCAGACGAGCGTCGTCGCAGCCGGCGAGCGGATGCGCGTTGTATTCGGTCACGCCGCCGTGCGTCGCCCAGCGCGTGTGCCCGAGACCGTGGCATGCGAGCGAGCCGTTGTCCCCGGCCTCGCGCTTCAACTCCTGCAGGTTGCCGACCGCGCGCACGTACTCGAGCGCGTCGTCCTCGCGCAGTGCGATCCCCGCCGAGTCGTAGCCCCGGTACTCGAGCCGCTCGAGCCCCTGAAGGAGGAGCGGCTTCGCGGCTCTCGGCCCGACGTATCCAATGATCCCGCACATCGCAATGTCCTCCAGAAATGCGTAGAGCCCGGCTCTCCGGGCTCCCTCCGTCGGAAGCTTCAGCCGAGCTCTCGTCGTACGAGCGCGGCGATCCTATCAGACAGTTCGCGGGCCTCAGACTCAGTCCTGGCTTCGGCGAGGAGCCGAACCACGGGCTCGGTGCCCGAGGGCCGAACGAGGACGCGGGCGCTGCCGTTCAGCGCGGTGTTCAGCCGTTGAACCTCGTCGAGCAGCGCCACCGGGAGTGAGCCGTCGAGCGGCAGGTTCTCCTTGACCTGCGGGAAGGTCGGCATCTCCGCCGCGGCGTCGGCGAGCGTGCGGCCGCGGATCGCGTCGCAGAGGAGAAGCGCGGCCGCGAGACCGTCGCCGGTGACGTGATCGCGGAGGTAGATGATGTGACCCGACTGCTCCCCGCCCAGGAGCGCGCCGTGCTCGCGCAGCGCCTCGAGGACGTACCTGTCACCGACGTCCGTCGTCATCACGCCGATGCCGCGCCCCTCCAGGAAGCTGTGCAAACCGAGGTTCGACATGACTGTCACGGCGACGCGGTCGACGCCCAGGTGCGGCGCGAGGACCGCGAGGATGCGGTCGCCGTCGACGACATCGCCGTTGGCGTCGACCGCCAGCATCCGGTCGCCGTCGCCGTCGAACGCGACGCCGAGGTCGAGAGCGTTCTCCTTGACGATTCTCTGAAGCGCACGCAGATCCGTCGCGCCGCAGTTCTCGTTGATGTTCGTCCCGTCGGGCTCGACGCCGATCACGGTGACGCTCGCGCCGAGGCGCTCGAATGCGCGCGGCGCGATCTCCGTGTACGCACCGTTCGCGCAGTCGACGCCGACCCGCAGTCCCGTGAGGTGGGAGCCGAATCGGTCGATGACGTGCTGCAGATAACTGTCGGGCGCGATCTCGACGTGGTCGACGGTGCCACCGCCCGGCGCGCCGGCGTCGAGCAGCGCCTCGATCTCCTCCTCGCTCGCGTCGCTCAGCTTCTGACCGTTCGCGTCGAAGAACTTGACGCCGTTGTACTCCGGCGGGTTGTGCGACGCGGTGATCACCGCGCCGAGGTCGAGGGCGAGCAGCGCGACGGCGGGCGTCGGGAGCACGCCGGCGAGCACCGCGTTTCCGCCGGCCGAAGCGATCCCGCGGGCGAGCGCCTCCTCGAGCTCGACACCCGAGGCACGCGTGTCGCGGCCGACGAAGACCCGACCGCGGCCGGACCACAACGCGACGGCCTTCCCGAGCTTCTCGACCAGCTCCGGCGTGATCGCCTCGCCGACGATCCCGCGGACACCGTCGGTGCCGAAGTAACGACGCGCCATCGCGGCGCGAGGCTACCGCTTGCTGAACTGAGGCGCTTTGCGCGCCTTGTGCAGGCCGGCCTTCTTGCGCTCCACGATGCGCGCGTCGCGCGTGAGGAAGCCGGCGCGCTTCAACGGCACGCGGAGCTCGGGGTCGAGGTCGACGAGCGCGCGAGCGATGCCGTGCCGCACGGCGCCCGCCTGACCGCTCGGACCGCCGCCGTGCACGCGGACTCGAATGTCGTAGCGCCCTTCCAGCTCCACGACCTTCAGCGGCGCGAGCAGCGTCTGCCGGTGAACGGCACGAGGGAAGTACTCCTCGATCGTCCGGCCGTTGAACCACGTTCCGCCGTCGCCCGGGCGCAGGATCACGCGCGCGACGGACGTCTTGCGCTTGCCGGTTCCCTGGTACTGCGCGATCTGCGTCTGTGCCATCAGTCCTCCAGCGGCAACGGCTTCGGCGCCTGTGCCGCGTGCGGGTGCTCTGGCCCCGCGTAGATCTTCAGCTTGTTGATCTGTGCGCGCGAGAGCCGGTTGCGGGGAAGCATCCCCTTGACGGCCTTGCGCAGCACTTCGGTCGGACGCCGCTCGAGCTGCTCGCGAAGCGGCCGCGACTTCAGCCCCCCGGGGTAGCCGGAGTGGCGGTGGTACATCTTCTGGTCGAGCTTGTTGCCCGTCACGGTGATCCGCTCCGCGTTGACGACGACGACGAAGTCACCGGTGTCGACGTGCGGCGTGTACTGGGGCTTGTTCTTGCCGCGCAGGGTGTCGGCGATCGTCGTCGCGAGGCGGCCGAGCGTCTTGCCCTCGGCGTCGACGACGTACCACTCGCGCGTGATCTCTCCCGGCTTGGCGTTGTAGGTCTTCATCGCAAAGAAAAGGCGAACAAGAGGCGTCCGCCGGCGCAGAAGTGTAGCGGACTCAGGCCGAAACCGGGGCTTCCGATTGCGGACCGCTACGGCGGCGGAACAGCAGCCACGGCGCCGGGGCGGTGACGATGACGGCCGCGCCGAAGGCCATCGCCGTCACGCCGAGCGTCTCGAGCGTCAGGCCTCCGAGCAGGGCCAGTGCAGCCGCGAACATCGCCGCCGCGAAGTCATTGAACCCGAAGAGGCGGCCGCGTTCGGATGGATGCGTGAGGTCGGCGAGTTGCGCGGCGGCGGCGACGTACGAGATGTTCCAGCCGATCCCGAGGCCGAACAGCAAGACCCCCGTCGCGAGAACGCTCGAGATCCACGACAGTCCGAGCGCCGAGGCTCCCATGACCAGCAGCCCGGACGCCAGGGCGGGCGTGCGGCCGACGCGGTCGATCAGGGTGCCCACCACCAGGACGAGCGCGTACATGCCCACGACGTGGGCAGCGATGATCGGGAAGACGTTGTGCTGCGCGTGGTGATGCATCTCGACGACGACGTAGCCGGTGAGGTTCATGACCGAGACCATCACGCCGAAGCTCGCGAAGGAGGTGAGCATCGCGGGGATCACGCCGGGCCTGCGAATGATCTCCGCGATCGGCGCTTTCGACTGCGGCGCCGCCGTCTCGTTCGGCGCGATCAACTCGGCGATCTTCTTCGTGTCCGGCCGGACGAACGAAACGACTGTCGCCGTCATGAGGCTGATCGCCGCGGCCGCGAGCCACGGGATCGTGAGGCTGTCGGCGCTGACGTCCTTGCCCGCGAACAGCGGGCTGAAGACCGTCGGTCCGAGGATTGCGCCGAAGACGGATCCGAACAGCACGTACGAGATGCCGCGTGCGCGTCGCAGCGGCGGATACATGTCGCCGGCCGCCGTGCGCACGAGCAGCGCCGTCGCGCTCGACGAGCCGGTGAGAGTGAAGCCGACGATGACCGCGAGTGTCGAACCGACGTGCGTGCCCAGCGCCGTCACCGCGCAGCCCGTTCCTCCGACGATGAAGCCGATGATCAGCACGGGCCTGCGGCCGTACCGATCCATCGCGCGTCCGGCGACGGCTCCGGTGCAGGCCGCAGCGACGAGAAAGATCGCGGGACCGAGCCCGAGCAGCCCCTTGATTCCGGTGACGAGGACGAACGTCAGGGACGAGACGGCCGCGACGAGCTGCACGACGGCGGAGTTCACCGCGAGCGTCGTCGCGAGGATCAGCGTATTCCGCCGAACGACCCGGTCGAGATCTAGCTCAGGCATGCACTGAGCGTCTCACGGAAGCGGGTCGCGCCGCCATGCGACGGATGGCGGACGTAGGGCGCGCCGAGCGCCGCCTCGGCGATGCGGCCGACGGCGAGCACGCGGCGGCCGCGCGCGAGTTCTCGGGCGAACGGCAGCCCGGCCTCGATCTCCCGCCGCGTCGGCGCCCGGTTCGCGGTGGCGGTGCCGGGATGTGTTGGCACGACGTTCCAGAGGAGCACGTCATCCGCGAGGCCGA
>JBJMJE010000274.1:0-10500 GCA_045806505.1 Gaiellaceae bacterium
CTCCAGGCGATCGAGCTCGGTCTGTCCTACCAGGCGCTCGTCTTCCTGCGCCGCGGAGATAGGCAGCGGGCCGCATCGATCGTGGAGGACCTGTTGCCGAAAGCGCGGGCCGCAGGTGACATGCAGCTGCTCGTGCCGGCGCTCGCCGCCTCCGCTGTTGTGGCGGCCGCGAGCGACGACCCGGACAGCGCCGTCGGCTTCGTGCGAGAGCTTGCTGACGGCACGCGCGGCCGTTCCGATCGGTACCGGGCGCTCTTCCTTCCGGAGCTCACGCGCGTCTGCGCGGCGGCCGGCGCCCTCGACCTGGCGCACGAGCTCGGCGACAGCTTGAGCGTCGACCTGGGCCGGGTCGGCATCGGCCGCGCGGCCGCAGCAGCCGTTCTCGCCGAGGCGGAAGGGCGGTTAGCCGAAGCGGTTGCGCTGTACGAGGAGGCAGCGCGCCGCTGGCGCGACTACGGCTGCGTCCCCGGCCTCGCCGATGCGCTGCTCGGCCAGAGCAGGTGCCTCGTCGCGGCCCGCCGGCCTGGAGCCGAACAGCCGTTGGCGGACGCTCGCGAACTGTTCACGACGATGGGAGATGTCGTCGGCTTGGCCGCGTGTTCGCTGGCGCTCGCATCATCCGGCGAAAAGGTCTGAGCCGGGCTCAGTCGACGGAAAATGGAGGCGGCGGGAATCGAACCCGCGTCCGCGGACGCACCGGAAGAGCGTCTACAAGCTTAGGCTGCCCTTTGCTCTCGCCCGGACGGCCGGGGTGCAGCCGCCCTACCGCCGGGCCAGCCATCCTAGATTCTCGCGCCTCCGGCGATTGGCATTCCTTCGGCGCCAGCCCGTTTGTTGGCGCCGCTACCCGAGCCACGGGCCCAGCTCGGAGCGACGCGTCACCTAACTGTTAGTTAGGCGGCGAGTGCGAGATTGTCGTTCGCACTTGCGTTGTGTCCCGGTTGTTTTAGGAGGCCGACCGGGGACCTCCGCTTGCAGCTCTGCCGGAGAACCGACCACGTCGAGACCTGGTCGCCCCCGTATGTGTTGTGCAGACAGTCTAGCCTCGATCAGCGTGAGCGTCCGCGTCCGCACCTGCTCGTCGCCCGAGGAGCTCCGCCGGTCGCTCGACATCTACAACGAGGTCTGGCCGCGGCGCGCCGTCACCGCCGAGGACGTCGCGGCGTGGCGCATCATGTCTGTCTCGCACGTCGAGCTGCTCGGCTCGGTCGACGGCGCGGACGCCGGTTCTGCCTCGGCGTCGGTGCCCTCGTCGCAGCCGCACTTCGCGGTCGTCCTCGTCACCGTGCTGCCGCAGCTGCGGCGACGTGGCGCGGGGAGCGCGCTCTTCGACGCGTCGTCGGCATGGGCCGCGGAGCAGGGCGTCGGCGTGCTGGAGACCATGGTCGACTCGAGCGACGATGCGAGCCTCGACTTCGCGTTGCATCGCGGCTTCGGCGAGCAGTCGCGCGAGGTCGTCCTCGAGCTCGAGCTTGCGACCGTGGAGCGGGCAGCGGTCGAGCCGCCGCCGGGCATCGACATCGTCCTCCTCGCCGATCGGCCGGAGCTCGCGCGAGGCGTCTACGAGGTCGGACTCGAGGCGCTGCCGGATGTGCCCGGCAGCGACGGCTGGACGCCGCCGTCGTACGAGCAGTTCACGAAGGCGCACCTGCGCGGGCCGGCGATCTTCGTCGCGCTGGTGGCAGACGAGGTCGTCGCCTACGCGAAGCTCAACGCCGGCGCGGACGGCACGAGCTTCGAGCACGGGATGACGGCGGTCAAGCCGGCCTGGCGCCGGCGGGGCATCGCGCAATCGCTGAAGCGCGCGCAGATCGCCTGGGCGAAGGAGAACGGCGTCGAGCGGCTGATCGCGGAGAACGACGAGCAGAACGTCGCCATGCGACACATCAACGAGGCGCTCGGATACCGGCACGCAGCCGGTTGGATCCGGCTCCGAACTTCGTCTTCATAAGCCGCAGTTACGCTGCACGTGCGGATGTCGAGGGGGTCGCACTTCGTTGCGTTCGCCGCTGCGGTGACGCTTGTACTACTCGCGCCGGTCGCGGCGTCGGCCGCGCAGCCGCGCACGTCCGCGGCCGGGCAGAGCGAGTGCCTGCGCGCGATCTTCTACTCGCCGGCCGACTGGCTCCGGCTCGCGACGAAGCTCGCGGCACACAACGTTCCGTGCGCCCAGTACTACGTCGGGGTGCCGCCGCTCGCCGCGGAGAAGACGACGTTCCGGCCCGACCAGCCGTGGCGCATCCGCGCGCTCGGCCCGAACTTCCACGCCGTCGCCGAGATCAGCTACAACGGCTGGGCCAGGTGGATCGCCGCGAACGGCTCGACGTGGTTCGACGCCGGCGTCGAGGCGCGCAGGCGGATGGCTGCGCAGGGGTACGACGTCGGCGCGGGAGACACGTGGGCGATCAACGAATCCTCTTCGGCCGTGCGCACGGGCGCGGGCGCGGCGCGTCAGAACCTGCGCGACCTCGCGCGCGGTCTCTACACCGGCGCGGGCGGCCCCGCCGTCAAAGGGATCGTGTGGGTCGTCGGCGCCGGCCAGACGGGCACGAGCCTCTCGACGTACAAGGGAACGCTGCAGCTCTGGTTCGCAGACGAGGCCTTCTGGAGCGACATGAGCACGTACGTGAGCGACTGGTCGCAGGAGGCGTACGGCGACGTCATGAAGTACGCCGTCGCGGGGGCACCGCCGGACGTCCGGCGCGACGAGCTGAACGCGTGGCTGCAGCACCCACTGTCGCTCGTGAACGCCTCGCCGCCCGACGAGGTCGCGACGGCACGGACGTTCCTGCAGAGCACGTACAGTCCGCTCGCGAACGCCGCGTGGCGTTACGGCGCCGGCTCGGGCTTCGGCTGGACCGACGTCCCGACCGAGGTGATGCAGGACTACGTGTCTGGCCAGGTCTACGCGATGCGCTCCGCCGGCACGCGGCTCGGCTTCGCGTGGACGCCGAAGCGGCCCGAGGGTGAGTCGTCGGCGCAGTTCGCGGCCGAGAGTGGCGCGCTCCTCGACCGCCTCGCCACCGCGATCCACGATTCCGTCTCCGCGCCCGAGGCTGCGTGCGCCGCGACGTGCACCACTTCACTCGCCGGCGCGTCGTTCAACGAGGGCTGGAAGGACTTCGCGACGTGGTCGCCGGCGGAGCTCGAGATCTCGACCCCTGCTGTGACCGCCGTCGCGGGAGCCGTCGCCGGCCCGCTCAGCGTCCGCCTGAAGCTGGCCGGCATCGTGCGGCCGGACACGCAGGCGGTGAACGTGACGCTGACGTCGAGCTCCGCGCAGGCGAGCTTCGCCACGACTCCGGACGGGCCGTGGTCGCCCACGCTGGCGTTGCAGATCCCGGCAGGCTCGACCGAAGCAAGCTTCTTCTACAGGGACGCGGCTGTCGGATCGCCGAGCATCGCCGTGAGTGCGGCCGGTCGCGTCGGCGACGAGCAGGTGGAGACGATCGTCGCGCCCGCGAAGCCGGCGAGCACGCCCAAGCCCAAGCCCGCACCGACGGTGCGCGTCGTCAAGGTCGCGTACGCCGTCAGCCACGCAAAGCTTCGCGTCGCGCTGACGACGGTCGATCCGCGGCGGCAGCGACTCGCGAACGCGTCGATCCGGCTGGCGCTCGAGCGCAACGGCCGCTGGTTCGGCGCCGTCAACGTTCGCACAACCGCGAACGGCGTCGGCGCCTTCACGCGGCCGGCGAAGATTGGCTGCTATTCGGTGAACGTCGTCCGCGTCAGGGCGAGCGGCTTCACGTGGAACAACGTCACGCCGAAGAACGCGTTCTGCGTGAGGACTTCAGCTCGCGCTCGATCTGCCTAGCCGCGTCGCGCTTCGCGATGTCGCGACGCTTGTCGCGCTGCTCCTTGCCACGCGCGAGCGCAACCTCGACCTTGACCTTGCCGTCCTTGAAGTAGAGCCGCGTCGGGACCAGCGTCAATCCTTTCTCGCGCACCTTGCCGTAGAGCGACGCGATCTCCTTGCGGTGCATCAGCAGCTTGCGGTCCCGGTCGGGCTCGTGGTTGTTGACGTTGCCCTGCCCGTACTCCGCGATGTGCGCGCCGATCAGCCACGCCTCGCCGTCGCGAATGTCTGCGTACGCCTGCTGCAGCGTCGCGCCGCCGTCGCGCATCGACTTCACCTCCGTGCCCGTCAGCACGAGGCCGGCTTCGTACCGCTCGAGCAGGTGATAGTCGTGCCGCGCCTTCCGGTTCTCCGCGATGACCTTGACCGCCATGGCGCCAACGTTAGCCGGGAGCGAGTTCGACCTTGCCGCTGTGCCGCTCGATCCGTTCGACGCGAACCTCGATCGGGTCGCCGAGTCGTAGCGTGCCGCCGCCGCGCCGGCCGGTCAGCGCCGTGCCGAGCGTCGACGCCTCGAAGTAGTCGCCCGGCAGGCGGCGCGCGGGCAGGAATCCCTCGAAGACGTCGTCGAAGCGGACGAAGAGTCCGGCCCCGATGACGCCGACGATCTCGCCTTCGAACGTCGTTTCCCAGCCTTGTTCGTACAGCCGCGAGTCGAGCAGCCACGCGAGGCAGATCTCGTCGGACTGGTACTCGATCTGCGCGGCCTCGCGCTCGCGCTCCGAGACGTGCTCCGCGAGGTCTGCGAGGTCTTCGGGCGGGTCAGCGTCGGCTGCGCCGATCTCTGCGAGCAGCGCGCGATGGCAGACGAGGTCCGGGTAGCGCCTGATCGGCGAGGTGAAGTGGCAGTACGCGCGACTCGCAAGGCCTGCATGACCGAGATTCCGCGGGTCGTACCGCGCGCGCTTGAGCGAGCGCAGGATCAGCGCGGGGAAGGCATCGCGGCCGCGCCCGGACTGCGCTACGTACGTCTCGATCCGTTCCGCCGCAGCGGCCGCGATCGCGGCGGCCTGCGACGGCGACAGCTCCTCGGGGGCAGGCGGCGTCGGAATCTCCAGCTCCGCGAGCTTCCCCAGCAGCAGCACGACCGACTGCGGCTCAGGCCGTTCGTGCACGCGGTAGAGCGCGGCACGGTTGCGCGACGCGAGCAACTCGGCGACAACCTCGTTCGCGCGGATCATGAACTCCTCCACGAGTGCATGCGCCTCGGGCTCGCCCTGCCGCCGCGCGTCGGCGACGCCGCCGCGACCGTCGAAGTCGAACACGACCTCCGGGGTCCGGATGCGAAGCGCGCCGCGTGCGAACCGTGCGTGCCGCAGCTCACGTGCGCGCTTGTCGAGGCGGCGCAGCGTCTCGAGGTGTGCGAACTCCTCTGCGCCTGCGAGGATCCTCTGCGCTTGCCCGTACGACAGCCGTGCGTCGCTGCGGATGACGGAGCGGTAGAAGCTCGCCTCGGCGCCGTCGTGCGGAAGCTCGACGGTGACGACGAGGCGGTCCGCGTGCGGCCGCAGGCTGCAGAGGTCGTCGGCGAGCTCGTGCGGCAGCATCGGCGCAACGCGCCCGGGGACGTAGGTGGAGAAGCCGCGCCGCGCGGCGCCGCGGTCGAGCGGCTCCCCGGCGGCGATGAAGTAGGAGACGTCAGCGATGTGGACGTAGGCGCGCTCGTCGTCGATCGACAACGCGTCGTCGTAGTCCTCGGCCGTCTCCGGATCGATCGTGAACGTCGGCAGCTCGCGCAGGTCGGCGCGCCCGTCGAGCGTGATGTCCGGCGGCGTGTAGGGCTCGAAGTCCTGTCGTGCGCCCGTCTCGACGAGCAGTCCCTCGAGGACGTTCTCGATGCGATCCGAGGCGCCGAGCGTCCGCTCCACGCGCGCGCGCCCGCGGGTGCGGCGTGCGACGACGAGGTCTCCCGGCGACGCATCGCCGAGGCCCTTGCGATCGAGCATGAGCGGCGTCCCGGCGCTGAAGTACGGCTCGCCGACGACGAGCTTGCCGCGGCGCTCGACCTCGACGACGACGAGGTCGTCGGTCAGACGCGCAGGAAGCGGCGGATCGTGACGCCCGACCCGAGCGCGCCGAGGAGCACGCCGAAGCCCAGCAGGATCAGCGCGGTCCACGCGAACTCCAGCGCGTGCGCGTCGCTCGAGTCGCTGATGTGCCCGAGGATCGCCGGCAGCGCGATCTCCTTGCCGAGCACGAGCAACACCACTGCGACCACCGAGCCGGCAAGTCCGCAGATCAGCCCCTCGAGCATGAACGGTCCGCGCACGAACCAGTTCGTCGCGCCGACGAGCTTCATCACCTCGATCTCACGTCGACGCGAGAAGATCGAGAGTCGGATCGTGTTCGCGATCAGCAGGATCGACGCGACGAGCAGGACGATCACCGCGAGCAGGAACACGATCTCGATCACGCGCGCCACGCGCAGAATTCGCTTCGCCGTCTTCTTGCCGTACGTGACCTTCTCCACCCCGACGCCGGCGCCGGTCGAGATCTTGCCCGCGATCAGCGCGACGTCCTCCCCGTGCTTCGGGATGATCTCGAAAGCGTCCGGCAGCGGGTTCCCCGGCAGCTGCCGCGTCAGCTCGGGGCTCTTCTTCTGCATGATCTTGAGCGCCTCGGCCTTCGACACGAACTTCGCCGACTTGATCTCCGGCATCCGCTCCGGAGTGAGCAGATTCGCGAGCTTGTTCTCCTGCGCGCGAGTCGCCTCCGTGCCGCACGAGAGCTGCGTGCACATATAGGCGTGCACGACGAGCTGTTGCTTCACGTGGTTCGACCACGAAATCGCCCAGGTACCGAGGCCGATCGAAAGTCCGAGGATGAACATCGCGATCAGCACCGTCATCGTCGCGGCGATCGTTGTCGACGCGTTCGCCGCAAGCGAACGCCACGCCTCACTGACGAGCGTGCGGAACCTCATTCGGACTCGTAGCCGCCGCGGCGCTCGTCGCGGGCGAGCCGCCCGTCCTCGAGCGCGATGACGCGGCGGCGCATCTTGTCGACCATCTCGCGGTCGTGCGTGACCATGAGGATCGTCGTGCCGCTGCGGTTGATGCGATAGAGGAGCTGCATGATTCCGACGGACGTGTCGGGATCGAGGTTGCCGGTCGGCTCGTCGCAGACGAGGAGCGGCGGATGGTTCACGACGGCGCGCGCGATCGACACGCGCTGCTGCTCTCCACCGGAAAGCTGGTCCGGATACGAGTGCATCTTGTCCGGCAGACCGACGAGCGTCAGCACCTCGGGCACCTTGCGGCGGATGGAGTTGCGACTCTCGCCCTGCACCTTCAGCGCGTACGCGACGTTCTCGGCCGCGGTGCGGTTCGGCAGCAGCTTGAAGTCCTGGAACACGCAGCCGACGTTGCGCCGCAGCAGCGGAACCTTGCTGCGCTTGAGCCGTCCGAGCTCGCGACCGCCGACGACGATCTTCCCCTCCGTCGGCTCGAGCTCCTTCAGCAGCAAGCGGATCAGCGTCGACTTGCCCGAGCCCGACGCTCCGACGATGAACACGAACTCGCCCTTCTCGATCACGAACGTGACGGCCGAGAGAGCCGCGACGTCCGGCTCGTAGATCTTCGTCACACCCTCGAAGACGATCATCGAGCCGGCGCTCGAGACCCCGCGCGGGGTTTCCTCCGGCGTGGTCGCGACAGCGACGGGGGCGTGTGGCTGGGGTTCTACTTCCTGCACCGTTCTCGAATCGAGGGCAGCGGCATTGTGCCGCGCAGTCGGGAGGCGAGGTCGCAGTCTAGCGAAGTGCAGGGACTACGCAACCTTTCCGGCGGCTTTGGCGAGCAGGTACTCGTGGATGAACGGGTCGATCTCGCCGTCGAGAACCGCCTGCGTGTTGCCGATTTTGAGGCTCGTGCGCTCGTCCTTGACCTGCTGGTACGGGTGGAGGACGTAGTGCCGCACCGCCTCGCCGCCGAAGCCGATGTTCTGCACATCGCCGCGCTCTTTCGCCAGCTCCGCCTCGCGTTCCTGCTCGGCAAGCTCGGCGAGGCGCGACTTGAGGATCCGCATCGCCGTCTGCTTGTTCGCGGCCTGGGAGCGCTCGTTCTGACATTGCGCGACGATGCCCGTCGGGACGTGCGTGATGCGCACCGCCGAGTCGGTCTTGTTCACGTGCTGACCGCCGGCGCCCTGTGCGCGGTACGTGTCGATGCGGAGGTCGCCGTCGTCGATGTCGAGGTCGATGTCGTCGGGAAGCAGCGGTGAGACGATCACGCCGGCGAACGACGTGTGCCGGCGGTGCGCCTGGTCGAACGGCGACAGCCGGACGAGCCGGTGCGGACCGCGCTCGGTCTTGAGGATCCCGTACGCGTTCTCGCCGCGGACGATCATCGTCGCCGACTTGACGCCGGCCTCTTCGCCCGGGCTCGCTTCGAGCATCTCGACCTGGAAACCGCGGCGCTCCGCCCAGCGCTGGTACATGCGCAACAGCATTTCGGCCCAGTCCTGCGAGTCGGTGCCGCCGCCGCCCGACTGGATCGTCACGAGCGCATCGCCCGCGTCGTACTCGCCGGTGAAGAGCGCATCCTCCTGCAGGCGCTCGAGCTCACTCTGAAGCGGCCGCAGCGACGCCTCGATCTCGTCCGCCATGTCGCCGTCCATGGCGAGCAACTCGCGTGCGTCCTCGTATTCGCGCCGAAGCCGGTTGAAACGCTCGAGCCGCTTCGTCAGCCGCGCGTGTTCCGCCGAGACGGAAGCGGCGTGCTGCTGGTCGTCCCAGAATCCGGGCTTGGAGAGCTCCTGCTCGAGCTCGTCTACGCGCGCGGCGAGCGAGTCCGGGTCAAAGGTAACCACGGGCCCAGTCCAACTGGGCCCCGATCTCCTCTAACTGCTGCTCGAGCGGTGCGCTCGGCTCGGCGGCGCTATGCGCCATGACACTTCTTGAATTTCTTGCCGCTGCCGCACCAGCACGGGTCGTTGCGGCCGAGCTTCTCGTGGTCGGACGACACGACCTGCCGCGACGCAGTCGACGTCGACGTCGAGCCGCCCATGCCGACCGCCGCGGCACCCGCGGTCGAGCTCACGCCCGCCGCCGCGATGGCATCCGCGCCCGCGGCCGTCTCGTGCGCGTACGAAAGGTTCCCGTTCTGCGCGCGCTGCGCCTGCTCGAGCTCGGCAGCCTCTGCCGGAGCGATCTCTGCATGGAAGAGCGTGAAGATGACCTCCTCGCGGATCTCCTTGCCGAGCTCCTCGAACATCAGGTGGCCTTCCGCGCGGTACTCGACGAGCGGATCCTTCTGCGCGAACGAACGCAGATGGATGCCCTCGCGCATGTAATCCATCGACTCGAGGTGCTCACGCCAGCGAACGTCGACGATCTGCAGGACCACGAACCGCTCGAGCTCGCGCATGATCGGACGGCCCTGCTCGTCGGCGCCGAAGCGCTCCTCGCGCTGCTTGTACTCGTCGAGGGCGTCGTCGACGAACTCGTCGACGAGCTTGTCCCGGTCGAGCCCGACCTCGTCGCGCAGCTCCTCGGCCGTGATGTCCGAGCCGTAGAGGTTCTGCATCGCCAGCACGAGCGCGTCGATGTCCCACTCCTCCGAGTACTCCGCCGCGAGGAACTGGTCGACCGTCCGCTCGATCACCTCCGGAATCCACTGGCGCACGTCTTCCGAAAGGTCGTCCCCCTCGAGCACGCGGCGGCGCTGCTCGTAGATCACCATGCGCTGCGTGTTCATGACGTCGTCGTACTTGAGGACGTTCTTGCGCATGACGAAGTTCTGCTCCTCGACCTTCTTCTGCGCGCCTTCGATCTGGTTCGAGAGGATCTTCGCCTCCATCGGCTGGTCGTCCGCGAGCTTGAACTTGTTCATGATGTTCTTGATCCGGTCGCCCGCGAACAGGCGCACGAGGTCGTCCTCGCCGGAGAGGTAGAAGCGCGACTCGCCCGGGTCGCCCTGACGGCCGGAACGACCGCGGAGCTGGTTGTCGATTCGCCGCGATTCTTGCCGCTCGGTACCGAGCACGTAGAGGCCGCCGAGCTCGCGGACGGTGTCGTCGATCTTGATGTCGACGCCACGGCCGGCCATGTTCGTCGCGATCGTGACGGCGCCGACCTGCCCGGCGTCCTTGATGATCTCCGCCTCCCGCTCGTGCTGCTTCGCGTTGAGGACGGCGTGGGTGACACCGCGGCGCTCGAGCAGTTGCGAGAGATACTCCGACGTCTCGACGGCGATCGTGCCGACGAGCACCGGCTGTCCCGACTCGTGGCGCTCGACGAGGTCGTCGATCACGGCGTTGAACTTCGCTTCTTTCGTCTTGAAGATGAAGTCCTGCTTGTCGTCCCGCGCGACGTTCACGTTCGTCGGGATCTCGACGACGTGGAGGTCGTAGATCTCGACGAACTCCTTCTCCTCGGTCTTCGCGGTACCCGTCATCCCGGCGAGCTTGTCGTAGAGGCGGAAGTAGTTCTGCAGCGTGATCGTCGCGAGCGTGACGTTCTCCTCCTGGATGCGTACGCCCTCTTTCGCCTCGACGGCCTGGTGCAGGCCCTCGCTCCAGCGCCGGCCTTCCATGATCCGGCCGGTGAACTCGTCGACGATCTTCACCTCTCCGTCCTGCACGACGTAGTCGACGTCGCGCTGGAACAGCGACTGGGCCTTCAGCGCCTGGTTCAGGTGGTTGAC
>JBJMJE010000275.1:0-14736 GCA_045806505.1 Gaiellaceae bacterium
GGTCGGTGAGGATGCCGCCGAGGAGGACGCCGGCCGTGCCGCCTCCGGACAGGACGAAGCCGAAGACGCCCATCGCCTTCGCGCGCTCGGCCGGCTCGGTGAAGAGCACCATGATCAGCGAGAGCGCGACCGCCGAGACGACGGCGCCGCCGATGCCCTGCACCGCGCGCGCCGCGACGAGCATCCCCTGCGACGTCGAGAGCCCGCACGCGAGCGAGGCGGCGGTGAAGAGCCCGATGCCGCTGACGAAGAGGCGCCGGTGACCGAAGAGGTCGCCGAGCCGTCCGCCGAGCAGCAGGAAGCCGCCGAACGTGAGCAGGTAGGCGTTCACGACCCACGCGAGCGAGGTCTCCGAGAAGCCGAGATCGGTTCGGATCGAAGGCAGCGCGACGTTCACGATCGTCGTGTCGAGGACGATCATCAGGTCGCCGAGGCAGAGGACGATGAGTGCGAGCCAGCGGGTGCGACGGTCGGTGATGGTCATCTCGGTTCCTTTCGCTCGGTGTCGCAGGTAAGACCGCGGCGCGTGGCGGAATTCATCGGTCCGTGAGCGATGAATTAGCGCTGCTTTCCAGGTCTAAGTTCTGAATGGCCGTCACCGAGCAGACGATTGCGTTCGCGGTGCGCGGCCCGATCGAGCGCTCGGACCTGGCCGGGCTGTGCGATCGGGTCTGCGCACTGTTCGCGCGGACGGCACCGACGGTTGCGTTCTGCGACGTGAGCGACGTTCCCGCCGACGCCGTGACCGTCGACGCCCTCGCGCGGCTCCAACTCGCGGCGCGTCGGTGTGCGTGCAGGGTGCGTCTGCGCAACGCGTCGCCGCAGCTCCGCAGCCTCGTCGACTTCATGGGCCTGGAGGACGTGCTGCCGGACTAGGCCGGCAAGCGCTCGGGCAACCCGAAGAGCGGGAACAGCGTGTCGGTCGAGAGGAAGAACGTGAACTCCTTGATCTTCTCGTCCTCGATCTCGAGCACCTGCACCGCCCACGGCTCGTACCCGTCGCCGTCGTCGGCCGGCTTGTACTGCGCGAACGCCGGGGAGCCGTTCGCCGTCTGCGTCGGGAGGACCTTCGAGCCCTTGCAGCCGATGCCCGGGCCGAACCACCACTCGAAGATGTCGTCGCGGCCCGTGAGCCAGAGGTCGTACGGCGGCATCGACTGCGTCGCGTCCTCGTGGATCAGCGCCGTCAGCGCGTCCATGTCGTACGCCTCGAACGCGGCCACGTAGCGCGCCAGCAGTTCCTCGTTCGCGTCGTCGACCGTCGCCGGCGTCTCGGCGACGTCGAGGTCGCTCGCCTCGAGCGTCGCGCGCGCCCGTTGCAGCGCGCTGTTGACCGACGCCGTGCTCGTCTCGAGCAGCTCCGCAACCTCGCTCGCCTTCCAGCGCAGGACCTCGCAGAGGATGAGGACCGCGCGCTGGCGCGGCGGCAGGTGCTGGAGCGCGGCGACGAACGCAAGCCGAATCGTCTCACGCCCCGCCGCGACCTCGGCCGGGTCGCCTTCGGCGGCGATCAGCCGGTCGGGGATCGGCTCGAGCCACGTCACCTCGGGCAGGATGTTGGCGTTCTCGAGGACGGGCTCGCGCGACGGGCCGAGATCCATCGGCCGTGCGCGGCGCTCGCGGCCGCCGAGCATGTCGAGGCAGACGTTCGTCGCGATGCGGTAGAGCCAGGAGCGGAGCGCCGCGCGTCCCTCGAAGCGGTCCAAGCCGCGCCACGCGCGGATGAACGTCTCCTGCACCGCATCCTCGGCCTCGAACGGCGAGCCGAGCATGCGGTAGCTGTAGGCCGTGAGCTCGCTCCGGTGATCCTCGAACCGGTGCTCGAGCTGCTCGCGCGTGAGGGTCGACGCTTCCACGCGGTCCATCCTAGAGCTCTCAGCCGACTCTCAGGCGGGTCTTACCGACCTCTCATGCGCCGCTGGTTCGATGGCCCGCATGGAGTCACGGATCTCAGCGGCACGGGCCCGCGCGAACCGGGCGAACAACGTCATCCTCGCCTCGGCGGCGGCGCTCTTCGTCGCGGCGGCCGTCGCGGCCCGGGTTGGTCACCCGGCACGGACGTCGCAGCCCGCGACCACTTCGTCGAGCTCCGGCGCGCCCTCGGCGTCGACGAGTTCGGACGGCTCCTACGGCGAGTCGGAGGACGGCGAGGACGACTACGGCTCCGGGTCGATCGCGCCGTCGCAGTCTGCGCCCCAGCTCTCGACGGGTGGGTCATGAACGTTCACCGATTCGTCTCGATGGGTTGCGACGTCGTCGTCGGCGGCGCGACCACGGCGGAGAGGCGCGGGATCGAGCGCCTCTTCGTCGATCGCGACGCGAGGTTCAGCCGTTTTCGTCCGGACAGCGAGCTCAACCGCGTCAACGACGCTGCGGGCATCGTCGTCGACGTGTCTGCGGCGTTCGCCGAGATGGTCGAGGTCGCGGTGCGCGCCGCGCGGCTGACGGACGGCCTTGTCGACCCGACGCTCGGCGCGGCGATCGAGGCGGCCGGGTACGACCGCGACTTCTCCGGATTGACGCCGTCCGCGGATCCCGCGGAGCCCGGCGCGCGCGGCCGGTGGCGCTCGCTTCGCCTGCGCCGGACCCTCCTGCACCGGCCGCACGGTGTCCGGCTCGACCTGAACGGCGTCGTCAAGGGAAAGACGGTGGACGACGCGCTTGCGCTGATCGACGGCGACGGCTTCGTCTCCGCCGGCGGCGACATCGCGGCGCGCGGCGCAGTCGACCTCGCGCTGCCGGACGGCGGCGCTGTCCGGTTGCTCGAAGGCGGCCTCGCCACGAGCAGCATTGCGAAGCGGTGCTGGCTGCGCGCGGGCATCTGGCAGCACCATCTGATCGATCCGCGAACGGGGCGGCCGTGCGAGACGCCGTGGCAGCACGTCACGGTGAGCGCGGCGACGTGCCTCCAGGCGGACGTCGCCGCGAAGGCGGCGCTGCTCCTGGGCGACGCGGGTCCGTCTTACCTCGCCCGCCACGGCCTCGCCGGGCGCTTCTTCCCGGGCGAGGGCGATGCGGTCCGCGTCGCGTGGGCGGCATGAGCGCGGCCGAGTGGTACTCCGCCCGCGCCGGCGGGATGGTCGCGTACATCCTGCTGACGAGCGTCGTGCTTGTCGGCCTCGCACTGTCGCGTCGTGAGCGCATCGACGGCTGGCCGCGCTTCGCCATCGAGGACGTGCACCGGTTCCTCGGCGCGCTGACCGGCCTCTTCATCTCGCTGCACGTGTTCGCGCTTGCGATCGACGCCGAGGCGAACCTGCCGCTCGGCGCGCTGATCGTGCCGTTCGTGTCGTCGTACCGACCGTTCTGGACCGGGATCGGGATCGTCGCTGCGGAGCTGCTGCTCGCACTCGCGGTGGCGAACCACTACCGCGATCGGATCTCCTACCGCACGTGGCGGAGGCTGCACTACCTGAACTTCGTCGTCTGGATCGCCGCGACGGCGCACGGCGTCGCCGCGGGCACGGACACCGGCTCGTTCCCGTTCGCCGTCGTCTACGGCGCAGCCATCGCGTCCGTCGTCACGCTGACGGTCCGGCGCGTGCTCCACACCGGCACGCCACAACGGACGGCGCGCGTCGGTGCCGCGAACCGACAGGCCTGATTGCGGCACGCCCGCTTGGTACATGGCCGGGGTCTGACCCCAGCCATGTCCGGAGGAGCCGTGAAATCTGTGTCGAGGGTGTGACGATCGTTCCACATACGCGGCCGTCTGCAGGCACGTAAGCCAGGATCGAAGCGGCTGAGCTGTCCACAACGCCTCGTTCGGACATGGCCGGGGTCTGACCCCAGACATGGCCGAAAGGCACACGACAAGCTAGGACAGCAGCGGAGACAGAGCCTCGGCAATCGCGTCGCGGTACTCCGGCCCGTCGTAACGCCGGAGCGGGTGCCGCGGCAGCAGGTGCTCTCGGAGCTCGCCGCCGCTTCGCACGTAGAGCACCGGGCAGATGCGCTCCTCGTCGTCGAACTCGAGCGTCGCCGCGGCTCCGTCGTACTCCGCGTCCACGAACACCTCGAGCGGCAGCACACCCTCGTCGCGGAGGCCGCCGTCGCCGCCCGCGCGCACCGCCCGGGCGAGATACCCCTTCTGGATCGCAAGCTCGGGGCCGTCGTTGAGCTCGTCGACGAGAAGCGGCACGACCGTCTCCGGATCGAGCCGCGGCCGCGCGCGCTCGCGACCGAAGAGCGTCTCCGCGATGTGGTCGGCCAGCAACCGCGCGTTGTACCGGAAGCCGCAGACCATGCTCGACAGGCTCGCAACGCCGTGCTTGCGGAGGCCGAGCGACGCCTGGGTCGCGTTCCCGGCGAAGAAGACGCGCGGCAGCGTCACGCTCTCCCAGTAGGGCGTCAGCGCCGGCATCCGGTCGTTCGCGACCGTCGCGAGTCCGTGCTCGCGCAAATCGCCGAGCGGCACCTGGAAGCCTGTCGCGGCGATGACCACGTCGGCCTCCAGAACGAGCGTCTCGGGATGCGATCGCTCGAGCGCGTGCACGGCAACGCCTCCCTCGCGGCGCTCGACGCGCTCGATCGACGCGTCGAGGACGAAGCGACCCGGCGCGCCGCGTACGTGCTCGTCGTACGGCGTCAGGTACCACGGACGAAGCGGCGAGCGCGCGAGCCGTCCCGTCTCCGCCGGTCGCGGCGACACGAGCGTCAACTCGCTTACGCCCTGAATGAGCAGTCCCTCGCCGAGCTCGAACGCCGAGTTCCGCTTGCCGATGATCACGACGCGGCGGCCGTAGAAGCGCTCGCGGCCTCCGTTGAGCGACGCGTAGTGGTCGCCGAGCTCCAGCCCCGGAATCGACGGCACCCACGGTTCGGTCGCGCCGACCGCGAACACCACGGCGCGGGATCTGTACTCCCCGTCGCTCGTGACGAGCACGAAGCCGGAGTCGTCGCGGCGCGTCGCTTCCCAGCGGCAGCCGTAGCGCACGCGTATCGCTGCACGATCCGCGAATGCCGCGAGCCCTGCTTCCATCTCCTGCCGCGCGGGACGTCGCCGTCCCTCGGCCATGTGCTCGGGCACGAGCGCGCGCAAGTCGGGCTCGTCGGCGAGGAGGCTGTTCTGGTCGCGCGCCTCGTACGCACGCGTCCGGCGCTCCTCCGGCTCGGCCTCGTGCGTCCAGCTGATCAGGTTCTCGTAGAGCGGGAAGCGCCGGAACATGCCGCCGGGCGCATCGTCGGCGGAGAGGACGGCGTGGTCGATGCCGAGACGGCCGAGCGAGTAGCTCGTCTGCAGCCCGCCGGGGCCGCTGCCGACGACGACGACGCCGTACTCGCCTGGTGGGGAGGGCCGCTCCTCCGCTACCGCCACTTGTTAGCCCCGCGCACGCGCCGAGCCTCCGCCTTGAGCATGCGCAGCATCACCGGCGGGTGGTCGAGCAGGAACGACTCGAGCATCGTGCCGGGGACGACGAGGCAGCGGAGCAGCGTTTCGGCGAGCACGTCCGCGCTCGGCGGCTCGCCGATCAGCACGGAGATCTCGCCGAAGAAGTCGCCGCGGCCGAGCTGGGCGACTCGCACTTCGGCGACGTGCACCGTCGCGGAACCGTCGAGGATGATGTAGAGCGCGCTGCCGCTGAGCCCCTGGCGCAGGACTCGACGCCCGGGCTCGAACGCCTCTTCGTCGAACGTGTGGGCGACGCGCTCGAGGTCCGGCCAGGCGAGGTCGGCGAAGAGCGAAAGCTCGGAGAGTTGGGCGACGACGCCGTTTCCGTTCATCCGCGCGGAGCCTAACGCGCGGCCTTGTTCGCGGCTCGACAGTTGCCTAGGGTGTTGAAGCGGATGGGACGGGCGGCGTGAACGTCTCGACTGCGGCGTACGCGACGGCGGAGAGGCGGGTCAGCAAGACGGGGGCGCTGCTCGTAGCGTCGTTCGGAGCGCTGCTCGCGTTTCTCGACGCGACGATCGTCAACGTCGCGTTCCCGAGCATCCAGTCGTCGTTCCACGGCAGCTCGATCGAGTCGCTGTCGTGGGTGCTGAACGCCTACAACATCGTGTTCGCCGCGTTCCTCGTCGTGTCGGGCCGGCTCGCCGATCTCTTCGGCAGGCGCCGGATGTTCACGACCGGGATCGTCGTCTTCACGGTCGCCTCGCTCTTCTGCGGCGTCGCGTCGTCGCTCGCGATGCTGACGGCCGCGCGCGTGCTGCAGGCGGCGGGTGCCGCGCTCCTCGTGCCGGCTTCGCTGGCGCTCGTCGTGCAAGCGTTCCCGGCCGAGCGTCGCTCGCACGCCGTCGGCCTGTGGGGAGCGGCGGCCGCGCTCGCCGCAGGGCTCGGCCCGCCCCTCGGCGGCGCCCTCGTCGAGCTCTACAACTGGCGCCTCGTCTTCCTGATCAACATCCCGCTCGGCGTGCTCGCGGTCGTCCTCGCGGGCCGGTACCTCGTCGAGAGCCGCGCGCCCGGGCGGCGGACGCTTCCCGACCTGCGGGGCGCATTGCTGCTGGCGGTCGCGATCGCGCTGCTGACGCTGGGGATCGTGCAGGGCGACAGCTGGGGCTGGACGAGCTGGAAGGTGATCGGCTCGCTCGTCGGCGCGGCGGTCGCCGGCGGCTTGTTCGTCGTCAGCTCGCGTCGCCATCCGGTTCCCGTGCTCGACCCGAAGCTGCTGCGGATCCGCTCGTTTGCGGTCTCCAACGCGGTGACGTTCCTCGCGGGGATGGGCTTCTACGCCTACCTCCTCAACAACATCCTCTGGCTGCACTACGTCTGGGGATGGTCGCTGCTTCTCGCGGGCCTCGCGGTCGCGCCGGGTGCGTTCGTCGCTGCTGCGTTCGCCGGCCGCTTCGGGCGGCTCGCCGACCGACGTGGCTACCGCGTCGTCGCGGTGCCGGGCGCGCTCGTCTGGGCACTCGCGTACGTCTGGTACGCGAGTCGCGTCGGCACCGATCCGTCGTTCGCGGGCGAGTGGCTGCCCGGACAGGTGCTGTCGGGCGTGGGCGTCGCCGCAACGCTGCCGATTCTCGCGAGCGCGGCGCTCGCGGCGGTTCCCGGCGGACGGTTCGCGACGGCGTCGTCGGTCGTGTCGAGTGCGCGGCAACTCGGCGGCGTGATCGGCGTCGCGATCCTCGTCGCGATCGTCGGGACGCCGACCGCGGACACGATCGTGACGCGGCTGCGCCACGACTGGATCTTCTGCGCGGCGTGCTTCGTCGCCGCTGCGGCCGGCTCGCTTCTGCTCCGCCGCGAGCGCGAGCGCGTTGCCGAGGACGACGAGGCCGTGCTCACGCCGCGCGTCGAGGTGCCGGCGCGGCCGGCGCGGAGCGGCGCGGGCGCGAGCGGCGAGACGCTGTTTCACCGCCTGCCGGAGGCGGCGCGCGCAAGGCTGCTTGCGTCGGCCGACACCGTGACCGTCGCCGCGGGCGACTGGCTGTTCGAGGCCGGTGGCCGCGCCGACGCGGTCTACGTCGTCGAGGCCGGGCGGCTCGAGGTCGTCGTAGGAAGCGCGGTTGTCAACGAGGTCGTGCCCGGCGAGGTCGTCGGGGAGCTCGCCGTCCTCGCCGACGCGACCCGTTCGGCGGGTATCCGGGCGCGCCGCGACAGCCGCCTGCTGCGGATCGGCGCCGACGAGTTCCACGCTGTGCTCGATGTCGATCCCGCGGCGGAGCGAGCGGTGCGGACGGCGCTCGCGGTGCAGCTCCAGCAGAGCCGCCGCATCGAGGAAGCCGTGCCGTCCGAGCCCCGCGTCGTCGCGGTGCTGGGCAGCCGCGCGCATTGGATCTCGTCACTGCTCGTCGAGTCGCTCGCGCGGCACCTGAATGTCGTCGCGCCGGGGCGCGTCACGATCGACGCGCTCGACCGTGCCGAGCGCGATGCCGAGCGCGTCGTCCTGACGGCGACGCCGGATGACGACGCGGAGTGGCACGACTTCTGCAAGCGCCAGGCGGACCGCGTCGTCATCGTCGCCGCGTCGGACGAGGCGCCGCCGCAGGAGCACGTGTCCGATGCCCGCGCTTACCTCGTCCTCGTCGGCGCGCCGCCCGCCCGCGCGAGCCTCGTCGCCTGGCACGACGCCGTCGCACCGCGCCGCGTCTACACCTGCAGCGCGAACGACCTCGGCGCGGCGGTCGCGCCGCTCGCTGCACGCCTCGCCGGCCGCTCGCTCGGCGTCGCGCTGGCAGGCGGAGGCGCCCGTGCGTTCGCCTCGATCGGCGTGCTGCACGAGCTCGAGGAGAACGGCATCTCCGTCGACCGTGTCTCGGGCTGCAGCGTCGGCGGCGTGATCGCCGCGATGTACGCGTCCGGAATGACCGCCGCCGCCGTCGATGCCGCGTGTTACGACGAGTTCGTCCGCAGAAGCCCGTTCGGCGACCTGGCGCTGCCCCGCGTCTCGCTCTCGCGCGGTCGCCGCGCAGAGGCCTCGATCGCGCGGCAGATCGGCGACCTGCACTTCGAGGAGCTGCCGCGCCAGCTCGCGCTCGTCAGCACGGACATGCTCGCGCACACCGCTGTCGTCCACCGGCGCGGGCTCGTGCGCGAGGCGCTCCGCGCGTCGTTCTCGCTGCCGGGGCTCTTCCCGCCGGCACGGCTGAACGGCTCGCTGCACATCGACGGCGGCGTGCTCGACAACCTGCCGGTGCGCGCGCTCGACGACGACGAGGGCCCGATCGTCGCGGTGAACATCGCGGCGGGCGCCGGCTTCTCGAGGCGAGCCGGTCCGCCGCGCATGCCGACGCTCCCCGAGACGATGCTGCGCACGATGTTGATGGGCAGCGCACGCGAGCTCGCGGCCGCACGCGAGCATGCGACCGTCGTCGTCACGCCCGATACGCGGGGGATCGGCCTGCTCGAGTTCCATCAGATCGACCGTGCGGTCGAGGCCGGGCGGTCCGCCGGTCGCGCCGCCCTCGACGCGCTGACTGCGCTTTCACGGTGAGGCGAGGGGCGGCGCCGTTCGGCGCCGCCCCTCGCGAGCGTCACTTGTTCGGAGATCCCGGGTGCGACCTCGGGGCATGGCCGAGGGACTGTCCCCCGGGGCCTGCCTCGTAGGTCAGCCACGGGATCGAGTGGTTCCTCCAGCCGAGCGGCGGCGCGTTCCAGTCGCAGACGCCGTCCGGGAAGGCGGCTTGCAGCCGTGTCCATTGATCGGCCGTGAACGTCACCGCGTAGTCGGCGGGATCGAGCGCCTTCAGGTGACACGCCATCGCGTTGTCGACCATGCCCTCGCCGGCAGCGAGCCGTGCGTCGCCGAAGTACGGGAACGCTGCGGCGCACGTCGCCGCGTCCGTCGTCTCCGTCAGCGCGGCGCCGAGGAAGCACTCGTCGGTCGCGCCCGCCGGCTTGTCGTCGAGCACCTTCTCCCTCAGCGGCTTGTTGCTCGTGTCGGCCTCGATGTTCGACAGCCACTTGTCCATGAGCAGGAAGGACTTCAACGCGATCGACGGCGGCGGTCCGATGTTCGTCGGAACGAGCGCGCCGTCCCACGTCCAGATGAGCTGGTTCGCGTGCGTGTGGTTCGCCGCATCGAGCCGAGCTCTCAGCACGTACGAGTGGTAGTCGGTGTGGATGTCGTTGAAGAGATGCTCGGAGCCGCGCAGGTCGATGATCGGCACGTTCGCGAGCTGCCTGCCGTTCGTCACCTGACCCGTGCGGTACGCGATCTTCTGCGCGACCTCGTCCGGCGGCGTGCGTCCGGCGGTGAAGTTGAGGTCGATGTCGGTGCCGCCGACGCGCTCGTTGAGCGCGACGAACTGTTCGGGTGTGATCGTCCCCGCGTTCAGTGCATTGAGGCCGTACTGGATGCCGACGTTCGCGTACGGGCTGCGTGCGAACCCGTCCTGCGGGCGGAAGCCCCAGATCGCCGACTGGTAGTCCTGCACCGTGCAGCGAATGCCGGTCGGGTTTGTCGTCGCGTTGTAGACCATCGACGCGAACGGCGTTCCCTGCAGGTTGCAGTTCTGGACGCGCGACGGGATGCCGACCGGCGCGAACGACAGATCCCACGCCGTGCAGACGCCGGGATCGCGCACGTCCATCACCGCCGACTGCTGCGCCGTGGTGAAGCCCGGGTTGACGGCGAAGTAGTGCCGGAGCAGGTGGCAGTCGTTCACCTCGTTCGCGACGGTCCAGCTGTCCTGGTAGCTGCAGTTCGGCTGGATGCCGTCGAGCAGCCCCGGGTAGTTCGCAGCAATCTGATGCTGCTGGATCGATCCACCCGAGCAGCCGGTGCCGATCGTGTAGCGGATCGTGCCGTACGACTCGACGATGTGCTCCTTGAGCATCATCAGCGCCTCCGCAGACACGACATCGTTCGCGTCGTCGCCGCGGATGTTGAGGTTGTTGTTCGCGACGAGGAAGCCGCGCGAGAGCGCCATATCGATCAGGTCGTTCTGCGGTGCGCCGTTCGTGTGCCACGGCGCCGTGCCGCCGCCGAACTGGTAGAGCACCTTGTGGTTCCAACCGGCTTGCGCCGCCCACGGCGTCCACGGCGCGGACGGATTGGCGAGCACCGCGACGTCGTAGAGCCCGCGATCCATCGCGCCGCGCTCGAGCCGGACGATGTACGGCACGGCCGTTCCCTGGTCCGTCGTCGTGGTCGCGATCGAGGCGGCCGCCGGCGGCGCGGCCTGGTCGTACGCCTTGAACGTGTGGCTGACGGCGTCCATGTAGACGTACGAGTACGCCGCCGCCGTGTTGCATTGTGCGTCGGTGGGTGCGGGGAAGCCCGCGATCGTGCGGCAGATCCACGGCTGAACCTGCGGCCCCGCGAACACCGGTCCTCCGCTCGGGTGGTTCGTGATCGTGAGGTGCGTCGCCGGCCCTTTGCCCATCGTCGCGACGAGCTCGTTGTCGCCGACGACGAGACCGGTGACGACACCCTGAAGCTCACCGTTCGCCCGCACGGCGAACGCAGACGTGACGTCGCTGCCGTTGAGGGTGACGTGCACGGACGCGGGGGCGACCTTGTCCGGCACGTTGATCTGCACGAGCGCGTCCCCGCCGGAGATGAGGTCGGCGCGGTTCGACAGAACGAGAATCTCGGCCGGCCCACCCTTGCCCTGCTGGGCCGAGCCCGCGAGCGGGACGAAAACGAGTCCCACCAGCGTCACTGCAAGGAAGACGGCGCGGCGGAGCACGCCTCCCGGTTGGCTGCTCATGGATGTCCTCCCAGTCTCGACAGCCCGGATAACGGCCGCGAGTCTTCCACATCCGAGCCGATAGCGCAGCGTCTATTCGAGAGCGGCGACGACGCGGCGCTCCGCGCCGAGCCACGTCGCGCGCAGGCGCCGAGAGACGCGGGCGAGCAGTGACATCGCCCGGGCGTTGTCGCACGCCACGGTGGCGTGCAGTTCCGCGATGCCGGCAGCGCGCGCGTCGGCTGCCAGCGATTCGGCGAGCGCGGTCCCGATGCCGCGGCCGTGCTCCTCGTCGGCGACCTCGAACGCGACCTCCGCTGCGCTTCCGTCGCGCACGAGCCGTGCGAGCCCCGCCGGTCGCGCGTCGCCGTTCGCGTAGGCGACGAGCACGTGGTGGTCGCCGTCCACGCGCGAGAGCAGCTCCAGCTCGACAGGCGACAGATGCGTCTTCGCGCCGCCGAAACGGCGCCGCCGCGACTCCGAGCCGAGCCGGTCGAACACGGCGAGCACGGTGTCGGCGTCGCTGTCGCGGAGCGGCCGGATGACGATGCCGTGGACGTAGCGGGACTGCATGGGTCGAGCATGCGTGCGCCGTATGGCCCGCCGCGTCGGCGTCGCGGGCCATCTTTTTGACATGGCCCGATCGGGCCAGATAACTTCGCGGGCCATGGAGCAGGACATCCGTTTCTGCGACGTCGACGGCAACCGTGTCGCGTACGCGACGCTCGGCGAGGGGCCGCTGCTCGTCTTCAGCGCGCGCTGGATCACGCATCTCGAGGACGAGTGGGAGCTGCCGGAGGTGCGCCGCTTCTTCGAGGACCTGGCCGCGACGCGCCGCGTCGTCCGCTACGACCGCATCGGCGTCGGGCTCTCGACGCGCGACCTCCCGCAGCCGCCGACGGTCGAGTCGGAGGCCCGCGTGCTCCGTGCGGTGCTCGACGCGTCTGTCGGCGACGAGCCCGCGACGGTGTTCGCCTGCTCGTGCGCCGGCCTCGCGACGGCGCTCTTCGCGCGGGACAACCCGGAGCGCGTGCGGAAGCTCGTGTTCTTCGGCGGCTATGCGGCGCGCGACGACATTCCCGAGGCGACGCGGCGGTCGCTCGTCGACTTCGTCCGCACGAACTGGCCGCTCGCGGCGCAGATGCTGGCGGGGCTGTTCGCGCCGCACGCGGGCGGCGACGAGATCTCGAGGCTCAGCACGCACAAGCGTCGCTCTGCGGACGCAGCCGTCGCTGCGGCGTTCCTCGAGCTCGACCTGCGCTCGAACCTGCGCGACGTGCTGCCCGACGTCCAGGCGCCGTCGCTCGTCCTGCATCGCCGTGGCGATCGCGCCGTCCCGATCGCACGCGGCCGCGAGCTCGCCGCGCTGCTCCCGAACGCGCGCTTCGTCCCGCTCGGCGGCGACTCGCACCTGCCGTGGCTCGACGACCAGCGCGAGCTGCATCGAGCCCTCGCCGGCTTCCTCGACGATGCCCCGCCCGTCGACGTGAACGGCGACTCGCCGCTGACGCCGCGCGAGACGGAAGTGCTGCGGCTCGTGGCATCGGGGCTGTCGAACCGGGAGATCGCCGGGTCGCTCGTGCTCAGCGAGCACACCGTCCACCGGCACATCGCGAACATCCTGCGCAAGCTCGCGCAGTCATCACGCTCTGCCGCGACGGCGCACGCAGTGCGGGTCGGGCTGATTTGACTCCGGCTGGTTCAACCCAGCACGAGAAGGCGGAGCGCTTCCGGGCGCTGCACGCGGGAGAGCCGTTCGTGATTCCCAACCCGTGGGACGCCGGCTCGGCACGCCTGCTCGAGGGGCTCGGCTTCGAGGCGCTCGCCACGACGAGCTCGGGCTTCGCGTTCGCCCTCGGCCGGCTCGACGGCGAGGTCGCGCTGGACGAGGTTGCCGCGCACGTCACGGCGTTGAGCGCCGCATCGGAGCTGCCGGTGTCGGTGGATCTCGAGAACGGCTACGGCCCCGAGCCGGAGGCGGCTGCGCATGCGATCGGGCGCGTCGCCGAGGCCGGAGCCGTCGGCGGCTCGATCGAGGACTGGGACCGCGCAGGCCGCCTGTACGACACCGCGCATGCCGTCGAGCGCATCGTGGCTGCGGCGGAAGCCGCGCGTGCGCTGCCGTTTCCGTTCGTGTTGACCGCACGGGCGGAGAACCTGATACGCGGAAACCCCGACCTCGACGACACGATCGCGCGATTACAGGCGTACGAGGCGGCGGGCGCCGACGTGCTCTACGCGCCGGGCTTAGCGACTGTCGAGCAGATCGAGGCGGTGTGCTCGGCGGTGTCGAAGCCGGTGAACGTGCTCGCGCGGCCGACGTTGTCTTTCGCCGAGATCGCCGGCGCCGGTGCGCAGCGCGTCAGCGTCGGCGGCGCACTGACATGGACCGCGGTCGGCGCGTTCGTCGACGCGGCGCGAGCGATCCGCGAGCGCGGCGACTTCTCGCTGCTCGGCTCCGGCTCATTGCTCGACCCCTGGCGCACGTAGCCACGCCGCCGCGCCGGCGGGAATCGTGTCACCCAACGGCTCGCTCGTCAGAAGCACCTCAGCGCCAGGGACTGCGAACGGCTCCGCGCTCACGTTCACGGCGCAGACGACATCGTCGCGCTCGAAGACGAGCGAGCCCGGCGGCGACTCGCGCCATGCGAACCCGCCGCTCGGACGCATCTCGATCGCGCGCCGGTAGAGCGACAGCGCCGACGACGGATCGCCCGTCTGAGCCTCGACCGACCGCTCGCTCCACGACGCCGGCATCGGCAGCCACGATCGCGCCGGCAGCTCCCGCGCCCACGGCAGCGGCACGCGGCAGCCGTCGCGCCCCTTTCGCTCGCCGCCGGTGCGCTTGAAGATGGGGTCCTGGCGCACCTCGTCCGGCAGGTCGACCTCCTCGAGCCCGAGCTCCTGCCCCTGGTAGAGGAACACCGGCCCCGGGAGCGCCAGCAGGAGCAGCGCGGCCGCGCGCGCCTCACGTTCGCCGAAGCGTGTGACGATGCGTGTCACGTCGTGGTTCTCGAGCACCCACGTCACGATCGGCAGCGCGGCGAGCGACGAGTCGATCGATTCACGGAGAGCGTCGGCGTTCCAGTCCTGGAAGACGAGCGAGAAGTTGAACGCGAGCTGCAGCTCGTCGGGCCGCAGGTACGGCGCCACGCGCGCCTGGTCGCTGAAGACGATCTCGCCGACGAGCACGCGCTCGCCGTCGTACGAGTCCGTCAGCCGCCGCCAGTCGCGGTAGACGTCGTGCACCTCCGGCCGGTCGATGGCGTTTCGCCATTCGGACGAGAAGCGGGTGACGGGAAACGGCTCCGGCTCGTCGGCGAGCGCCGCGTCTTTCACGAGCGCGTGAGCGACGTCGATGCGGAAGCCGTCGACGCCGCGGTCGAGCCAGAAGCGGAGGATCTCGTCGAAGTCGGCATGTACCTGCGGGTTGTGCCAGTCGAGGTCGGGCTGTTGCGGCGCGAAGAGGTGGAGGTAGTACTCGTCCCGCTCTTCGTCTAGCGTCCACGCGGGCCCGCCGAAGTTCGACGGCCAGTTGTTCGGGAGGCCGCCGCCCGCGGGGGCCGTGACGTAGCGCGATCTGTCTTCGGCGAACCACGGGTGGGCGCTCGACGTGTGGTTCGGGACGATGTCTACGATCACGCGCAGGCCGAGCGCATG
>JBJMJE010000276.1:0-15711 GCA_045806505.1 Gaiellaceae bacterium
GGCCCGCCGCGACGACGACGCGGAAGATGTCCGCGTTGTCGCCCGCGATCACGTCGGCGTCCGTCGCGTGGCCGGTCGCCGCGGTGTCGCCTGCGTCGGTACGGCCCGTCTTCGTGCCGGAGCCGCCGACGAGGGTGTCGGAGCCCGTCGGGCGCCCGGTCGCGGCCGAGAGGCTGAAGAGGTCCGAGTCGTCGCCGACGATGTCGTCCTGGCCGAGATTCCCGAAGATGACGTCGTTGCCGCCGCCGCCCTCGATGTAGTCGTCGCCGTCGGTCGCGGCGTTGTCGACGGACGGGCTGATCGTCAGCGCGCCCTCCGGATCGCCGGCGACCGGCGTGCGGAATGCGCCGACGTCCTGCGGAAGGTCGATCGAGCCGTCGCCCTGGATCGTGTCGCGGCCGAGCTGGCCGAAGATCTGGTCATCGTCGGCGCCGCCCGCGATGTAGTCGTTGCCGAAGTTGTTGAGCGCCGCCGATTGCGTCGTGTCGTCGTGGTCCAGCAGCGTGATCCGGAAGTCGGTCCACACCGGCGTCCCGTCCGGGTTCACCTGCCACGAGGCGGCCTCGTTCGCGTTGCCGTTCGTGTCGTAGACGACTGCGCCGGTCAGTAGCTGGCGGAAGCGCGGGTTCGTCTTGTTCGCGAACGTCGCCGAGCGGTCGAGCCGGACGTTGTCGCCGAAGATCAGATCGCGGTTGGTGCCGCCGTCGATCCGGTCGCCGGCCGCACCGCCGACCAGGACGTCGTCGCCGGCCTCGCCGTAGATCGTGTCCGCGCCGCCGGTCGTGCGCGCCGTCGTCTCGATCGTCGCGATGACGCTGTTCTGGGTGCTCACGCTGCCGTCCTGCGCGATCGTCTGGACGGCATGGACGACGGTGATCGTCGCGTTGTCGCCGACCACGACATCCGTGCCGGCGCCGGCATGGATCAGATCGCCGTCGGTGCCGCCGATGACGATGTCCGCACCGTTGCCCGTCGTGATCGTGTCGGGACCGCCGATCGCCGTGGCGGTCGCGTCGATCAGGCGGAGCGCCATCGGGAAGGTGCCGAAGCTCGCGGACGCCGAAGCCGCGTAGATCTCGCCGTTGTCGCCGAGCACGAGGTTGCGCCCGTTGCCGGCGTCGATCGTGTCGCCGAGGCTCGTCGGATCGACGCTCAGCGTCGGCGTGAACTGCGCCTGCGAACTGACATGGACGCCGCTGATGACGTCGCCGTCCTCGCCGCCGACGATCACGTCGTCGCCGGAGCCGGTCGTGATCGTGTCGCTGCCGCCGTCGTCTCTGTTCGTCGCGATGATCCGGTCGACGTCCGACGGATCGAGATCGTCGCCGGTGAGCGTGCCGCCGAAGTCCCCGGCCGTCCAGAGGATCTGGCCGCTGTCGCCGACGACGACGTTGTTCCCGCCGCCCGCGTCGATCGTGTCGCCGTTGATCCCGCCGAGCACGATGTCGCCGCCCGAGCCGGTCGCGATCCCGTCGGCGCCGCCAAGCAGCGACTCGATCGTCTGCACCAGGCCGAGCGTCAGGGGGAGCGAGCCGAAGCGCGAGCCGGGCGTGCTCACGGATGCGGCGTAGACCTCGCCGTTGTCGCCGAACACGAGGTTCCGGCCGCCGCCGCTCTGGATGGAGTCGCCCAGCGTCGTGTCGTCGCTTACGGCCGTCGGCACCGCAGCCTGCGAACTGATGTGCGCGCCGCTCACGATCTCGCCGTCCTCGCCGCCGACGATCACGTCGTCGCCGGCGCCGGTCGTGATCACGTCGCTGCCGCCGTCGTCCGGGTTCGTCGCGCGGATCCGATCGATATCCGAAGGATCGGCGTCGTCCCCGGCAAACGTGCCGGTGCGCTCGCCCGCCGTCCAGTCGACGAGGCCGCTGTCGCCGATCACGACGTTGTTGCCGTCGCCGGCGTCGATCGTGTCGCCGTTGATCCCGCCGAGCACGACGTCGTCGTTCGCGCCGGTGGTGATCGAGTCGGCGCCGCCGAGCAGCGACTGGATCGTCTGTGCGATTCCGATCGTCATCGGGATGCCGCCGAAGCGCGAAGCGTCCGAGTGCGCGGCGTAGACCTCGCCGTTGTCGCCGAAGACCAGGTTGCGGCCGTCGCCGGCCCTGATGTTGTCGCCCAGCCGCAGCGGGTCGGACTCGGCCGACACCGTCCGCGTCACCGCGGTGTGGGTCGAGATCTGGACGTCGTCGACGACCTCGCCGTCCTCGCCGCCGATGATCACGTCGTCGCCGGAGCCGGTCGTGATCGTGTCCGTGCCGCCGTCGTCCGGGCTCGTCGAGCCGATGCGGTCGATGTCGAGCGGGTCGGAGTCGTCGCCGGGGGACGCGAGGGCGTACGAGCGCGCGGCCGCGACCCAGTCGATCAGGCCGCTGTCGCCGAGCACGACGTTGTTACCGTCGCCGGCCCTGATCGTGTCGCCGTCGATCCCGCCGAGGACGATGTCGGCGCCCGAGCCGGTTGTGATGTCGTCGGCGCCGCCGATCAGGGAATCGGTCGTCGTCACGAGCCCGAGCGTGAGCGGCAGCGAGCCGAAGCGCGGCGCATCGAAGTTCGCCGCCGCCGTCACCTGGCCGTTGTCGCCGAGCACGAGGTTGCGGCCGTTCCCGGCGACGATCGTGTCGCCGTCGGCGAGGTAGCGCGCTACCTGCACCGTCGTCGCGTTGCTGCCGACGCCGGCGACCTCGACGACGCGCTCGCCGTCCTCGCCGCCGATCACCACGTCGTCGCCGTTGCCGGTCGTGATCGTGTCGGTGCCGCCGGTGTCCGGATCGATCGACCAGATCCTGTCGACGTCGGACGGCGTGTTGTCCGCGAGCGCCCAGTCCACGAAGCCGTTGTCGCCGATCACGAAGCCGCCTGCGTCCGTCGCGAGAGCGGTCTCGCCGCGGTTCGTCGTGATCGCGTCGTCGTCGACGCCGCCGATCACGATGTCGCGGCCGAGGCCGGTGTAGATGACGTCGTGGCCGCCGAGCAGCGTGTCGACGCTCGTCGCGTAGCCGACGAGGCGCGAGACGCCGTCCGTCCTGTCGCCCGGTCCGCCGTGGCCGAGGATCGTGCCGGCGAGGCCCTCGAGCTGCGCCTGCGTCATCGACGCCGTCGGCGTGCCGAGCGCCGGGTCGAAGTAGAGGACGAGGCCGCGGTCGCCGAAGACGACATCGCCGCCGCTGCCGCCGTGGATGGTGTCGTCGCCCTGCCCGCCGAAGATCACGAGCGGCAGCGTCGAGGCCTCCGCGCTCACGGTGTCGTTGTCGGACGCGAAGGCGAACGGAGTCGTGAACGTCTGGACCGACGTCTTCGTGACCTGGACGACCACCAGCGCGCCCGTCGGCGCGTCGTCGACCGTCCAGACGTCACCGACGATGACCGGGTGCCGGACGACGCCGTTGACGAAGGCGACGACGACGTCGCCCGCCGCGACGGCCGCGGCCAGGTGCACCGTCCGGGTCGAGTCGAGGACGAACTTCTCGGTCGTCGTATGGGCGACCGCGACGTTCACGACCGTTCCCGTGGGGAGCGTCTGGAGCACCTCCACGGTGTCGAGCGCGTGGTTCGCGGACGCGCGCACCGGCTGGCCGTTCGCCGTCACGCTCACGACGTCTGCCGGAGTGTTCACGTCGCCGCCGTAGAGGCGGTCTGCGATCGGGAGCAGGTGCTGCGCCTGCCCCTGCGTATCGAGGGCGAAGTAGCCGTCGGACGTGTTCAGGTTCACGGTCACGGCGTCGTTGCCGAGACCCGTGTTCAGCGACGTGACCGCACCGGCATACGTGCCGTCGATGGTGATCGTGTCGTCGCCCGAGCCCGTCCAGTACGTGATCCCGTCGGCGAACGTGCCGGTCGCGGCGGCCGTGTAGGAGATACCGGCCGGCGCGAGGCCGGTGATCCAGATCTTTGCCGTCGGTGAGAGGCCGTTCAGCACGGTCGGCGCGCTGTCGCTGATGCGCACGCCGGTGTCGCGCGTCCCGCTCGCCTCGTCGCTGATCTGCAGCTGATGGCGTCCGGTGCCCGCATCGATGTTGAGCGCGCCGGCAATCGCGTCGACGTCGCCCGGCAGGAAGTCGGGATGGTCGCCAAGGCCGTTGGTCGCCTGCGACGAGACGTAGATCCGCTCGTTGCCCGCGCCGAGGTTCACGTTGGTGACGGCGCTCGTGCCCTGGACGTTGAACACGTCGTTGCCGCTGCCGAGGTTGACGTTCAGCGTCTCGACGCCGTAGTAGTCGATGCCGTTCACGCGCGTCGCGAGCTTCGCGGTGCCCTGGAGGTTGCTCACGTCGACGTACGCGATCCCGCGCCGGCGGTCCTCGCCCTGGAAGAAGAAAGTGAAGACGTTCCCGTGCTTCGTCACCCAGACGTTGTCCGTGAAAGGCAGCGCCGGGTTCGAGTTGTTCGGGTTCAGCGCCGCGCCCAGCGGGCCGAGCGTGCAGACGAGCGTGCCGGCCGGGCAGTTGAGCGGGAACAGCAGGTCGTCGGCCGTCGCGTCGAAGTCGATCGGCGCAGTCGCGACGTCCTGTAGCGAGCCGTCGCGGTTCGGGCGCAGGAAGTGGAGGACGAACGTGCCGCCGGTCGCGCCGACCGTCAGCGTCTGCACGGTCGTGCGATCGGTGGGCGTCGTCGTGCCGACCTGGACGCGCGCGGTGGTCGCCAGGACCGAGGAATCCGGGCTCGCCTGGAGGCCGGTCGTGTCGGTGACCGTGAGCAGCGGCCAGCCGTGCGTCGCGTCCTCGCGCAGGAAGGTGATCCGGTAGAGGACATCGACCTCCGAGCGCGTCTCGGTGACCGTGAGGTTCTGGGTGCCGAAGAAGAGCTTCAACTCCTGGGCGAGCCGCGCGGAATCCCAGTCGAAGTGGAACGCCGTCGCGTAGCTCCCGACGAGGTACGTGCCGCTCGCGGCGCGGATGAACAGCGTCTGCACCTCGGGCACGGTCGGCATGTCGAGGCCGGTCAGCGTCGAGCCCGTCAGGACGGCCGTGTTGTCGTTCGTGTCGAGCGAGTCGTCGACGGTGACCACGTCGCCCGCACCCGCGCCGGTGTCGAGCGTCAGCAACGCGGTGATCTGGTCGACCAGCCGCTCGTCGTTCGAAACCCGGATGTGGTCGTCGCCGTCGCCCGTGTCGATCTCGGTGTGGCCGTTGATCGTCTTGACGTGCACGAGGTCGTTCCCGTCGTTGGTCGTGATCGACGTGCGGCCCGCGTGCGTGGAGTCGACGAAGAAGGTGTCGTTGCCGCTGCCGAGCTCGATGTTCACGGCCTCGAGCGCGTTGTAGTGGATGCCGCCCGGGAACGTCCTGCCCTCGAGCGTCAGGCCCGTGCCCATACCGAGCCCGGAGACCTGATCCTCGGTGAGGACGCCCCTGTCGTCGGCCGGGCTGTCGCCGTTGAAGACGTTCAGCGTGTCGACCTGGTCGGCTTCCTTGACGCGCGTGTTCAGGTTCAGCGGCTTGACGACGTACTTGTCCGTGGCGTGCGCTGCGCGCGGAGTGCCGTTCGGGGCCGGCCACGGATCCTTGAAGAAGACCTGCGTCCCGGAGACGAGCGGCGCGTAGTCGAAGTCGCCCTGGCCGATCTCCTTCGCCAGGCCCCTCGTCAGGCCGGCCATCGTGTCGGCGCCGAAGGTGAACTCGGAGTACGTCGGGAAGTCGGTGTCGGTCGCAAGCCTGAGCGTCCAGTCGCTGCCGTCGGCGGCGCCCGCGCTGAACCGCCACGCGGCGACCGTCCACTCGACGGTGCCGATGTCGGCCACGACCGGCACGCCGCTCACCTTCACGTGGCCGTTCGTCGGCCCGTTCGACGAGTCGACGATGTGCGAGTCGACCATGAACGACTGGCCGCCCTTCGTGATGATCAGGCGGCTGTCGCCGAGCAGGCCGATCCGCACCTCGACGGAGTAGCCGAGGTGGAGATCCAGGATCTTCTGAGCCAGGCGCTGGGCGACACGCGACGGCACTTCGTCACCCTTCGCGACCTCGTACTCGACGACCTCGCTGCCGAGCGTCAGCTGCCACTTCTCGCCCTCGCGGGTCAGGCCGGTGAGCGCGACGACCGCCTTCGTCCAGCGCACCGACGCCAGGTTCGACTGGTCGGGCGTGCCGCTGAACTCGACGTCGTCCGTGTCGAGGGCGTGCGTCCCGGTGCCGTCGGTGAAGCTGTGGCTGACGCTGCCGACGTGGAACGCAGTCGTGCTGCCGACGGAGAGGATGTCGGCGGAGATCGAGTTCACGTCGAGCGTGGCGCCGTTCGCGTCGCCGCTCAGGAACGAGACGGTGTAGGCGAAGCCGTTCATCCGCGGGTCGAAGCCGGGGCGCTCGCCGTACTGCGCGTTGACGTGCGACGCGTTCAGATCCTCGATCGAGGCCGGGGTCGTCGTTGCCGGCGCGGCGTCCGTCAGCTGGCCCGTCGGGATCGGCAGGTTCGTCTCGACCGGCAGCAGGAGCGGTTTGGTGAGGAACTGCTCGTCGGTCGTCCGCTGGCCGCCGTCGACGGCGAGCGGGCCGCGGATGCCGTTGACGCGATCCTCGGCCGCCGGGAAGACGAGCGCGTCGCCGCCCTCCACGAGCTCGTCGTCGACCGCCGAGACGTACACCGACTGCGCCAGATTCCACGTCGACGCGCTGAAGACGAGCTGCGCGCTCACGGTCGCGGCGCCCTTTGCCTGGTGGCCCGTGGCCGGCGTGATCGAGAAGACCGCCGTCGGGGCCGGCGCCGTATCTGAGTCGTGCGTGATCGTCAGCGTCCGCCCGACGACCACGACGTCGTAGGTATGGAGGAGAGCCGGCGTGTCCTTCAGCGCCTCGGCGAGCTTGCGCGCGATCGTGGCGAGGTCGTCGCGGAACTGGACGGTGTAGGCGAAGTTGGTGCCGTCGAGCGTCAGCGTCCAGGTCTCGCCCGCGGTCGGGGCGCCGCCGAGCTCGACGGTAACGACCTTGTTGACGATCGCGACGTCGGCGGTGCCGTCCGTGCCCGGGGTGACGCGGAAGTCGGCGTAGAACGGATCGTCGACCCTGATGACCGGCGACGTCGGGTCGCCCGACGCGAGCGTGGCCTTGAAGTGCGTCGACTCGTTGATCTTGGCGACGAGCCGCTGAGCGACCTTCACGAGCGTGTCGGTGCCGCCGACGGTGTAGTCGAACGCCGTGCCGTCGAGCGTCACGGTCCACGTCTCACCCGACGTCGCGGTGCCGCCGAGCGCGATCCATGCCGTCCCGTGACCGGCCGTGATCGCCGACGTCCCGCCGGCGCCGGGCGTGACGGCGGTCGAGAGGACGACCTCGACGATGAACGACGCCGTGTCGCTCGGATCGACCCAGGCCGTGAAGCGCGACGAGGTGGCGTTGATCGCGTCGACGAGCGCCTGCGCGATCGTCGCGAGGCTCTCGTTGTCGGTGACCGCGACGGCGAAGCTGTCGTCGCCGTCGAGCACGGCAATCCAGTCCTGTCCGGTGACCGGCGTCCCGCTGAGCTTGAAGCGCGCGCGCGTCGTCGCCGCGCGGACCTGCACCTGATTCGCCTCGCCGTAGTTCGCGGCCGGGTTGAACGCCTGGCGCGAGTCGTACGTGCGCGTGGCGACCGGCGTGGCGTCGACGACGACCTCGCACGGTGACGTCGCGCAGCTCGGCTGACCGGTGAGTACGACGTCGTAGCTGTCGTTCGTCGGGTGGTAGAGCGGATGGCCCTGGGTGTCGACGAAGTCGCTCATCGACTGGGAGATCTCGAACTTGCTCCCCTTCGCGAGCGGCAGGCCCGAGTCGAGCGTGAAGACGTGCGTCTCCGGGTCGTAGTGGCCGATCGTCGTCGACTGACCCTGGCCGGGGCCGTCGATGATGGTGATCGTCTTGCCGTCGAGTCGGACGAAGTCGGCGTTCGTGGGCTGGCGCTCGAGCGAGACGACGAGGCTGTACGTCTGACCGAGCGCGACGCCCTGGAAGCCGTTCGGGCGGAAGTCGGCGCCGAGCGAGTCGGGCGTGTTCACGACGTGGAAGTAGCGCGTCGACGGCGCCCACTCGATCTGCGAGCCGACCTTCACCTGGTAGTGGCCGACCGTGAACGTGCACCGCAGGAACGGATCGGTCACGAGCAGACTGCCCGGATCGGCCAGATCCACGGCGTCGGTCGGCCTCGCGCACGTGGCGACGCCGCCGTCGCTCGACGTGATGTCGTCCAGGTCGATCGTCGGGTACGCGGTGTAGTCGAGCTGGTCGGTCAGCAGGTACGTGCCGAAGAAGAAGGACAGCCGGACGGTGACCGGGATGCTGCCGTGGACGACGTTCCCGTTGTCCATGTCGAGGAGGCCGCGCACGACGCCGCCGCCGCGCTTGACGACGAGCGTGAACGGATCGTCGGTGCCCGTGCGGTCCTTCACGCGGAACACCGGGTCGTTGCCGCTCTGCAGGCTCGCCTGGAAGATCTGATCGGCGTCGGCGTTGATCGCGTCGACGAGGCCCTGCGCGATCGTGCGGAGGTTCCGCTGGTTGGCGTGATCGACGTCGAAGAACGGCACCGGGAACGTGTAGTGGTGCCCGTCGACGATGACTTCCCACGTCTCGCCGCTGACGAATTCGCCGCCGAGCTCGACGTAGACGTCGTTGAAGTGCGCCTGCGTCGAGTGCTCGGCCGCGATGACCTCGTTCACCGGCACGAACTCGCTCGGGTCGTCGTTCGAGTACGCGGCCGGCCGCAGCTGCTTCACCGGCGTGATCTCGAGCGCCGGGAAGCCGGCCTTGAAGACCTGCAGGTGGTCGTGCGCGGGCTCGCGGGACGCCGTCAAGCCGAGGCCCGAGCCGTTGATCGCCGTGACGAACCTGTCGACGACCTGGGCCACGGTCTCGCCCGTCGCGGGCAGGACGTCGAAGTCGTGGTTGTCGATCGTGATCGTCCACGCGTCGTTCAGCTCGGTCGTGTTCGGGCCGGCGGGCCTCAGCTCGATGTCGTCGCCGTAGCGCGGCTTCAGCGTCCCGGAGAAGGTCGCGAAGCCCGCGTTCGGATCGCGCACGACCGCGACGCTCGGCGTGAACGCCCCGCCGTCGATCCTCGTGATGTAGAGGACGTTGCTCACGGCGAAGGCCGCATAGCCGGTCGCACCGTCGGCCTGCGTCGAGCCGGCGAAGTACGAGGCGGCGTCGGTCGTCGTCGAGGACAAGCCGACCGTGAAGCCCGGCGTCAGCGCCGTGCTGTCGAGCGACAGCGTCCAGGTGTCGCCGGCGTTGATCGGGCCTGTGAGCGTGAGCGTGTGGGTCGTGCCGGTGCCCTGAGAGGCGCTGCCCGCAGGCGTGATCGTCGCGGCCGCCGTGAACGAGTCGTGGGCCGTGTCGCTCCGCGCGAGGTAGACGACGGAGCCCTTGGCGACGGCGTAGAAGGCGTTGCCGGTGAGCGAGCCGGCGAGGTTCGACGCCGTCGTCGACGTCGAGTTCGTGTCGGTGGAGGTCAGCGTCGCCGTCGGGTCGTTGCCTCCGCTGCCGCTTCCGACGAGCGAGATCCTCCATGTGTCGTCCGCGTTCGGCGTGCCGCTGAGCGTCACCGACCTGCCGACGAACGTGTTCGCGTTGACGGTGCCGGCCGTCGACGTGAGCGTGAAGCTCGTGGCCGTCTTGGCGATCACGAAGAGGTCGCGGCCGTCCGCCTTCGCCGCAAACGCGAACGCCGTTGCACCGTTGATCGCGCTCGCGAGCGCGGACGCAACCGCCCCGCCGTTGGCGTTGCCGGAGGTGGTGAACTGCGTGCCGTCGACGGTCACGTTGCCCGCCGCGTCTCCCTGCTGGAAGCTGACGACGCGCGTCGCGCTGCTCGCGGCGACCATCGATGCGACCGGGCTGACCGAGAGCGTGACCGTGAACGAGCCGCCCGAGGTGCGCGTGATCACGACCGTGCTGCCGTCCGGGCGGGCCTTGAAGCCGGTGACGGTGTTGCTGATCGACGTCGCGAGGCTCGCCGCGACGGCTGTGAGATCGGTGCCGGACGCCGTCACGGTGCCGAGGTCCGTGCCGCCGTTGGAGAGGTTCACGCTCCAGACGTCCGTCGCCTGGAAGGCACTCGACAGCGTCACCGTCTTGGTCGTCGGCGCGCCGCCGGCGTCGCGCGGCGCGGTGCCGGACGGCGCGATCGTCACGGTCGCCGTGAAGCCGGCGGCGCGCTGGATCGTGATCACGCTGCCCGAGCTGGAGGCGCCGGTGCCGATGGCCGTCGCGAGGCGCGCGGCGAACGCGCCGGCGCTCTCGGTGTCGCCGACCACGCGTGAGACAGCTGTGCCGCCGTCGATCGAAACCGACCACGTCTCGCCCGGCCGCACCGCCCCCTGCAGGTCGATCCGCTCGGTCGTCCAGAGGATCGCCGCGGCCTGGCTCTGCGTCGGCGTCCCGTCGATCGTCGCCGTAGCCTGCGGCGCGAGCCCGGAGATGCGCGCCTCGACCGTGAACGGCGTCGCGCGCGTGATCGTGATCTTCGTGCCGTCCGGCGTCGCACCCGGAATCAGCGCCGCGAGCGCTGAGGCGATCGTCGCCAGATCGGTCGTGCAGACCGGCGGGTCGGCGGTGTTGCACGTCGGCTTGTCGTAGCGGATCGCGCCGGTGTTGTCGCCGACGACGATCGACCATGTCTCGCCGGCGGCGACCGTGCCGCCCAGCGTGATGGTTGCGGTCGTGAACGTCACCTGCTGCGGAGTCGTGCCCGTCGTCATCGCCGTCTGGATCCGCGTCACGACCGCCGCGCCGTTGGCGTTCTGCCTGGCCCCGTTCGCCGTGAGGCCGGTGAGGTTGAAGCCGAGGGCGTCGTGGATCTTGATCGTGCCCGGCTCGGACGCCGTGTCGACCGTGTAGCGCGCCGGGAGCAGGTCCCCGAGATGCTCGGCGACCGTCGCGAGCGTGTCGTGCTCGACCGCCGTGTACGTGTAGTCGCGGTAGCGCAGGCCGAGCTTCCAGACGTCGCCGGGCGTGACGCGGCCGTTCAGCACCAGGCTGACGTCGGTGAAGAACGGGCCGTTCGCATCCGCGATGCTGCCGCTCGACGCCACGAGCGACGCCAGCGCCGACGGGTTCACCATCGCCGACGTGACGTTGAACTGGTACAGGTCGAACGAGCCGTCGCCGGAGCCCTGGATGCGCGCGTACGGCGTCATCCAGTCGATCGTCCCGCCCGTGAGCGGCGACCAGCGATCGCCCACGTTCGGGTCGAAGAACTGGAAGAAGTCGGCGTCGGTGAGCGACTGCGGCGTCGTGTTGTTCCCGTTCTCGTTCTCGAGGACCGGCGCCGGGGCGAACAGGAAGCCCGCCGTCGGGTGGCTCTCGACCTGCACGTTCAGCTCGTAGTCGACGCCGATCGGGAGGCCGCTCGAGAACAGCCAGCTCGTCACCTCGAGGTAGTACGTGCCCGCCGCGCCGAACGTGTAGGTGAGGTAGTCGTCGAACCACGCCGTGCTGCCGAGCGCGCCCGTCGACAGCGGATCCGAGAAACCGGGGCCCTGCGCGAGCAGCTGGCCCGTCGAGTTGTAGAGACGCAACAGGCTCAGCCAGAAGATCGGGTCGCCGTACTCGAAGCCGTGGTCGATGTCGAACGACGCCTTCCGCCCGGCCGCGTCGACGGTGAACTTGAACCAGTCGCTCTCGCCGTTGCCCGTGCCCTTGACGGTCAGGTGCGGGTCGAGGTTGGTGCTCGTGAGCGGATCGAGCGGGGCGATGTCGCCGTTCGCGTTGCGGCTCCACTTGCCGAGGTCGAGATCCATCGCGTTCAGGCGCGAGTTGTCGCCGTCGACCTCGTTCAGGACAGAGGTGCCGAAGTCACCCGTGAAGTGCGTCGCGTCGCCCGCGGTCACCGCGGTGACGAGCCCCTGGCCGAGCACGACGAACTGCGTCGGCTCGATGACGTTCGTCGAGCCGCCGGACTGGCTCACGAGCACGCCTGGCGCGTCGTCGTCGTTGACGGTGACGTCCACCGGATCCGGCGAGGTGTCCTCACCGTGCCGGCCGGCGACGTACGAGAACGCGAGCTCCGCAGCCGTGTCGGCGTTGAGCGTGATCGACCAGGAGTCGTTGGGCTGGACGCTCGTATGCACGTTGACGTACGCCAGGTCGAACACTGCCCTCACGTAGAGCTTCGGGTTGGCGTTCGCGCCGTCCGCCACGTCGCCCGAGAGGGAGCCGTCGACCGCGTCGATGCTCGCCGCGAACGCCTCGGTGGCGTCTCCGCTGACGGTGAAGAACGAGGCTCCCGTCGTGTACTCGACCGTGAAGTCCTCGCCGTCGGCTACTGCGTCGCCGAGCGCGGCAGCGATGTCCGCCCAGTCGTCGCCGGTGACCGCGGCGTACTCGTAGGTGACGCCGTTGAGGACGAGCGACCACTTGCTTCCGGTCGTGACCGTCGTCGAGGTGTTGATCTGGACGGTGACCTCGCCGAGCCGCGCGAAGCGCGAAGCGGTGTCGTCGATGGTGCCGCCGCCGACGTCGGCGGTGAACGGCCGCGTCCCGTTGACCGTGACCTGGGAGCCCGACGCCGTCGCACTGAGGTGTCCGGAGGCGTCCCCGTTCACAGCTGCGGCGAGGCCTCTCGCGACGTTCGACAGCTGCAGCGCGAGGAACGTGACGGCTTCGCCGCTCTTCAGCGCGTTCACGATCCGCGAGAAGTGCACGCCCTCCTTCGCGTCGTCGTGCGCCGCCTTCACCTTGACGAGCTGCGGCGTGTTCCAGCTGTTTTCGTCGAACGTCAGCGTCAGCGTCGTGACGTACGCGTTCGACGCCTCGTCCCAGATCTTGGTCTGGCCGTCGGTCGTGACGACGATGTGCACCTCGTCCGCCGGCGCGCGCGTCAGGAGCACCTGGTACGCGTCGTTGTACGGGAGCGAGCCCGGGTGCACCGGGTCGACGTCCTCGGTGACGGCGAGCGTGCCGTCGGGGATCTCCGTGACCGGATCGACCGCGACAGGCACGACGTCGGCCGCGTCGTCGTCGTACACGGTGACGCTCGTGCTGAGCACCTTCAGGTTGTCGTAGGCGCCGCCGTCGTCGGGGCTCGACCCCTGGACGATCCGGTGCTGGATGATCGCGGTCCGCGTGCCCTCGGAGAGCGTGTCTGCCGGCGCGACGACGGTCACGTACTGCGGGATCCACCAGTTCGTCCTGCTGAAGAGCAGCGTGACGCCCGCGTCGCTCGCCGTTGCCGGCGTGCACGTCTGTCCGGCGCAGAGGGCGATGCCCTTGGCGCCCGCCTTGCGTTCACGCTCGCTGATCGGAATGACGCCGGCGGTGACCTGGACGTTCTCTTCCGGCGCGCGCGTGAGCAGGACGGTGTAGGTGGCGACGACGAGGTTCGACGGCGCCGACGGTCCGGAGTCGCGCTGCTCGAAGACGCGCAGCGGGCCGTTCGGGAACGCGATCACGACGCCTGCCTCGTCGTTGTCGGCGATCCGGACCGGGACGTCCTGCACGAAGAGGCCGGAGAAGCGCGGATCGTTGCTCAGCGCGGCCATGTCGATCAAACCGCTGTGGCCCTCCAGGTTGTTCGAGACGACGGTGATCGTCTGGCCGTTCGTGCCGCCGACGTTGAAGACGTCGCTGCCGAGGCCGCCGAAGACCTCGACGTCGACGTTCTCCGGTGTGCTCACGATGTAGAAGCGGTCGTTGCCCTCCTGCGCGTCGACGACGAGCTTCTCGACGCCCTGGTAGGTGACGAAGAGGCCGGCGCCGAAGACGCCCGCGGCGGTGATCACGAAGTCGTCGCCGAACTCGGTGCCGACGACGACGAGCGTGTCGAGGCCGTCGCCGCCGTCGATCCGCACCGGCGCGTTGACCGTGTACGAGATGAAGTCGGCGCCCTGGCCGCCGTTCAGGTTCACGAACGGAGCGGCCGGGTCGTCCGGATTGACGCGGACGAACGCGCGGACGAGGAACGTGTCGTTGTCGTTCTCGCCGAAGAGGAACAGCTCGGCGAGGTTGCGGTAGATCGTGAAGCTGTCGTCGCCGTTGCCGCCGAACAGCGTCGTCGTGTTGCTGATGCCGTTCGAGAGGTAGCCGCGGGTGGTCAGCGTCGTGTGGAAGAAGTCTTCTGGGATGAGGCCGTTGTCCGGGTTGGAACCGTCGCGCGCGGACTGGAAGACCTGACCGACCTGGAACGTGTCGTCGCCGTCGTCGCCGAAGACCGTCGTCGGCGCGAGGTTGTCGTCCATCACGAACGTGTCGTCGCCGCCGCCGCCGAAGACCTCGACGTTGCCGTTAATGAAGCTGTCGTAGTCGACGCGCTCGAAGAAGCCGCCCGGGACGGCGCTCTTGCTCGCGTCGACCTGGAACGCGGCGACCATGCCCCTGCCCGGCCTCACCGTCGGGTCGGTGGCACGGAAGAGGAAGAAGTTCGGGTCGTCGTTGCCGAAGATCCGGAGCTGGTTGACGCCCGGGTCGGGCTTGCCGTCGTGCGGCGTCGGGGCGTCGAGCACCTCGATCAGCGAGTGGCCGGTGCCGGCAAGGCCGATCTCGTACAGGTCGCTGCCGTTGTTGCCGTGCAGCGTCAGCGTTCCGGCGACGTGGTTCTCGTGCGTCGGCAGGCCGTCCGCGTCGTAGTTCACGCGCACGACGTCGTTGCCGCCGCCGAGGAAGATCGTGGCCGGGCCGCCGATGCCGCCGATGTTCACGACGTCGTTGACCCGGTTCGGGTCGGCCGGGTCGGTCGCCTCGTCGCCCGCGTGCAGGATCAGCTCGCTGCCGGCCGGCGTCGAACCGACGAAGAACTCGTCGTCGAAGTTGGAGAGCGCGATCTCGATGTGCTTGAACGCCGTGTAGTTGATCCCCAGCAGCATCCCGAGGCCGCTCAGCCTCGTCGCCGTGAGCACGCCGGCCTTGTCACCGGTGTTGCCGTGGGTGTCGCCGCTGTCGAAGGCGATGAGGCTGTCCTCGTCGTCGCCGCCGTCGAGCGTCAGGTACGCGCCGGCGATCGTGTCGAGGATGCTCAGCGCCTCCGGCTGGAGGTCGTCCGCGTGGCTGCCGACGAGGACGGCGTCCCAGCCGTCGCCCGAGCTGACGAACGTCGGGCCGGCGATCGTCCTGATGTAGTAGACGTCGTTGCCGTTGCCGCTGTCGACGTAGGTCGACGCGAGGGCGGCGCCGTTGACGGACGTGTACGACGTGTTGTGCGTCGACTCGATCGTGAAGTGGTTGGCCGCGCGGGTGGTCACGTTGTTCGGCGCGTCGCCGAGGTGGACGTCGAGGCGCTCGAGCTGCTCGTAGTGCATCGAGCCGCCGGAATGGAAGATGCCGGAGAGCAGCTGGTCCGTCAGCCGGCCGTTGTCCGCGATGGTCGTATCGGCGGTGTCGTCGACGTCGACCTGGTCGAAGAAGGCGGTGCCCGTGCCGCCGTTGACCGACAGCAGCGCCGAGATCGAGTTTCCGTCGCCGAAGCGGTTGATGAAGGTCGCGGCCGGCGCGGCGACGCCGTTGACGTCGCGCTCGTGCCATAGGCCTGCCTGGGAGCCGACGTAGACGAGGTCGTCGCCGTCCCCCGTGTTCACGTTCGTCGGGCCGGAGATGGAGCGCACCGCGACGCGATCGTTGCCCGCGCCGGTGTTGATCGTCGTCGCGCCCGCCTGCGTCCCGACGATCGTGAACGTGTTGGCGCCGTTTCCGAGCGTGACGTTCAGATCGACCTGCGTCGTCGCCGGGATCTGGCCTCCGGCGGCGGGCGCGGCCGGGAAGCTGCGGTCGGTGAAGTAGGCGACGAGGCTCGGCGCCGTCAGCGTGACGCGGT
>JBJMJE010000277.1:0-7707 GCA_045806505.1 Gaiellaceae bacterium
GACGGCGCCGCCGACGGCTGCGACTCCGACGCCGTGCCGGGGCGTCTGCAGATCCGCGAGGCGCCTCCAGCTTCTGCGAGCGACGTCGTACGCGTAAACGCTGCGCACGGTTCCGCCGGGCGCCTCTCCGCCGACTGAGACGATCTCGTTGCCGATCGCAGCGGCGCCCGTGCCGCCGCGCGCGACCGGCACCGCCGTCTCGCGACGCCAGCGCCGCTCGCCCGGCGCCCACGACTCGACGAGCCTGAAGTTCGTGTTCAGGCCCGTCACGCGGCCGGCGATCGCGTAGATGCGGCCGCGTGCCGCCGTGACGGCCAGGTGCTGCCGGGGCGAAGGGCCCGGCATGGTTTGCCAGCGGCCGGTGCGCGTGTCGTAGGCGAGCATCGTCCTCGCGTTGCCGTTCTGGCCGACGCCGCCGACGGCGTACACGACGCCGCGGAGAGCTGCTGCGCCCGCGGCCGCGCGTGACGCCGGCAGCGAAAGCGTTCGCCAGGCGCCGTCGTCGAGCACGAACGCGCTGCGCTCCGCGCCATAGCCGCCGACGACGTAGAGCCTCCCGCGCGCGACTGCGGCTGCGGCGTGGTTGACGCCCGCCGGAAGGTCCGGCCCACGCCGCCACGCGTCGGAGCTCGGTGAGTAGAAGTCGACCTCGTTCGAGCTGCCGCCGCTCGCGACGTAGCCGCCGACGACTGCGATGTCACGCCCGAGCGTTGCGGCCGCCACCTCCGTGCGCGGAACCGGCAGCGGGGCATGCGAGCGCCAGCCGTCCGCCCCGCCGAGGGCCAGCGCAAGCAGCGCCGCCCCGAGGAGCCGCATGGCCTACCCGCGCTGCGTGCGGCCGGCGGCCGCGCCCAGCGGCTCGTAGTCCACGAGCTCGAGGTACACCATGTTCGCGGCGTCGCCCTGGCGCGGGCCGAGCTTGACGATGCGCGTGTAGCCGCCGGGCCGGTCGGCGAATCGCGGCGCGACGTCGGCGAACAACTGGTGCACGACGTCCGTCGAGCGAAGCGTCGCGATCGCCTGGCGACGGGCCGAGAGATCGCCACGGCGGCCGAGCGTGATCATCTGCTCCGCGAGCGGCTTGACGGCCTTCGCCTTCGCCTCGGTCGTCTTGATGCGACCGTGCTCGATCAGCGCGCCGGCGAGGTTCGCATAAAGCGCTTTGCGATGGGCGGAGTCCCGCCCGAGTTTCTTGCCGGCGCGCTGATGGCGCATGACTCGATTACTCCTCGCCCCGCAGGTTCAGCCCGTGGGCCTGGAGCGTCTCCTTGACTTCCTCGATCGACTTCTTGCCGAAGTTGGGAATCGCGGCGAGCTCGTTTTCGCTCTTCGTCACGAGGTCGCCGATCGTCTCGATGCCCACGCGCTTGAGGCAGTTGTACGAGCGGACGCCGAGCTCGAGCTCCTCGATCGGGAAGTTCTCCATCCCGTGCGCGAGCGACTCGGTCGGGCCGCCGCCGTCCGCCGGCGTCTGCTGCACGTCCCCGCGCTGCCAGACGTCGATGTCGGTGAAGATCGCGAGCTGCCGGATCAGGATCTCCGACGCCTGCGCGATCGCCTCCTTCGGATCGATCGTGCCGTCGGTCGTCACGTCGAGGCGGAGCTTGTCGTAGTCCGTCCGCTGGCCGACACGCGCCGCTTCGACGTCGTACGAGACGCGCCGAACGGGCGAGAAGATCGCGTCGATGGGGATGACGCCGATCGTCGTCTCCGAGCCACGCGAGAGATCCGTCGGCGCGTAGCCGCGACCGCGGCCGATCGTCAGCGTCATCTCGAGCCGCCCACGATCGGAGAGGTGCGCGAGCACGAGCTCCGAGTTGAGGATCTCGAGATCTGCAGGCGCCTCGATGTCGCCGGCGGTGACCTCGCCGGCGCCGCGCGCCGACATTCGCACCTCGATCTCGGGCGACTCACCGTGCAGCACGCAGATCATGCTCTTGAGGTTGAGGATGATGTCCGTGACGTCCTCGCGGACGCCGGGGATCGTCGTGAACTCGTGCGACACGCCCTCGATCTTCACCGAGGTGACGGCGGCGCCCTCGAGCGACGAGAGCAGCACGCGGCGCAGCGAGTTTCCGAACGTGTAACCGAAGCCGCGGTCGAGGGGTTCGATCACGAAGACTCCGCGATTGTCCTCCACTTCCTCGTGGACGATCTTCGGAATCTGGAACTCCATCAAGCTGGTTCTGGTTGCCAAAGCGATCCTTTCTGTGTTACTTGCCCAAAGCTTCGTTACTTGCTGTAAAGCTCGACGATCAGCGACTCCTGCACGGGGGTGTCGATTTCCTCCCGCTCGGGCCACTTCAAGATCTTTCCGGTCAGGTTGTCGTGATCTGCCTGCAGCCACGGTGCGACGGAGGCGGTGAGGTCGGTCGCGTCGCGGACGACGGTCTCGGCCGAGGAGCCAGGCGCGATCGTGACGATGTCGTTCGGCCGCACCTGGTAGCTCGGGATGTTCACGCGCCGGCCGTTCACGTGGAAGTGGCCGTGGCGCACGAGCTGCCGGGCCTGCGCGCGCGAAGCGGCGAAGCCGAGGCGGTAGACGACGTTGTCGAGACGCGTCTCGAGGATCCGCAGCAGGTTCTCGCCCGTGACGCCTGTGCCGCGCGTCGCCTTCTCGTAGTACGTGCGGAACTGCTTCTCGAGCAGGCCGTAGTAGCGGCGCGCCTTCTGCTTCTCACGCAACTGCTGCAGGTACTCGCTCTGCTTGATCCGTCCGCGGCCGTGCTCGCCCGGCGGATAGCTGCGGCGCTCGATGGCGCACTTCTCGGTGAGGCAGCGCTCGCCCTTGAGGAAGAGCTTCATCCCTTCGCGACGGCACTGCTTGCATTTCGGGCTGCGGTCGCGAGCCATTACACGCGCCTCCGCTTCTTCGGACGGACGCCGTTGTGCGCCTGCGGCGAAACGTCGCGGACGCCGAGAATCTCGAGCCCTGCCGCCTGCAGCGAGCGGATCGCCGTCTCACGTCCGGAGCCCGGGCCCTTCACGAAGACCTCGACCTTCTGCAGGCCGTGCTCCATGCCTTTCCGCGCACAGGAGTCGGCGGTGACCTGCGCGGCGAACGGCGTCGACTTGCGCGAGCCTTTGAAGCCCGCGGAGCCGGCGGACTCCCACGCGATCACGTTGCCGTCCTTGTCGGTCAGCGACACGATCGTGTTGTTGAAGGACGTCTTGATGTGCGCCTGGCCGATCGCGATGTTCTTGCGGACGCGGCGGCGCGTGCGACCTCTGGTCGCCTGACGACGGGGAGGCGCCACTTACTTTGCCTTCTTCCCGCGGCCGACGGTCTTCTTGGGGCCCTTTCGCGTGCGCGCATTCGTCTTCGTCCGCTGGCCGTTGACCGGCAGCCCGCGGCGATGGCGGATCCCGCGGTAGGAGCCGATCTCGCCGAGGCGCTTGACGGCCTGCGTGCGCTCCCGGCGCAGGTCTCCCTCGACCTCGAGGTTCGCGTCGATGTAGTCGCGGAGCTTCGTGACTTCCTCGTCCGTCAGATCCTTGACCTTGGTGTCCGCCGAGAGGCCGAGCTCGGCGAGCGTCTTCTGCGCCGTCGAGAGACCGATGCCGTAGATGTAGGTGAGCCCGATCTCGAGGCGCTTCTGGTTCGGGAGGTTCACTCCGGCGATACGTGCCAAATTCGTCTCCTAGCCCTGGCGCTGCTTGTGACGTGGATTCGTGCAGATGACCATGGTCCTGCCGTGCCGCTTGATGACGCGGCACCGCTCACACATCGGCTTCACGGACGGTCTTACCTTCATCTCGGCGATACCTCTCTCTTGCACGAAAAGCGCGCGCGGAATACCCGCCGCGCGGACGCGTCATGGTAGCAAACTGGGTTCGAGCTTCCTCGTCAGGATTTTCGATCCGTTTTCGGTCACGGCGACCGTGTGCTCGAAGTGCGCAGAGAGCGATTCGTCCTCCGTCGAGATCGACCATTCGTCGTCGTGGAGGTACACGTCCGGGGCGCCGGCATTGATCATCGGCTCGATCGCGAGCGTCATCCCGGGCAGGAGGATCGGGCCGTGGCCGGGCTCGCCGAAATTCGGGATCTGCGGGTCCTCGTGCATCTGCCGGCCGACGCCGTGGCCGACGAGGCTGCGCACGACGGAGAAGCCCGCGGCCTCCGTCGTCGACTGGATCGCATGGCCGATGTCGGAGAGATGGTTGCCGGGCTGAACCTGCTCGATTCCGGCGGCGAGCGCGGCCTCTCCGGTGTCGAGCAGCCGCTGCGCGCCGTCCGAGATCTCCCCGACGGCGAACGTATAGGCGGAATCGCCGACGAAGCCGCCGAGCGTCACGCCGACATCCACCGAGAGCACGTCGCCGTCGCGCAACGTGTACGGCCCCGGGATGCCGTGCACGACCATCGAGTTCGGCGACGTGCAGATCGACGCGGGATACCCGCGGTAGCCCTTGAACGTCGGAACGCCTCCGCGCGAGCGGATGAACTCCTCCGCCAGCTCGTCCAGTTCCTCCGTCGTGATGCCGGGGACGACGTGGTCGCCCAGCAGCGCGAGCGTCTCCGCGACGACCTGCGCCGCGCGCTCCATCTGCTCGATCTCGCCCGCGCTCTTGCGAATGATCAAACGACGGCCGCCTGCTCGAGTGCCTCCTGGACCTCGCCAAAGACCTCGTTGACGCTGCGGTCCGCGTGCACGGTGACGACGTTCGAGCGCACGCGGTACCACTCGATCAGCGGCTCCGTCTCGCGCCGGTACAGCTCGAGCCGCTTGGCGATGCCCTCGGGCGTGTCGTCGACGCGGCCCTCGAGCTCCGACCGCTTCGTCAGACGCGCGATCGCGACGGGCTCCGGCAGCTGCAAAGCGAAGACGACGGTCAGCTCCTTGGCGATCCCGCGCAGCATCTGGTCGAGCGCCTCGGCCTGCGGAAGCGTCCGCGGGAAGCCGTCGAGGATGAAGCCGGCGTCGGTGTCGTCCTCCGCGAGCCGGTCGCGGATGAGCCCGATCATGAGCTCGTCCGGCACGAGGCGGCCGCTGTCGTAGATCGGCTTCACCTTCAGCCCGAGCTCCGTGCCCGCCGCCATCGCCGTCCGGAGGATGTCCCCCGTCGCGATGTGGGGGATGCCGTAGGCCTCGGAGATGCGTTGTGCCTGGGTCCCCTTCCCTGCGCCCTGGGGACCGAGAAGCAGGATGTTCAGCACGCGGCCGCTACTTGAGGAAGCCCTCGTACGAGCGCATCATCATCTGCGACTCCATCTGACGCATCGTGTCGAGCGCGACGCCGACGACGATGATCACCGAGGTGCCGCCGAGCGCGCGCGACGTGGCCTGCGAGAAGTTGAAGTAGTAGATGAAGATGCCCGGCAGCACCGCGACGAGCGCGAGGTAGACCGATCCGGGCAGCGTCAGGCGCGAGAGGACGCGGTCGAGGTATTGCGCAGTCGGCGTTCCAGGGCGAATACCCGGGATGTAGCCGCCGTACTTCCGCAGGTTGTCAGCCTGGTCCACGGGGTTGAACTGGACCGCGGTGTAGAAGTACGTGAAGACGATGATCAGCAGCGCCTCGATCGAGAGGTACTGGATCGAGCCGTACTGGAAGTGGTTGTTGATGAAGCTCTGCGTCGACGGGAAGAAGCTCGCGATCGTCGGCGGGAAGGCCATCACGGCCGCGGCGAAGATGATCGGGATGACGCCCGCCATGTTCACGCGCAGCGGCATGTACGTCGAGCCGCCCGCGGTCATCCTCCGCCCCACCATCCGTTTCGCGTACTGGATCGGGATCCGGCGCTGGCCTTCCTGGATGAAGACGACGGCGACGATGACGCCGAGTGCGATCACCGGCAGGAAGAGCTTCTCGGTCGCGCCGCCGTTGATCCACGCGGTGATGCCCGACGGGATCGTCGAGAGGATCGACGCGAAGATCAGCAATGAGATCCCGTTGCCGATGCCGCGCTTCGTGATCAGCTCGCCCATCCACATCAGCAGGGTGGTGCCGGCAGTGAGGGTGACGATGATCAGCACGAGGCGCCCGGAGTTGGCCTGCAGCACGCCTTCCTTCTTGAACAGGAACGCGTAGCCGAGCGACTGCGCCGCCGCCAGGGCGACGGTGAGGTAGCGCGTGTACTGGTTGATCTTGGCCATGCCCGCCTCGCCCTCTTTCTGGAGCTGCTCGAGGGTCGGGATGACCACTGTCAGAAGCTGCAGGATGATCGAGGCGGTGACGTACGGCATGATCCCGAGCGCGAAAATCGAGAAGCGGGAGAGCGCAGAGCCCGAGAACGTGTTCAGCAGCCCGAAGACGCCGAGTCCGCGGCCGCCGGTGTTGAAGAAGGCCGAGATCGACTGCGAGTCGATGCCCGGCGCGGGAATCCAGGAGCCGAGCCGGTACAGCGCGAGGATGACCGCGGTGAAGATCACGCGCCGGCGCAGCTCGGGAACGCGCCAGGCATTCGTGAGCCAGGAGAACATCTAGCTGTCCGTCTTCTCCGCCCTCGCGCGGCGCGACCGCGCGCGCGGCGACTCCTTCTTCGGCGCCTTCGGCTCCCGCAGCAGCGTGACGGTTCCGCCGGCAGCCTCGATCTTCTCGCGCGCGCTCGCCGAGACGCCGTGCGCGACGACGGTGAGGCTCGTCGTCAGATCCCCGTGGCCGAGGATCTTGACGTCCTTCCTCGTGCTGCGGATCAGGCCGACCTCCTTGAGCAGCTCGGGCGTCACCTCGGTGCCGGCGTCGAAGCGCTCGAGCGCCGAGACGTTGACGGGTTGCGTGTACGTGCGGAAGGGGCCGATCGGCATCGCGTCCTGCGACGTCGAGCCGCGCTGCTTACCCAGGCGCATGTACAGCGGCATCTGGCCGCCCTCGAAGCCGGCGCGCATCTTGTGCGACCCCGAGCGCGACTTCTGGCCCTTGATGCCGCGACCGGAGTAGCGGCCCTTGCCGGAGCCCAGGCCCCGGCCGACGCGCTTGCGGTCCTTGCGCGGCTGCGCGGGCTGGAGATTCGAGAGGTTCAGGTCACCGGCCATGGCTATTTGGTCTCCTCGACGTCGACGAGGTGGCGCACCTTGCGCAGCATGCCTGCAAGGACCGGGCTTTCGTCGATCTCGTTGGTCTTGCCGATGCGGCCGAGGCCGAGCGCGCGGAGCGTGCCGCGGTGGCGCTCGGACTGCCCGATCTGGCTACGCACCTGCGTCAGCTTCAGCTTCGGCAACGGTGGTCACCTCCTCGGCAGGCGTCTCAGCGACACGGGTCTCCTCGGCAGCAGGCTCTTCGGCACCGCTCTCCTCGTCGACCGGCGGGGTCTGGTAGGGCAGCACCTCGCTGATCTGCTTACCGCGGGCCTTGGCGACGTCCTCGGGGCGCCGCAACTGGCGAAGCGCCTGCTCCGCGGCCTTCAGCATGTTGATCGGGTTCGTCGTCCCGAGCGACTTCGCGAGCACGTCGCGGACGCCGCCGAGCTCCAGCACAGCGCGTACGCCGCCGCCGGCGATGACGCCGGTACCGGGCGAGGCGGGCCGCAGGAGCACTCTCGCCGCGTCGAAGTTTCCGAGCACCTCGTGGGTGATCGTTGAGCCGTGCTTGGGGACGGTGAACAGGTTCTTCTTCGCGTCGTCGACCGCCTTCGAGATCGCGAGCGGCACCTCGCGCGCCTTGCCGTAGCCGACGCCGACGCGGTCGACCTCGTCCCCGATCACGACGAGCGCGGTGAACGAGAACCGCCGTCCGCCCTTGACGACCTTTGCGACGCGGTTGATC
>JBJMJE010000278.1:0-3464 GCA_045806505.1 Gaiellaceae bacterium
ACGGCGACGTCTACGACATGAGCGCGTGGCAGCTCGACCCGAACAACCGCTACGACCTGGGCGGCCACGACATCAACCCGAACGGCAACGAGGAGCGCTACGTCGAGCTCTTCGACCAGTCGTTCACCCCGGTCCCGGGCACCTTCGGCGACGACAACATCGCCGGCGGCACGCAGGACGACATCGTCTTCGGCCAACTCGGCAACGACACGATCCAGGGAGACGGCTCGACGATCGACGACACGGGCGCGACGACGATCGACGTCCTGCACACGCACGAGTCGGTCGAGGACTACCTGGGGATCGGCGCCGACGGCCGCGACTGGATCGAGGGCAACGGCGGCAACGACACGATCTTCGGCGGCTTCGGCCAGGACAACCTGATCGGCGGGTCGAGCAACCTGTACAGCCTCAAGAGCGCGAGCCAGCGGCCGGACGGCAGCGACGAGATCTTCGGCGGCGCCGGTGTCCGCCTCGAGCGGAACAACTACGGCGACCTCTCGGGCCCGGGCCACGCGCACGACGCCGACACGATCCTCGGCGACAACGGCGACATCTTCGAGCTCACCGGAATCAACGGCCACGCGTCGTCCCCGTACGGCTTCCTCACCTTCAACTACGACACGTACTCGTCAACCGAGCGGCTCATCCCGCGCGCCTACCGCTTCCTCGACTACACGCCGGGCGCTCCGGACGCCGCCGGCCCGTTCGGCACCGCCGATCTGATCCACGGCGAGAACGGCGACGACACGATCCACGGCATGCACGGCGACGACGTGCTCTTCGGCGAGGGCGAGGACGACAATGTCTACGGCGGCACCGGCAACGACCGCATCTACGGCGGTACCGGCAGCGACGGGATCCTCGGCGACGACGGCGTGATGCTCACGAGCCGCAACGGCCTGACCGAGCCGCTGAACCGGCTGTTCACGCCGAACCTCGCGTACACGGTGATCGAGCCCGGCCCGTTCACCTCTGCAGACCTGTTCATCCCGGGCGAGCTCTTCAAGATGGCGCAGCTCGTCATGCCGATCACGGATCCGATGGGTCTCGACACCCCGCTCAGCGGCGGCAACGACGTGATCTACGGCGGGCTCGGCGACGACTTCATCCACGGCGGGTCAGGAGACGACGCGATCTCCGGCGCCGAGGCGTTGCGCGAGTTCTACAACGAGCTTCCCGTCGTCGAGACGAACCCGCTGGACTACGACGGCGACCCGAACAGCGCGACCTTCACGAAGTTCGCGGCATACAACGCCGTCGATCCGTGGTCGATCATCCCCGGCTGGTTCCTCAACTTCGACTCGTACGTCGTGGACGAGGCGACGGGCCAGCAGCTCGACTCGAACGGAGAGCTCATCAAGTCCGACGACGGCCGCGACCGGCTGTACGGCGACCTCGGCAACGACTGGATCGTCGGCGGCACGAACTGCGACTGGCTCTTCGGCGGCTTCGGCGACGACTACCTCCAGCTCGACGACAACCTGCTGACCGACGGCGGCAAGAACGACAACCCGGAGGACGCGGACCCGCGCTTCCGCGACGGCGACTTCGCCTTCGGCGGCGCCGGCCGCGACGTGCTGATCGCCAACACCGCGCTCGACCGCATGTACGACTGGGGCGGCGAGTTCAACACCTACGTCGTCCCGTTCTCGCCGTTCGGCAACCCGACCGTGAACCGCGAGTTCTCGCCGTGGGCGCAGGACCTGATCCGCGCGCTGAGCCTCGGCGGCGGCGAGGACATCCGGTTCGTGCCGTTCTCGCCGTACGACGAGCTGGCGCTCGTGACGCCCAAGGATCACGACCTCTGGCTCGCGAACCACGGCGGACCGCGCGATCCGCAGCCCGGCAACATCGGCGGCGTTCATCGCGACGACACGGGCACCGGCAACCTCTCCTGCGCCTGCGACTTCGCCCCGGCCGTTCACATCGCGAAGCTGCTGTCCACGGTCGACGGAACGGTTCAGGAGCGGTCGGCCGAGGCCGGCACGATCGGCATCGTCGTCCCGACCGGCAAGGCGATCTTCTGGACGTACAGGGTCACCAACGTCTCGCAGAACCCGACCCAGACTGTGAACGCGGCGCTCGTCGTCACGTCGCTGATCGACGACAACGGCACTCCGGCGAATGCGGCGGACGACTTCCGCCCGCGCTTCGTCGGTGGTGACACCAACGGCAACGGCCTGCTGGACGTCGGCGAGGTGTGGATCTTCACGTCGCAGGGCGTCGCCGGCGCGATGAGCACCGCGCCCGCCGGCACCGTCGCCAACACCGCCACCGTCCAGGCGCGCTGCGTGACGACCGGCGTCCCCGGCTGCGTCAGCGGCACGACCGTCGCCGACACCGCCGTGAACCGTGTCACCGGCAGCGGCGACCAGCTGATCCGGATCAAGAAGGCGATCAACGCCGTCGACCCGCTGCACCCGACGCCCGCCGAGGAAGCCGACTCGCCGACCGGCCCCGTGCTCGCCGTCGGCTCCGCGATCACGTGGACGTACCGCGTCACGACCACGAGCTCGACGCCGCTGACGATCACGCTGATCACCGACGACAACGGCACGCCGAACAACGCCGCGGACGACTTGACGCCGGTCTACATGAGCGGCGACGCGAACCTGAACGGCAAGCTCGATCCCGGCGAGGTGTGGCTCTACAGGGCGATCGGCACCGCGGTGCTCGGCCGGTACACGAACATCGGTGCGGTCAAGGCAGTGACCACGACGAATACGACCGTCGCATCGTCCGACACGGCGAGCTACCTCGGCACCACCGGCATCCGGATCAAGAAGGCCGTGAACGCCGTCGATCCAGGCCACCCGACGCTTGCCGAGGACGCCAACGTCGCGCCCGGGCCCACGTATCCGAACGGCACCGCGCTCATCTACACGTATCTGGTCTACGGCGACTCGGCGCTGCCGCTGACGAACGTCGTCGTGCGCGACGACAACGCGACGCCGACGAACCCGGCCGACGACTTCACTCCGATCTACGTCTCCGGCGACGTCAACGGCAACGGCAAGCTCGACTACGGCGAGATCTGGCTGTTCACCTCCACCGGGGCGACGCCGACGCCGCTGAAGCTCCGCGTCGGCCTGTTCACGAATACCGCCACCGTCACCGCTACGAACGGCCAACCGGTCTCGGCGAGCGACGTCGCGAACGTGACCGGCAAGCAGGAGAGCATCCAGATCGTCAAGGCCGTCAACGCGTTCGACCCGGCGCACCCGGACTACTTCGAGGACGCGAACGCGGCGCCGGGCCAGTACCTGACCAACGGCACCCTCGTCACGGTCACCTTCGCCGTCTCGATCGCCGACGGGTTCGTCCCCGTCGCGAACGTCGTCGTCACCGACGCCCCAGCGATGGCGATCGCGCCGGTGCTCCAGACGAACGGCAAGAACATCGGCGACACGAACTCGAACGGCCTGCTCGACTTCGGCGAGATCTGGATCTTCAAGGCGACC
>JBJMJE010000279.1:0-3114 GCA_045806505.1 Gaiellaceae bacterium
GAGCGATGCCGCTCCAACCACCATTCCCGCAAGCGGACCAAAGAGGACGGCCGCAAACAGCGTCGGGAGAATCGAGATCGACTGCGAAGTCGTGCTCGTGAGACGCACGAGGCCGCGCTCGGATACAGCCGCGATCACGCACAGTGCCGCGACTGTCCAGGCGTCTCCAAGGTCCCACCCGAACGCGAGGAGGATGATCGCGAGCGCCCCGGCACAGGACGCGAGGATCGCAGCGTACGCGCCGCCGCCATCGCGGATCTCGCTTCTGAGGCCGAAAGGAATAGGTTTAACGAGTTTCATCTACAAAAACTTGACATATCCCCCATCAGGGGTATAGCCTCGGAATCGCCGTTAGTCCCCGTACAAGGAGCACATCATGGGCAAGTCCATCCTTCGCTTCGTCGCTCGCGCAGCCGTTTCCGGCGGCCTGCGGGAGTGGTAGGAAGTCCAAGTCTCGTTTTTCGCCAACTCGACCGCTTCCCCCTGTTGAGGGATATCCACAAGCTGTGGAGAAGGTCGAATCTGGCGTGCAAGTCGCCGATGTAATTGCGGCTCTCGGCGCCACCAGGACCCCGTGGCGCGCGACTTTGACCTTAGACGATCAACCCACGCCGGAAGCCAACGGCTACGGCGTGGGCCCGCGACCGGGCCTGCAGCTTGGCGAGCAGGTGACGGACGTGGGACTTGACCGTCTCCTCGCTCAGGAACAGGCGCTCACCGATCTCCCGGTTCACGAGGCCGTCGGAGACGAGTTGGAGCACCTCGATCTCGCGCATCGTCGGCTCCTGCTCGAACTGCTGAACGGCCCCGGTGAACGGAATCACCTCGGCGGTCGCACCTGCTGTCGCGTTGCCGTTGCCGTTCCTTCGTCGGGTCGCCGCCACCCGATCGAACCGCCGGGTGTGATCCATGTAGCGGGTCAGAATCTGTTCGCGTTTGGCTGCGTCCACGTGCCGTGTATCGGCGGGGCGCCACCGCCCCTTGAGAGGCGTACCCCGATTTAGGGACGCGCTTCGTCCGGCACCGGCTGCGACTCGCCGCTGGAGTCCTCCGGGAGCGCTGATTCGTCAGCGTCCGCCGGCGTCTCGGGAGCCGCCCGGACGCGTCTGAGCGTCTCCTCGTCGACGTTCAGCGGGTGGTGGCACGCGGCGAGATGACCGTTGCCGTAGTCCGTGAGCGGCGGCTCGACGCGGGCGCAGACTTCCGTCATATAGCGACACCGCGGATGGAAGCGGCAGCCCGACGGCGGCGCGATGGGGCTCGGGACGTCGCCTTCGAGCACGATCCGCTGCCGCTGCTCGGACAGATCGGGGTCCGGAATGGGTACGGCCGAGAGAAGCGCTTCGGTGTACGGCATGATCGGCCGCGAGTAGAGCTCCTCGGCCGGCGAGAGCTCGACGAGCTTGCCGAGGTACATCACGGCGATGCGGTCGCTCACGTGCCGCACGACGCCCAGGTCGTGCGCAATGAAGACGTACGTCAGCTTGAAGTCGTTCTGAAGCTCTTCGAGCAGGTTGATCATCTGCGCCTGGATCGAGACGTCGAGCGCCGAGACGGGCTCGTCGGCGACTATGAGCTTCGGACGCAACGCCAGTGCGCGGGCTACGCCGATTCGCTGCCGCTGGCCGCCCGAGAACTCGTGCGGGAAGCGGTTGTAGTGCTCGGGCGACAAGCCCACTGTCTCGAGCAGCTCCTGCACGCGTTTGCGCCTGTCCCGCTGCGTCGCCGTCTTGTGGATCTTCATCGGGTCGCCGATGATCGAGCCCACGCGCTTGCGCGGGTTCAGGCTCGCGTACGGGTCCTGAAAGATGATCTGCATCTCGCGCCGGAGCGGTCGCAGTTCGCGCGCCCCGAGCTTGGCGATGGACTGTCCCTCGAAACGGACGTCGCCTTCGGTCGGCTCGAGCAGCCGCACGATCGTACGGCCGAGGGTCGACTTGCCGCAGCCGGACTCGCCGACCAGACCGAGCGTCTCTCCCTGGGCAACCTGGATCGAGACGTCGTCGACGGCATGGACTCGTGCGACCTCGCGCGCCAGCAGCCCCTTCCGGATCGGGAAGTACTTCTTGACGTGCACCGTCTCGAGGAGCGGCGTTCCGTTCGTGCTCATGCGGCGGCCTGCCCGTGAATCGTGCGCTCGCGCAGCTCGCGCTTCTCCTCGACCGTCAGCCAGCAGCGGTCGAGGTGCGGCGGAGTCTCGGCGACGCGGTTCTCGAGGGGCGGATGCTCGATGCACTTCTCGAACGCGTGCGGGCAGCGCGGGCGGAACTTGCAGCCCTGCGGCAGGTTGATCAGGGACGGAGGCGCGCCGGCGATCGACGTCAGCCGGTCGGGCTTCTCGCGATCGAGGCGCGGGATCGACCCGAGCAGCCCCCAGGTGTACGGATGCTGCGGGTCGTAGAAGACCTGCCGCTTCGTCCCGTACTCCACGATCCGCCCCGCGTACATCACCGCGATGTCGTCGGCAACGTCCGCGACGACGCCGAGGTCATGGGTGATGAGGATCACGGACGAGTCGAAGTCGTCCTTGAGCCGGTCGATCAGCTCGATGATCTGCGCCTGGATCGTCACGTCGAGCGCCGTCGTCGGCTCGTCGGCGATCAGTACCTCCGGGTTGTTCGCGAGCGCCATCGCGATCATCGCGCGCTGGCGCATGCCGCCCGAGAACTGGTGCGGAAAGTCGTCCACGCGCTCCTCCGGATGCGGGATTCCGACCTGCCGCAGTAACTGGACGGCGCGGTTGCGAGCGGTCTGCTTCGAGACGTCCTCGTGCGTGACGATGCCCTCGACGATCTGGTCGCCGACGCGATACACCGGGTTCATCGACGTCATCGGGTCCTGAAAGATCATCGCGATCTCGTTCCCGCGGAACCGCCGCAACTCCGACTCGCTCATCGTCAGGAGGTCCTGATCCTTGTACCGCACCGCGCCTTCGAACTTCGCGTTGACTCCGCGCGTCAGCCCGAGGATAGTCATCGACGTGACGCTCTTGCCCGAGCCGGACTCGCCGACGATTCCGAGCACCTTGCCTCGCTCCAGCTTGAACGAGACGCCGTCGACGGCACGTACGACGCCGTCCTCGGTCGCGAAATGGACGTGCAGGTCGTCGACGTC
>JBJMJE010000280.1:0-11948 GCA_045806505.1 Gaiellaceae bacterium
CTCGCCTACGACCCGTTGCTGGCGAAGGTGATCGCGCACGGGCCGACGCGCGACGAGGCGTTCGACCGGCTCGAGGCGGCGCTCGCCGAGACGGTCGTCGAGGGAGTGACCACGAACCTGCCGTTCCTGCGCTGGCTCGTCGCGCACCCCGACGTGCGCGCCGGCGAGACGACGACGGCGTTCCTCGTCGAGCACCCGCCGCTGTCCGCTCCGCCGATCCGGCGGCCGCGACCCGAGTGGCGCGGCGCCTGGCGGCTGAACCTGCCGCCGCCGGCGCCGGCCGCTCCGCCCGATGTGGATGCGGCCGCGCACGAAGGCGCCGCCGCGCACGGCGGGAGAGACGTGACGGCGCCGATGCCAGGCACGGTGATCAAGGTGCTGGTGGCTGCAGGCGACCACGTGCAGGCCCGCCAACCACTGCTCGTGCTCGAGGCGATGAAGATGGAGACGCCGCTGACCGCGCCGTACGACGCCGTGGTGCGGACGGTGAACGTCGAGGAAGGCGACGGTGTCGCCGGCGGCGCCGTGCTCGTCGAGCTCGAGGACTAGAAGAGCTTCTGGAGCTTCATGGCCGCGCCCATGTCGCCCTTGATCTTCAGCTTTCCCGTCATGTAGGCGGACGTCGCGTTCTGCTCGCCGCTGAGGATCTTCTGGAAGTTCTCCTCGGTCGCGGAGATCGTGCAGTCCGCCTCGCCCTCGCCGTCGCGAACGCTCACCGTTCCGTCCGCGATCGTGACGAGCCACTTGCCGGCGTTCTCGATGTCGAACGAATAGCTGTTGTTCATGCCCGCGAGCTTTGTCGCGTCCGCGCGTGCGGGAAGCCCTTCGAAGAACTCACGTGTCGTCTCGGCCATGGCCCGGCAATCTACTACGGGACCGCGACCTCGGGCTCCAGCTTCCGCGGCGCGCGCGTCGGCGGCAGCAGGAGCGTGAGCACGAGGCCCGCGAGCGGCGCCGCCGCGCACACGTACAGCGCCGCCCGCAGATCGACGGTGTCCGCGAGGGCGCCGAGCGCGACCGCCGCGATGCCGCCGAGGCCGATCGACAGGCCGATCGAAAGACCCGACGCCGTGCCGATGTGCCGCGGCAGGTACTCCTGCGACATCACCATCGTGACGCCGAAGGTGCCGATCACGCAGATGCCGACGCCGCACAGCGCAACCGCGCCGATCGCTCCGCCGAAGGTGATGAACACGAACGTCAGCGGCGCGGCGAGCGCGAGGCTCGCGACCAGGACGGGCCTTCTCCCGACGCGATCGGCGAGCGGCCCGGCCGCGATCGTGCCGAGCCCGCCGGCGAGCAGCATCAGCGAGAGCAGGCGGTTCCCGTGCGCCGTCGAGTGCCCGAGCGACACCTCGTACAACGGCACGAACGTGATCAGCCCGAACCACGCGAGCGAGCGGAAGCCGATCACGGCCAGGAGCAGCACGAGCGCGCCCGGCCGATCCTCGCCCGAGATCGCTCGTCGCGCCCCGCGCTCCGGCTCGAACGTCCGCAGGAACGGCGAGAGCACCAGCAGCATCATCGCAATCGCGAGGCACGGCACCGCCAGCAGCACGCCGCCGCCGAGCCCGAGCGTGATGACGAGCGGCGTCGCAGCGATCGGCCCCAGCGCGAAGCCGATGTTGCCGCCGATCGAGAACGCGCTCATGCCGCTCGCGCGCTTGTCGCCGCTCGTGTAGGCGGCGTACTTCGAGCCCTCCGGATGGAACGCGGCGACGCCGAGGCCGGAGATCACGACGAGCAGGGCGACGAGCCAGTAGGACGGCATCGCCGCCGCGACTCCGATCCCGACGCCGGCAACTGCAACGCCGGCCGGCAGCAGCCAGATCGCGCCGCGCCGGTCGGACCAGAGCCCGAAGAGCGGCTGGACGAGCGACGACGAAGCCGTCGAGGCGAGCATCAGCAGCGCGGCGAGCGTGTACGACAGCGAGAAGCGGTCCGTCAGAAACGGGAGCAGCGCGGGAAGCGCACCGTTCGCGAAGTCGGTGCCGAGGTGTCCGGCCGCGAGCGCCGTCATCGCGCCCTTGTTGATCCCGACGCGCACAGCGCAACGCTAGCGATAGCCTTGCGCGGCGATGCAAGTCGAAGCTCAGGCGGGCGACCGCCTCACCGCCGACGTCATCGTCGTCCCCGTCGCGGAAGGGGGCGAGGCGCCGGGCGGCGCACACGAGCGGGTTCGTGAGCTTCTGGCAAGCGGAGAGGCCGGCACCGACTTCGGCGCTGTCACCGTCACCGTCGTCGACGGGCAGCGAGTCGCCGTCGCGGGACTCGGGCGGCGCGCCGACGCGGACGCCGTCCGCACGGCGGTCGCAGGCGCAGCGCGCGAGACCCGGCGCGTCGGCGGCACGCTCGCCTACGTCGTCAACGACTCTCTCGCGCTCGACGCGGCGGAGCAAGCGCGTGCGGCCGCGGACGGACTCGTCTTCGGGACGTACGACACGCGAAAGTGGCGCTCGCGCGAGGTCACGGGCAAGAAGGAGTTCGAGCGGCTCGTCATCGTCGGCGGAGACGACGGCGCGGCGGCTGCAGCCGACCGCGCGGCGCGCGTCGCGACGTGGGCCAACCGGGCCCGCGACCTGTCGAACTCGCCCCCGAACGAGCTCACGCCGGAGCGTCTCGCGGAGCGCGCGTCGGAGCTCGCGCCGGACGGCGTCCGGGTCGAGGCGTTCGACCGCAAGCAGATTCTCGACATGAACATGGGCTCGTTCGCCGCGGTTGCACAGGGATCGGACAACGAGCCGCGCCTGATCGTCATGCGGTACGAGGCGGAGGGCGCCAAGGCCGACTTCACGCTCGGCCTCGTCGGCAAGGCGATCACGTTCGACACCGGCGGCATCTCGCTCAAGCCGGCACGCGGCATGGAGAACATGAAGGGCGACATGTCCGGCGGCGCTGCCGTCGTTGCCGGGATGTGCGCGATTGCCGACCTCCAGCTGCCGGTGCGAACGATCGCCGTCATCGCTTCGTCGGAGAACATGCCGGGTGGCCACGCTTACCGGCCGGGCGACATCCTCACCGCCGCGAACGGGAAGACGATCGAGGTCACCAATACCGATGCGGAAGGGCGGCTCGTGCTCGCCGACGCGCTGTGGTACGCGCGCGAGCAGGGCGCGACGCACGTCATGGATCTCGCCACGTTGACCGGCGCGATGATGGTGGCGCTCGGCGACCTCTACGCGGGGTTCTTCGCGAACGACGACGAGTGGGCGGACGCGATCTTCGCCGCGGGCGAGGCGAGCGGCGACCACATCTGGCGCATGCCGCTGCATCCGCGCTACCGGCGCTACGTGAAGTCGTCGTACGCAGACATGAAGAACTCGTCCGACCTGCGCGAGGCGGGCGCGGTGCTCGCGGCGGAGTTCCTGAAGGAGTTCGCCGGGGAGGGGCCTTGGGCCCACCTCGACATCGCCGGCCCCGCGTTCCTCGAGCGCTCGCGCGGGGATTACCTGTGGCAGCCCGGCGGCAGCGGCTACGGCGTGCGCTTGATCGCCGAGCTCGCGTCGCGTATAGCGGCTTGAACTTCGACCTAACGGAAGAGCAGCAGCTCGTCCGCGAGACGGTGCGCACGTTCGCGCGCGAGCGCGTCGCGCCGGTCGCGGCCGAGCTCGACCGCGAGCAGCGCTTCCCGTACGACCTCGTCGCCGAGCTCGCGAAGCTCGGGCTGATGGGGATGACCATCCCCGAGGAGTACGGCGGCGCCGGCGCGGACACGGTGGCGTACGCGATCGTCGTCGAGGAGCTGACGCGGATCGACTCGTCGGTGGCGATCACGCTCGCGGCGCACCACTCCCTCGGGACGCTGCCGATCTACTACTTCGGCAGCGACGAGCAGAAGCGCCGCTGGCTTCCCGATCTCGCTTCGGGGAAGAAGCTCGCCGCATTCGGCCTGACGGAGGCCGGCGCCGGCTCGGACGCGGGCGCGACGCGCACGACCGCAGAGCTGCGCGACGGCGAGTGGATCGTCAACGGCTCGAAGATCTTCATCACGAACGCGGGCACCGACATCACGGGGTGCGTGACGATCACGGCACGCACGGGCGACGAGGAGATCTCGAACATCGTCGTCGAGAACGGCACGCCCGGCTACACGATCTCGCCGCCGATGCACAAGCTCGGCTGGCGCGCCTCGGACACGCGCGAGCTCTCGTTCGAGAATTGCCGCGTGCCGGAGGAGAACCTGCTCGGTCCGCGCGGCAAGGGCTTCCAGCAGTTCCTGACGATCCTGGACGGCGGCCGCATCTCGGTCGCGGCGATGGGCGTCGGCCTCGCGCAGGGCTCGTACGACCTCGCCTACACCTATGCAAAAGAGCGCGAGCAGTTCGGCAAGCCGATCGCGCGGTTCCAGGCGGTGCAGTTCAAGCTCGCGGACATGGCGACGGAGATCGAGGCCGGCCGAGCCCTCGTGCTCAAGGCCGCCTGGCTGAAGGACCAGGATCGCGACTTCGCGCGCGAGGCTGCGATGGCAAAGCTCTACACGGGCGAGCTGTCACACCGCGTCGTGAGCGCCGCGCTGCAGATCCACGGCGGCTACGGTTACATGGAGGAGTCGGCGATTGCGCGGCTCTACCGGGACCAGAAGATCCTCGAGATCGGCGAAGGCACCAACGAGGTCCAGCGCATGGTGATCGCCCGACACATCGGGCTCTAGCCCGCTTCTTCCGGCTATTGCGGGCGCTGCTTCGGCGGTTGGAGTCTCGCCCCTAGGGCGACTTGACCTTCAGGATTTGCGCTAGCCAGGTGCCGCCTGGGGCGCTGATCTCGACGGTGTCGCCTTCCGTGTGCCCGACCAGCGCGCGGCCCAGCGGGGATTCGGGGGAAGCTGATCCCGGTCGGCTCACGCTCGAGATCTCGATCTCCATCCGGCCGCCGTCTTCGTCCTCGATCTCGACGACCGAGCCGATTCCTACCTCGCCCGCCTTTCGCGTCGACTCGTCGACGAGCACGGAGTTCTCGAGACGCGAACGCAGCGTGCGGATCCGTGCTTCGAGCAGGCCCTGCTCGTTCTTCGCGGCGTGATACTCGAAGTTCTCCGAGAGGTCGCCGTGCTCTCGCGCGGTCTTGATCGCCTGGACGACCGCTTGACGGCGCGGGCCCTCGAGCTCCGCGAGCTCCGCCGCGAGCGCCTCGCGCTGTGTTGCGGTGAGTTGGTCGGCCTGCTGGTCGCTCATCGCCCGAACCATAGGCGCAGCGCGTCCTACGCGGTCGTCTCGTGCACCGCCTAGAGTGGATTCGTGGCGGCCGCGACGCTGTCGATGCTCGTGCCGGGGCTCGGCCAGTTCATTCTCGGGGCGTACCGGCGCGCGCTCGTCCTGCTCGGACTGACAGGCGCGATCGTGCTGGCATCGGCCGCCGTGGTGCTCGCGCATCCGTCGCTGGACACGCGCCTGCTCGTCTCGATCCTCGTCCTGGACGTCGCACTGCTCGGGCTTCGCGTCTTCGCCGTCGTCGATGCGGGCCGCTCCACCGCGCCTGTGTTCGTGGCCGCGCTCGTCGTCCTGACTGTCGCGCCGCACGCCGCGGCCGGCTACCTCGCCGTCCGCAGCTACACCGTGCTCGACCGGGTATTCGCGAACCAGGAGCCTCGCGACGTCCTGCCGTCCAAGGGTGTGTTCCTGAGCGACGCACCGGCGCCCGAGCCCGAGTCGGAGCGCGTGCCGCGCGGCCGGCCGCTGGTCGCCTCGCCCCAGCTCGTAACCGCGGCCGCGCCCGCGGAGCGCCCGTGGACGACGATCCTGCTCCTCGGCACGGACGAGGGCCCCGGCAACTGGGGCGCGCGGACCGACACGATCATCGTCGTGGCGCTCGAGCACGGGACGCGTCGCGCGGTGGCGTTCGGCATCCCGCGAAACCTCGTCGACGTCAGCGTCGGCGGCCGACTGCCCGTCTTCCACGACCTGATCAACGCGCTCTACTCGTACGCCCGCGCGCAACCCGACCTGTTTCCGGACGCCCCGGATCCCGGCGCGACGGCCCTCAAGCTCGCCGTGTCGCACCTGCTCGGCGTGCGCATCGACTACTACGCACTCGCGAACCTGCGCGGCTTCGCCGATCTCGTCGATGCGCTCGGCGGCGTGACGATCGACGTGAAGGAGCGATTGCACGACTCGGTGACGCGGGCTGCATGGGGCGAGCCGAAGCCGCGCATCGACGTCTATCCGGGCCGCACGTACCACTTCGACGGGCACCAGGCGCTTGCGTACGTGCGCTCGCGCAAGGACTCCGACGACTACACGCGCATGGCGCGCCAGCGCTGCTTCCTGAGCGCGCTGGCCGACCAGGTCGACCCGCTGAGCGTGCTGCGGAACTTCGAATCGCTCGCGCAGACGGTCGAGCGCAACGTACGGACGGACATCCCGCTCGACCGTTTCCCGCGTCTCGTCAGGCTCGCGACGGCCGTCGACCGGCGCTCCACGCTGACGGTGACGTTCGGCCGCGAGTACATCGCCAATCGGCGCAAGGCGGACGATTTTCCGCGGCCGAACGTCACGCGCATCCGCGCCACGGTGCGCGAAGCGCTGCTCCACCCGAGCGACACCGCCGGCGCCGTGTCGGTCGCGCGCGACAGCTGCTGATGAGTCGCCTCCCGCTCGACTGGGCAACGGACATCGCCGTACTGGAGCACGCGGGGTCGATCGTCGAAGATCGCGGTGACCACCTGATCCTCCGCACGCCGCGCAACCCGACCTTCCACTGGGGCAACTGCGTGCTGGTGACAGATGCCGACGCCGTCGACGACGCACAACGATGGGTCGAGGCCTTTCGGAGCGCCTTCCCGGCGGCGACGTGGATCGCCATCGGTCTCATCACCATGCCGGACGACGTTGCACCGTGGGCCGCGCACCGCCTCGAGCTCGAAGTGAACGAGGTGCTCGTGTCCAGCACCCTGCCGCGGCAGACAGCGCTGCCGTCGGGATACGTCGTGCGGCGCGTGGGCGGTGACGACTGGGAACAGGTGGTCGCGCTCGCGATGGCGGAGAACCAGCGAACGGGCGAGTACGAACCGGCGTCGCACGAGCCGTTCGTGCGCGCAAGCGTGCAGACGGAGCGCTCATTGTCCCACCGAGACGTCGCCGCGTTCTTCGGGGCGTTCGCCGACGGGGAACTCGCCGCGTGCCTCGGCATCGTCCGATGCGGAACCATTGCGCGGTATCAGAGCGTCGGCACCGACGCTCTGCACCGGCGTCGCGGGCTCGCGTCCCACCTGCTCGGTGTCGCGGCACGCTGGGCCGCCGGCCACGGCTGCGACCACTGGGTCATCGTCACCGAAGCCACGAATCCAGCCGGGCGCGTCTATCGCAGCGTCGGCTTCGAGCCGGAAACCGCGAGCGTTCAGGCGTACCGCCACTAACGCTTCGACGCCGCGGTGGCGGCCAACGCTGCGCAGAAGGAATAAGCGCAGCCTGCGATACTCGTAGCGTGAGTCGAAGCGTCGTGACGATCGCGCTCGCAGTTGCCGCGGCCGCGGTGTCGTTCGCTCCCGCCGCGCTCGCCGCGCACGTCCACACCTTCAGAGCGACGTACACCGGTCACGGGGCCGGAGTGGCGACGGCGACCGCTGCGTCTGGGCATGCGTCCGCGACGGGCAGCGGCAACGTCATTGGACGGAGCACGCTGTCGGGCAGGGCGACGGGCGTCGTCCAGAGCCCGACGTGCGTCGCGTTCAACGGCAGGGCGACCCTGAAGGGCAGCGGAGGCTCGATCGTGTTGAGGGCGCGCGGCGCACGGGCATGCGCGTCGGGCACCGGCGCGAACGTTGCGTTCACGGGAACCGCGACGGTGACCGGCGGAACGCGCAAGTTCGCCGGCGCGCGCGGGACGCTCTCCTTTACCGGCGTCTACGCGAACGAGACCGCATCGGTGACCATCGCCTTCAAGGGTCGCATCACGTACTGAGCCGCGCCGGCAGAGCCGATGATTTCTGGGTGCTTTCCGAGTCTGGACCCGAAGACGCAACCCTAAGCGCCTAGAACATCCTCGTCTGCAGCACCGACTCCGGGAGGCAACATGAAGCTTCTTCTCACATCTGCCGGCGTGAAGAACGAGAGCATCCGGAACGCGCTGGTAGACCTGCTGGGCAAACCGATTGCCGAGTCCAGCGCGCTCTGCATTCCCACGGCCGCGTACGGCCATCCGATGGTCGGTCCTGGCGCTGGGCCATGGCGGTTCATCACCGGACAAACCGGCAACCCGATGTGCGAGCTGGGTTGGAAGTCGATGGGCGTGTTGGAGCTGACCGCGCTTCCCAGCATCGATGAAGAACGTTGGGTGCCCCTGGTCAGAGAGACCGACGTCCTGCTCGTGGCAGGCGGCGATGCGTTGTATCTGTGCCACTGGATGCGGGAGTCCGGCCTGGCGGACCTCTTGCCGTCGCTGAGCGCCGTCTGGGTCGGCTCGAGCGCCGGGAGCATGGTCATGACCCCTCGAATCGGGGAGGACTTCGTCGGCTGGAAGCCGCCCACCGGCGACGACAGAACGCTGGGGATCGTCGGCTTCTCGATCTGCCCGCACCTGGCGCAGGAGAACATGCCTGGCAATTCCATGGCCGAGGCAGAAAGCTGGGCGGCCGGGATCCCGAATCCGGCCTATGCGATCGACGATCAGACCGCCATCAAAGTGACGGACGGCACGGTCGAAGTCGTGTCCGAGGGACACTGGAAGCTGTTGACGACCGCCGCTAACTGAACCGGTTAGCACCGACCGCTATCTGCCGGTGCGTTCGCGGCGCCGTCCCCATTGAGGCCGACGATCTCATAGGCGGTGACCGGTCGCGAGAAACCCTTCAGCTGTAGGTCCGTCAATTCGTTCGACGAGACGAGATCCTCGACAGCAGCGTGCACGCGCTGGCTGACAAGTATCTTCCCCGCTTCCGCGACGTCGCAGAGGCGGGCCGCCAGGTTCGTGACCGTTCCGATCGCCGCGTAGTCGAACCGGCCCTCGAACCCGACCCGTCCGAGTGTTGCGTAGCCCTGCGCGATCCCGAGGGAGAACCCGAGATCGTGCCCGCTGCGATGCCAGCGCTCGGTGAGGCTTGCGACGTCGTTTCGCATTGCTGCCCCCATCCGGACCGAGCGAATAGCCGCGTCCGAACACGGCATGGGATCATTGAAGAACACCATCAGTCCGTCCCCGGTGAAGCGCTCGAGCGTTCCTTCGAAGCGGAACACGAGCTTTCCCAGCGCCTCGTGATACTGGCGCAGAACGCTCATCGTCTCCTCAGGCTCGGTCGTCTCCGCAAACGCCGTAAAGCCGCGCAAGTCGCAAAAAACGACCGTGATCTCGCAGCGGTGGCTTTCGAGGAAAGACTCGTCGCCCGACGAGACGATCAGCTCCGCAAGCTGCGGCGACAGGAATCGCTTCAGTCGTCCCATACGGCCGATCTGCGCGACCTGCTCCTCGACCCGCGACTGGAGCTCACGGTTCCACTCGGCGAGCTGGTTTGCCTGCTCCCGGACTGTCTGGAAGAGATGGGCGTTGTGGATTGCGAGCGCTGATTGGCTCGCGAATGTCTCCAGCAGTTCCTTGATCTCATCCGAGAATTCGCCTGTGCGGCGGCGGCGGACGACGAGGGCGCCGAGAATCCGGTCTTCACGAACGAGTGGAACTGCGAGCACTGAGCGCCACCCCGCCCGAGACAGCAGAGCCAGGTGATTGTCCGGCGGAGCTTCGGCGATATCGGGGACGGCGAGCGATACCCCAGCTGAAGCTGAACGACCAACAAGCGTGTCGCGGATTCCGACCTTCGTGGCACGCAGCGCATCCAGCAACTCTTCGCTCGTCCCGTACGCCGTACGAACTCGGAACTCCTGTGCGGCGTCGTCAAACTCGAAGATCGAGCCTCCCTCGGTACCGGAGAGCTCGACCGCATGCTTGACGATCGTCGACAGCACCTCTTCCGGATCAAGACTCGAGCTCACGGCCTCGGCAACCTTGCTCAGTCCGTTCAACTGGTCGACCGACCGTCCAAGTTGTTGCGTCCGCTGATCCAGTTGTTGCATCAAACTCGCGTTTCGGATGGCGATTTCGCCCTGAGCAGCGAACGTCGTCGCAAGTTCGATCTCGCGATCTTCGAACAGGTTGACGTCGCGCCGCCAAAGCGAGATGACCGCAATGACCTGATCTTCACTGTGGATCGGAACGCCAACGATCGTTCGGAAGCCTCCGAGCCGCTGCCGAAGACGTTGCTCCTCGGTGTCGTACTCGCGATCATGGGCGATGTCCCTCGACATCACCGGCCGGCGCTCCAGCGCCACTCGACCAACCAGCGTGCCAGAGCCGAGCGGAACCTGCCGCTCCTCGATCAGCGATCGGTATTCCTCGGAGCCGCCCGCGGCACACGCGAGTCGGAAGTGGTCGCCTTCCCTGACGAACATCTGCCCGGCGTCTGCCTTACACAGTCGGATCGCTTGCTCAACCACCGTCTCGAAGATCGGCTGCAGCTCGAAGTCCGACCGAGCCACCGCAAGAAGCACTTCGTTCGTGGCCGCTTGTTGCTCGCGCAGTTGCGCGAGCTCACTCGACAAGGCCTCGACCGATGAGTTCTGCGAATGCTCCGAACCCGAACCGGACACCGATCCCTCCCTTCGGCCGAGTCGTAGATTCCGGCCTCGCACGGAAGCCGAAGCCGGATCGTCCTACACCATGGCACCTTCGCACAAGGGGGCAGGCAAGCCGCCGCGCAGAACTGAGAGCGCTTCCTTCACGGTGAGCCTTAGCCCGCCGGCAAGTCCAGGGCGTCCGAGTTGTTCCAGAGGTTCTCGAGCAGCCGCGACTCCGGCGGCTGCAGGACGCGCTCCGTCAGGAACGTGCCCGGTGCGAACACCTTGGCGCCGTTCAGCTCGTAGTACGTCATCTCGCCGCGGTGGAACGGCGTCCGTACCGTCGCCAGCACCTGAATCCCCGGCGGTGACGCCGGCGTTCTGAGGTCGAATTCGTCGCCGGCGTTGCTGAAGGAGGCGTCGGGCGAAAGGCCGGTGCCGGCGAACGCCCACGCGCCCGCGCTGGTGTCGGCGACGACGTACGGCCCGGCGTCATTCGTCTTCGATCCCGAGTACTGCGCGCCGACGAGCGCCGACTCCGGACGGCCGGCGTCGCGCCACTTCGCGACGCGGTGCATCAACGTGCCGTCGATCTCGACCTTCCAGTAGATGTCGTTCGACGCGAGGAAGATCAGGTCGCCGCCGGCGTCGCGGTAGCGCTGCAGCGCGTCGTACTCCCCTTCCGTCACGTACTCGAGATGCGTCGGGACGACGATGAGGTCGTAGTCCTGAACGAGCTCGTGGCCGAGCGCGACGGCGTCCGACTCCGACAGGAAGTCGGCGGACGCCTTGTGCAACCGCAGCCAGCGCAGGAAAGGCCACATCTGGCTGTTGAACTGCCACGGCACGCCCGAGTGCGCGAACGGCCGGGAGAGGCTGACGACGTCGTTGCCCTGGCGGTAGTACCAGGAGTCTGGAAAGCCGTCGCGGTTGTCGTCGAAGAAATCGTAGGCGTACCAGGTGTGGTCCGGGATCAGCACGGCAACGCGATCCGTGGGCTTCGGCGCCTTCACGATCAGGGGCACGTAGCCGATGTCGCCCGCGTCGCTGACGACGGCGACGAAGTACACGCCGGGCTTCCAGCCGCCGATCGCGAGCGGGACCGTCGTCGGCGCGTCGCGGTGCGTCTCCCACGGGACGCGAACCGGCGGTACGAGATCCGGCGCGTCGAGGCGATTCACCGTCGGCTGTGTCTCGGATGCCGCGACGTCGAGAACGTGCACCGTCAGAGCGGCGGCGTCGTTGGCGATCGTCACCTGCGCCGTGTCGCCGGGCACATATGACGGTTTGTCGAGCATCGCGTCCGCCGATAGCACGCGCACGACAGGGCTCTGCGGGTTCGTCGAGTCGCGCGCGAGCCGTCCGTACTGCAGGAAGTTGTTGCCCCACGCGAGCGTGATCAGCATGACG
>JBJMJE010000281.1:0-15628 GCA_045806505.1 Gaiellaceae bacterium
TTGCCGTCGGACTCCGCTTCCTCGAGCACGAAGCGGAGACCGGCCTGCAATCGCTGCGGATCGTCGGGCTCGACGCCGAGCGACTGGGCGATTCCGTCCGCGATCTTGAAGCCGACCCGCGGCAGCTCGACCAGCCGATACGGATCCTGCGTCAGCACGTCGACGACCTCGTCGCCGTAGCGACGGACGAGCCTGGTAGCAAGGCCGGCGCTGATCCCGTGCGTGAACAGGAACGTCTCGACCTCGCGGACCGTTGCCACCTCCCGCCACGCCGCGATCACGCGCTCGACACTCTTCCTCGAGATCGCGCGCCCGGATCTCGTGCGTACCTCCCGCAGCCGCTCGGGCCGGCTGTCGAGCTCGGCGAACACCTCCTCCGCGCCGAAGTGGCGGACAATGGCATTGGCAAAGGCGGGGCCGATCCCGGGCACGCGCGTCCTCAGCCACGAAACGATCCCCTCCCGGGACTGCGGCAAAGCCGACCGGAACGTCTCGACCGCGAATTGCCAGCCGTACCGCGGGTGCTGCGAGAACACACCGCTGCAGACGAGCCGCTCGCCGGCGCTCACCTCGCCGAGCGGCCCCGCGAGTGTGACCGGCTCTGCCTCGGGGCTCTCGCCGATCGTCGCCGACCAAACCGCGAATTCCCGATCGGCGGAGACATAGCGCGGCCCCGACTCAGCGAGCGCCACGGCGATCTGGCGGGCCTCCAGATCGGCAGGCGGCGCAACGCTCTCCAGCTCCGTCACGCCGACGACGATAAGAGTCCGACGTCGCGGCAACAAGCCCGCGACGAGTCGCGATCAGCGGCGACGGCTTCGCGCGCGGAGCGTGCTCGGCGCAGACGGCGACGCGCGCGAACCGCCTTCGTCGTCATCGGTGGGCTCGCCGGGGCCGAGCTCGACTCGGACGGTTCCGTCCGCTTCGACGACGAGGTGTTGCGGCGTCTCGTCGTCGCGCAAGAACGGTCGCGTCACTTCTTCGGCATAGCCGGTCGAGGCGACGGCCGAGGCGTCCGCGAATTCGACGATGACCTCGCGCCTCGACGACGCGCGCGTCACGCGGACGAGGTACGCCGTTCCGTACACGCTCCCCGCCGGAGGCGCAATCGCTCCTGACCTTTCGATCAGCCAGGGGTCGTGGCTCATCCTTCGGTCTTCTCGGGCTCGTTGCTCGACTCGGCGGTCGAGTCCGCGAGGGCTTCCGCATACGGATCGATGCCGGCGGCGCGCAGCGCAGCATTCTCCGCTTTCTTTGCGCGCTTGCGCTCGCGCTTTTCCTTCACCGCGAACTCGCGTGCGCGCTTTGCCTGTGTCTGAGGGTTTCTTGCTGCCATACGCTCCTTTGCGCGTGGATGAGGAGCGGCGGCTGCCGCGTCTCGAGACCGCGGCAGCCGTCACCTGACGCTAGCCCGAGGCGAGCGAGACGTTCTTCGCCTCGGGGCCCTTCTCCCCTTCGGCGGGCTCGTACTGCACCTTCGCGTTCTCGTCGAGCGACTTGTAGCCGTCGCCGAGGATCGCGCTGTGGTGGACGAAAAGATCCTTGCCGCCGCCTTCGTCGGGGACGATGAATCCGTACCCCTTGTCGGCGTTGAACCACTTTACGGTTCCGGTTGCCATAGATGTAACACCTCCTCCAACTGCTCTGGAACGGGCAGAGAAGGCGCGAACTGCGCATCCGGTACTCGCTCGGTAGTTCCTGCACGGTAGCAGGGCCGTCGGCACCCGCAACGCCAATCGCCTCTGAGCCGTTCCGCTTTGAAGGCAGATGAACGGCTGGCGGGCGACGATGGAAAGGGGTTCCTGAACATGGCGGAAGACGATCTTGGCGATAAGGCGACAAACGGCGATGAGCGCGCGGCCCGGCAGGCAGCACGCGAGGCGCGCAGGAGCAGATCAGCAGCGGGCGCCGGTGCCGCAAGAGCCGACGAACCGAAGAGCGGAAGGGAGCGAGCTATGAGCGAACAGCAGCAAGAGCAGACAGAGACGGGCGGGGGCACCGCGACCGCCACCGCGGTGAGAGCACTGGCGGCGGCCGCCGCGACGGGGGCGGCCACCTACGCCGTCCGCAGAGCGCTCGCCGCACGCGAGAGCCACAACGGTTCGCACGAGAACGACGACGATGAGACCGGGTCGGAGCGGCAAGCCCCGGAAGAATCGGCCGAGAGCGCGGCTGTCGACTACGAGGCGGAGGGAGCCGGCGGGGACGACGAGGACGACGCGGACGACGAGTACGAGGCGAGAGGCTCTGCCCACGAAGACGAGGACTACGACGAAGACGACGGCTCGGAGGAGCACACCGCCAACGGGTCGGATCGCTCGCGCGGGAAAGGCTCGCTGCGTCAACTGGTCAACCCGGGCATGCTCGCGAGCGCGTCGCACCTACTGCTGCCGGTCGCCGAGCAAGCGGCGGAGTCGGCCGGACGCTACGTCGCCGAGCACGCTCCGGACCCGGTCCGGAAGCAGATCGTTCCCAGGTTCATCGACGCGTTCGAAAAGGCGAGCTGAGGGCTAGAGAGGCTCGAGGGAGCGCGCCGCCCCCTCGAGCCTTCAGAGCCAAGATCTAGTGAGTGGCGCCGGCCGAGACCTCGCCGCGCCAGGCACCGCTCTCGGTGCCACGGCTCTCGATCAGCTGCTTGAACCGATCGAGGTCGCCACGGATCCGCGCCGAGTCCAGGCCCGCGGCCGAGCCGAGCTGCTCGACCGGCCCCTCCGGCTTGTAGCTCATCGACAGGCGGATCAGCGTCCGCTGTTCCCCCAGCGGCTCGAACGTAACGGTGCCACGGGTCTTCTTGCCGTCTTCGCTGATCCAGCTGATCTGCCGGTCGCGATGCTGTTCGAGGATCTTCGCGTCCCACTCGGCCCTGCGGCCGGCCACGCTCGCGACCCAGTGCAAGCGCGTGTCGTCGCGCTGCTCGACGTGCTCGACGCCTTGCATGAACAGCGGGAATTCCTCGAACTGCGTCCACTGGTTGTACGCCGTCGACACAGGGACCGCGACTTCGATCGTCTCTTCGATCACGCGTCCGCGCCGCATATTCGAGATCGACGACGGCAGGCGCTGCATCAGTTGCCGACGGATCTGCGGCATCGCGACCGCGGCAGCCGCGCCGGTGCCGACAAGAACGAGCAACGTCCTTCGGAGTCGGTGGCTCCGCTTCTTGTGTAGCCGCGCCCACGCCGCACGCAGGTTGTCGGTCATCTCGCTGACCTCCTGTTGAAGCGCCTCGTCGGTGACCAACCGGCCTGCCGCGGCACGCATTCCGACGCGCGAGGCTGCCCGATCACGCGCGGCTGCCGCGTGCGCGAGCGCTCCGACGACCTGCTTGCGGAACTCCATATCCCCGGCGAGCATGGTCGCCAGCTCGGCGGTGCTCGCCACGCCCTCCCTCAACTCTGCAGCCTTGCTGCGCCGAAACATCATTCCTCGCCCCTTTCCTCGAATCACTCCTGTGCCAGTTGCCTACCGCCGAGCGGCGCCAGTCAAACGGCCGCGCGCTCACGGACGTCCGGGTCAGCGATTCCCGCGCACCGGCTGCGTTGTTGCGCTCGCCTTCGCGCCACTCGCGAGCGCGGTCACGGTGACGCGCAGCCGCTTGCCGAGCCAGGCGCGACGGACGACGAGCGACAGGCGGGTTGCGCCGCGAATCGACGAGCAGCGAGCTCGACCGCACGCGAGCCAGCGGTACCTCAGCGGCTCTCCCGGAGGCCGGACCGTCGTCGAGAGGCGGTGCCCCACGACCGGCCGGCCCCGAATGACGATGCGGATGACGGCCCTGGCGCCGTGGACGGCCGAGGAAGGGGTTGTCGTGTCCGGCGGTTGCGCTGCGACCTCGATGGTCCATGCATAGATCGCCGCGGTCGCGTCGACGCTTCCGGTCGCGTCCGTCGCGGCGACCTGGAACCTGTGGCTTCCGGCTTGGAGCCCTCCATAGCTCGCGGGCGAGCTGCACGGAGCGAACGCGGCACCGTCGAGGGAGCACCTGAAGCTCGAGTTGGGCGCGGACGAGACGAATTCGAACGTCGCTTCGGACGCGGTGGTCGTCGACAAAGGCCCCGAGGTGATGGTCGTCTCCGGCGGGGGCAGCACCGGCGGGGGCAGCACCGGCGTTTCGATGCGCCAGTCGTAGGACGCGGGCGTCGGGTCGACCGTGGAGCCGTCGACCGCCTCGACCCGGAACGTGTGCGCGCCGGGCGCGAGTGCCGTGAAGCTCGCCGGCGAGCTGCAGACCGCGTAGGGCGCGCCGTCGAGCGAGCATCTGAAAGCTGCGCCGGCGAACGAAGAGGCAAATGAGAAGATCGCACCCGTTGCCGTGGTCGGGGACGGCGGGCCGGCCGTGATCGTCGTGTCCGGCGGTGCGGGCGGCGACGGCGGCGGCGGCGTCTCGATCGTCCACGCGTAGACCGCCGGCGTCGGATCGACGCCGCCGCTGGCGTCGATCGCCTCCACGCGGAAGGTGTGGTTGCCGGCGGCGAGGCCGTGGTAGCCGGCCGGGGAGCTGCACGCTGCGAAGGTGGCGCCGTCGAGGGAGCACGTGAAGCTCGAGCCGGCCGCGGAGGAGACGAACTCGAACGTTGCGTCCGTCGCAGTCGTCGTGGACGGCGGTCCGGACGTGATCCTCGTATCCGGCGGTAGCGGCGACACCGGTACCTGGATCGTCCAGCCGTAGGTCGCGGGGGACGGGTCGACGTTGCCGGCCTCGTCGAGCGCCTCGACGCGGAAGGTGTGCGAGCCGGCGGCGAGTGCGGTATACCGGGCGGGCGACGTGCAGGCGGCGAACTCGGCGGCGTCCAGCGAGCACCTGAAGGAGGCGCCGCCGTCGGGAGAGCCGAAGACCAGAGTCGCGTCGCTCGACGTCGTCGGCGACGAAGGACCGGAGTCGACCGTCGTCTCCGGCGGGCTCGTATCGACCGTCCACGTGCGGATCGCAGGCGTCGCGTCCGCGTTCCCGGCGGCGTCGGCGGCGCGCACTTCGAACGTGTGCGAGCCGTCGACGAGGCCGGCGTACGCCTTCGGCGACGCGCACGCTGCAAACGCGGCGCCGTCGAGACGGCATTGGAACGTCGAGGGCTCGCTCGCACCGAAGCCGAAACTCGCAGAGGCGGACGCGACGGTGCCGGCCGGACCGGAGTCGATCGTCGTATCGGGAGGCGTGTTGTCGACGAGGAAGTCGATCCCGGTCGACTGCTGCGTGTTACCGGCGGCATCGGCGGCCACCGCGTAGACCCACGACTGCCCGTCCGGGAAGCTCCTCGTGTCGAGCGTCACGGACCACGGCGCCGCCGTGACGCGGACCGTCGGCGCGTTGATGAAGTGGAAGTCGACCCAAGCGACGCCGCGGTCATCGGCAGCGTCGGCGCTGAAGGTGTAACTGCCGTGGACGAGCTGGTAGGGCAATGTTTCAACAGGCGCGCGCATGCGCACCGTTGGCGCCGTCGTGTCGAGCGACGAGCTCCAGCGGTCGAAGATCCAGCCGAGCTGGAACTGTCCGGCGGTCGGCGCATTCGAGATCTGGATCGAGTAGGTGACGCCGGCGGACACGCGGAAGCGCGCGCGTCCGACCTTTGCGATGGCATCGAGCGTGCCGGTGCCGGGCTCCGCGACCAGCGCGAGGCTGCCGACGCTCGCGCCGGTGTAGACGGACAGCCACGGGACGGTCGAGCCATCACGCGCGTCGAACGTCGCCTCGCCGTCCGCGGGCGCCGTCCAGCGATACCAGACGGTCTGCTGCCCCGACGGCGCTCGCTCGCCCGTCTCGCGCGTCGCTCCCGTCAGGTCGCCGGTCGTCACGCCGCCGTTCGTCGTCAGCACCTTCGCGGCCGCGAAGGCGTCGTTGGCGCCCGCGGCCGGCCCCGGCGTCGACGAGCTGCCGCGGCGGATCACCAGTCCGACGTTCTCGTCCGCGACCAGGAAATCGAGGAGGCCGTCGCCGGTGACGTCGCCGACGTCGAGCGCGTCGGGCCCGTACTGCGCGTACGGCAGCGAGAACAGCTGCTCGGCGGCGAGCGTCCCGTCGCTCTGCTGAAGCAGCACGCCGACGCGCTCCCAGCCGTCGTGGAGCAGGACGACGTCGCTCCGTCCGTCACCGTTGACGTCGCCGAGGTGGACGGGATTCGGCAGGTCATAAGTTGCGTACGTCACGGGCGCGCGCAGCGTTCCGTTGCCGGCTCCCGCAAGGACGTAGATCTTCGCGTTCGGGCTGTTGGCGCTCGCGGTCACGACGACGTCGGTCCGACCGTCGCCCGTTACGTCGCCAGCCGCAACCTGGTTCGGATCGACGGTCGTCGAGATCAGGTAAGACGTTCGCGGCGCGAACGTGCCGTCGGCTCGTTGCAGGCAGACGGCCACCGAGTAGCTGTGGCCCGACTGGCCGCCGTTCCAGACCCAGCCGCTGACGACGTCGAGCCGGCCGTCCGCGTTCAGGTCGGCGAGCGCGAACGTCGCCGACGGCTGGTCGATCGTCTGCGCGGCGAAGCCGGTGCCGGTGTTGCGCAGCAGAACGACGCCGTCGAGCGTGGCGACGACGATGTCCCGGCGGCCGTCACCGTCGACGTCCTCGATCACGATCGCGGAGCCGCCGTGCGTCGGGAGCAGCGTGCGTGTCGTCAGCACTCCCGGCGCCTGCTGGTAGAAGACGTCGACGCCCTGATTCGTCGCGACGGCGACGTCGGCGCGCCCGTCGCCGTTCAGGTCGCCGGTCGCTATCTGCAGCGGGTCGGCCGAGCCGCCGCCTGCCTCATCGGTGGCGAGAGCGACCGGCGAGCCGAGCGACCCGTCCGGCTGCTGCGCGAGCAGGAAGAGCTTCGCCGCGTAAGGAGCCGCCGGGAACGCGTGCGTCGTCACCAGCGCGTCCGCCCGTCCGTCGCCGGTGACGTCCGCCGCCGCCACCGCAGCCGGCCCGCCGCCCAGCCCGTATGCAGTCCACGGCGTGAGCGCCGGGGCGGGCGAAGACAGGTCGACGGTCCACGTCTGCGTCGCCGGAGTCGCGTCGACGTTGGCGGCCGCATCGATCGCGCGCACGCGGAAGACGTGCTGCCCGTCGGCGAGTGCGCTGTACCCGGCCGGCGACGTGCAGGCGGCGAACGCGTTCGTGTCGAGTGAGCACTCGAAGCGCGAACCGGTCTCGGTCGCGCTGAACGCGACACTCGCCGATCGCGAAGCGACGGTCCCTGCCGGCGCGGAGTCGATCGTCGTCTCGGGCGCAGTCGTGTCGACGGTCCAGGAACGAGCCGCCGGCGTCGCGTCGGCGTTTCCCGCGGGGTCGAACGCCTGGACGCGGAACACGTGCGTCCCGTCGCCGAGCCCGCTGTAGGTGACGGGCGGGTTGCAGTCGGCCGGCGCGGCGGCGTCGAGGGAGCAGGCGAAGCGTGCGCCGCTCTCGTTCGACGCGAAGGCGAAGCTCGCGCTGCTCGTCGGGCTCAGATCGGCCGGCGCCGACGTGATCGTCGTCTCGGGCGCCGTCGTATCGACCGTCCAGGAACGGCTAGCCGGCGTCGGATCGACGTTGCCGACCGCGTCGACGGCTCGGACGCGGAAGCTGTGCTGCCCCTCGGCCAGGCCGCTGTAGCTCCGCGGGCTCGTGCAGCTCGCGAACGCCGCGGCGTCGAGCGAGCACTCGAACGAGGAGCCGGCTTCGCTCGCCGCGAACCCGAACCCGGCCGAGGTCGAGGCGGCAGCGGTCGACGGCCCGGAGGCGATCGTCGTCTCGGGCGGCGCGTTGTCGACCGTGACCGTGCGCTCGGCGGACGTCGTGACGTTGCCGCTGAGATCCGTCGCGCGCGCGGCGAGGCGGTGAACGCCCGCGGCGAGCGACGTCGTCACCCAGGTGGCCGAGTACGGCGCCGTCGTGTCCGTCGCGAAGACGCTCGCATCGGCGAGGAACTCGACCTTCGCGACGGCGGCGTCGTCGCTCGCGTCGGCGCCCAACGAGGCGGACGTGCCGACGGTCGCCCCGTCGGCAGGCGACGTCAGCGAGACCTTGGGCGCCGTGACGTCCGCCACCGCCGTACTCGACCAGCGCAGCACGACCTTCCCCGTGGCGGCGTTCATCTCGTACGCGTAGCCGTCGACGGCGATCATGTACTCCTGCCCGGCCGCGGCGACGAAGGACACCCGGCTTGCGCGCGAGCCGCCCGAGTCGTCGTCTTCGGCGACGCTCGTCAGCGCGAACGGGCTCGTGCCCGTATAGACGCCGAGCAGCGTGTCGAAATCGCTTCCGACGGTGTCGAACGTCACCTGGACTCGCGCCGGCGCGGTCCAGCGGTACCAGACCGAGCGCCCGCCGGGATTGCTTGCGATGGTGGCGAGGTTGTCGTACCACGCCTCGACGTTCGTGCCGTTGACGCTCCCGCTCCCGCTCCCGCCCGCGATCGGCTGGGCGTTCGAGAACGAGTCGTTCGCCGGCGTCACGATGTTCGGGTCCACGGTCCAGCTGCGCGACGCCGGCGTCGCATCGACGTTGCCGGCGCCGTCGACCGCACGGACGCGGAACGTGTGCGCCCCCTCCCCGTAGGGGCCGGCGAGCGCGTAGTGCTCGGAGCAGTCGTTCCAGGTGCCGGAGTCCATGCTGCACTGGAACCGCGTGCCGGCCTCCGTCCCGTAGTGGTGGATCCGAAGCTCGCTGTCGCGCTTGATCCGCGGCGGCGGCCCGTCGTAGATCACCGTGTCGGGCGCGGTCGTGTCCGCGGGCGCGGCACCCGCGGTGAAGCGAAGCGCCCAGCCGGTCAGCGTGTTCCCGAGCGCGTCGCGAACGCCGTCGATCTTGGCGACGTACGGCGCACCCGATGTCAGCGACGCCTGCACGGTGATCTTTCGCGTCGCCGTGTCGTATGCCACGGTCGCGGGCACCGCGGCGCCGGTGGACGCGTTTTCGAGCGTGACGCTCGACGCGCTCACCGTCGCGGCGTCGACGCCGCGACCGAGCACGATCGAGACCGAGCCGGCGGCCGAACCCCCCTCGGCCGGCGTGGTGTTCCTGACCCAGACAGGGAGCGGCCAGGACGCCGTTCGCTGCCGGAGCACCGAGACCCAGCCGTAGCTGTAGGGCGCCAGCGCGACGTCCGGGACGCCGTCGCCCGTGAAGTCGCCGACGGCGATCCCCTTCGGCAGGACGACCGTGTCCGCGCCGAAGCCCGTCTCCTCCGCCGGCGAGAGGGTCCCGTCGGCGCGCTGGAGGTGGATCCCGAGCGTGCCGAAGTCACCGCTGACGACGTCCTTGCGCCCGTCGCCGTTCATGTCCGCGATCGTGACCGCGCCGGCGCCGTTGTCGGCGAATCCGACCGGCGCCGCGAAGCCACCGGCGCTCTGCGCGAACAGCGCGATCCCGCGGCTCTCCCAGCTGGCGGTGACGATGTCCGCCTTGCCGTCACCTGTGACGTCGCCGACCGCGATTCCGTCCGGGAAGTACGGCGACGAGAGCGTCGGTCCCGCAGTCCAGTTCGCGGCCGTCCCCTGGAGATACGTGTCCACGCGCTGCGACGCGAAGGAACGAGTCTGCGCGATCGCGGCGACGTCCGCGCGGCCGTCGCTGTTGAGGTCGCCGACCTCGAGCTCCCCGTGGGTCACGCCCTCCTCGACGGCGGTGCGCGTCCACGACGGCGCGGTGAGGACGTAGATGCCGTTCTCGCTCGTCGAAATCCCGCCTTCGACGGTCTGCACGACGATGTCTCTCCGGCCGTCGCCGTTCATGTCCGCGAGGACGAGGTCGCGGACCGCCGGCAGGTCCACCGTCGTCGACGCGGCGAGCCCACCGTTCGCCTGCTGCCTGAAGAGTTGGATGCCCGCGAACGTGCCTAACGCGGCGTCGGCTCGACCGTCACCGTCGAGATCTCCCACCGCGAGCGCCGGCGTGTCTTGCATGGTCGTGCCGATGGGTAGGACCTGCGTCGGCCAGTCGAGCCAGCCGTCGTCGACCTGCGGGAACACGAGCAGCGACGCGTCATAGGGGGAACCGCCGTACGGCGTCGTCGCGACGAGCATGTCGCCGCGCCCGTCGCCCGTCACGTCGCCGACCGCCGTCGACATCGGGAACGACCCGACATCGAAGGTATCGAACCGCAGGAATCGCCCGACGGTTCCGCTGCTGTACGGCTCGACCTTGATTGCGTACGCGCCGGCGCTGCGCGACGGCGCATAGTTGTGCACGCGGACGAAGTACGTACCGGCGCTCAAGCTGACGAGCAGCGACTCCTGCGCGTCGATGCCGCCGTGGTCCTGTTGCATCACGAGTCTCATGCCCGCGTCGAAGAGATCCACGACGGGATCGAGCTCCTGCGGACGCGGATCGCGATACGTCTCGGGCTGAACGGTAACGAGATAGTCGCCCGTGCTCGCGACGGTGAACTTGAACCAGTCGTTGTCGCCCTGCGGCGAGATCGTCGACCAGACGACCGCGTTCAGCGCCAGCGACGTCGCCCGGTCGGGCGCCGCGTTCGGCTCCGCCGCGTCCCCGGGCGGCGGCGCCGTGTACGGCTGCGCCGCACCGCCCACCGCCGCGTAGGCGTCGACGAGCCCGGCTCCGTGATAAGGGTCGCGGCCGCGCGGCCCGACGTCGAGAGCCGTGCGGACGATCCGCTCGACGACCTGCTGCTGCGTCCAGTCCCGATGCTGCGCACGCAGGAGCGCCGCCGTACCGGCGACGAGAGGCGCCGATGCCGACGTCCCCGTGAAGCTCGTGTACGAAGCGCCGGCTCCGTCGGTGCGCGCAGTCGTCCACAAGTCCCAGCCGGGCGCCGCAACGTCGACCCAGTCGCCGTAGCTCGTGAAGAACGCCGCGTCTCCCTCCCAGTCCGTCGCCGCCACCGCCACGGCGCCCGGAATCGCTGCGGGAAAGTTCGGCGTCGTTCCCTCGTCGTTGCCGCTCGACGCGACCACCACCGCGTCCTTCGACAGTGCGTAAGCGACGGCTTCGCGGAGGACGCCCGAGTCGCCCGGCGCGCCCAGCGAGAGGTTGATCACCTGCGCACCGTGATCCGCGGCCCAGACGATGCCCGACGCGATGTCTGCATCGGTGCCGCGGCCGTTCGCATCGAGCACCTTGACCGGCAGGATCGTCGTACCGGGTGCCGCACCGGCGATCCCGACGCCATCGTGCGCCGCGGCGAGGACGCCCGCGACCTCCGTTCCGTGGCCGTTGTCGTCGCTCGCGTCGCCGTCACCGTTGACCACGTCCCGGCCGGGCACTAGCCGCCCCGCCAACTCCGGGTTGTCGACGTCGACTCCGGTGTCGAGCACAGCGACGGTGACGCCCGCCGCGGAAGGCACGACTCCCCACGCCTGCTCGAAGCGCGACGAACGGAGGTACGCCTGCCGCCCCTTCGCGTAATACGCGTCGCTCGGCGCAGTGAACGCGAACCGCACGTGGTTGCCTTCGACGCGCAGCACGCGGCGATCGTCCCGGAGCTCCCGCACCAGCACGCGCCTGCCGCGACCGTTGGTCGCAAGGACGGCAAAGCGCGTCCCCGCGATCGCGGCCACCTTCCGCGCGCCGTGATCGGCAGCAACCGACGTCGCATCCACCCGGTCCGCGAGCTCGACGAGGACGGTGCCGGCGTCGACCTCGGGCGCTCGACGTTTCTCGACGCGCGGCAACGAGAGACCGCCGGACCGCTGCAGGCCGCGGGCGTGCGACGGACCGACGGCGCTCCCGAGCAGCAATGCGACAGCCGACGCGACCAATGCCGACGCCAACCGACCGCCACGGACCCCGTTCGTCGCTCTCGCCTCCCGCTTCTTTACCGCCAGAGAATGCCCGGCACGCTCCGGAGTGTAAACAGGGCTTGCAAATCGGAAAACTCCGCTGTTCCTCAGGCGTTTGCGACGACCGGTGCGGGGGACGAAGGCCGCAAGGTGAGAGGTCTCGTCGCTGCCGTCGTCGCTGCCCTCGCAGCCGCGGTCACGGCGTGCGCCGCCGTCGCCTACGAGCATGTCGTCCCCGCCGCCGACGGGGTTGTGCTCTCGCCGGTGCTGTCAGCCGACGCGCGCCTGATCGCGTTCAGTTCGACAGCGACGAACCTCGTCGCGCGCGTACGAACAGGGCAGCAGGTCTACGTCCTCGACCGGCGGACGCATCGTCTCGAGCTCGCGAGCAGGACGGCAGGCGGCGCGGCGGGCGCCGGCGCCAGCATCAACCCGACGCTCTCCGCGACCGGCCGCTTCGTCGCGTTCCTGTCGAACGCGCCGAACTTCGTCCGTGGCGACCATCTCTTCGTCAGCACCTCGCCCGGCAGGGACGACCCGTGGCTCGACGTCTTCGTGCGCGATCGCGCGCACCACCGGACGATCGCCGTGAGCCGGAGCCGGTCAGGCGGAGCGGCGAACGGATGTGTCGACGCGCAGATCGCGGCGGGCGGACGCTACGTCGTGTTCTCGTCCGGATCACCGAGGATTGTCCGCCGCGACACGAACGGCGACGCGGACGTCTTCGTCGCCGACCTTCGCACCGGCGCGGTCCGCCGTGTCAGCACGACGGCCGCCGGCGCGCAACTCGCGACGCGAAGCGACCAGGGCGCGATCTCCGGCGACGGCCGGCTCGTGGCATACCACTCCACCGACGCCGTCCCCGGCCGCGGCGAGGGCATCTACCTCCGCGACCTACGCACCGGACGCACGCGCTGGATGGGAGGCGGGTTCGCACCCTCGCTGTCCGCGAACGGCCGCGTCCTCGCCTACGCGGCCTCTGACGGCGTTCATGCCGTCGACGTCGTGAGCGGGCGTAACACGCTCGTCGGCCCCGGCGCCGATGTCCTCAGACCGCAACTTTCCCGCGACGGCGGCAGCGTCGCGTTCGCCCGCGGCCACGAGATCGCGTCCGTGTCCTCGCACGGCGGCACTACCGCGAGCGTCGTCACCGTCGAAGGCGGGGAGACCGTCGCGCTGGGCGGCGTCTCCGCGACCGGCCGTGCCGTCTCGTTCAGCACCTCGCAGGCCCTCGCCGCCTCCGACACCGACAGCAGCGAGGACGTCTACGTCCGACCGTGAATCGACTTCCCTACGGCGCTTCGACTTGCGGGCGGTAGGAGACGTAGACGACTCCGTTCGCGTACGACCGAGATTCGGCGAGCGACAGCTTCATCGCCGGCGCATCCTCGGGAAAGAGCCGCGGACCGGATCCGCGCGTCAGCGGATACACGAACAGATGCAGTTCGTCGACGAGGCCGTCGGCCAACATCGCTCGTACGAGCGTGCCGCTGCCGCTGACGTAGAGGGCCCCGTCGACCTCGTCCTTCAGACGACGGATAGCTTCGGCGTCGTACGGCCCGACGATCTCCGAGTTCCGCCACGTCGCGGTCGTGAGCGTTGCGGAGACGACGTACTTGGTCGTGTCGTTGAAGAACGGTGCGCCGGGATCGTCCTCCACCGTCCGCGTCGACCACGCGGGCTCGAACATCTCGTACGTCGTACGCCCGAGCAGGATGCCTCGGCACCGTTCTGTGAGGCCGGCGAGCGTCTCGCCCATCTGCGGATCCCAGCCGTAGTCGAACGTCCACGTCGGCGTGTCGATGACGCCGTCGAGGCTCATGAACTCGTGTACCTGTATGGCTCCCACTCTTCACCTCCGGTTAGATCAGTACGTCAGGATTCTTCGACCACACGACGGCGCCAGAGCTGGAGCGCGCCGAATGCGAGGATGACGAGGAGCACGATCACGCCGCCGCCGATCAGGCCGTAGTGGCTGATCGCGTCGGCTGCGGCATGTCCCGCGTAGTAGGCGACGAGGGCGACCGTCACCGCCCACGCGATCCCGCCGAGGGCGTTCCACACGAAGAACCGCCACCAGGTCATGTGTGCGAAGCCGGCGGCCCAGGCGCCGGCGATGCGAAAGCCGCTGAACCAGCGCGCGAAGAAGATCGCCTTGCCGCCGTGCCGTCGAAAGAAGCGCTCGGTCGGCGGAAGAACGCGGTCGCTGAACCGGCGCACGGGGCCGTACCGCTGCAGGAACCCGCGGCCGAGCGTTCGCCCGAGCCAGTAGCCGACGTTGTCGCCGATGATCGCCGCCGCCGTCGCAACGATCATCACCCACCAGATCGAGAAGTGCCCCTGCGACGCGAGGACGGCCGCCGCGACGAGCGCCGTCTCGCCCGGGAGCGGCAGACCCGACGTCTCGAGGGCGATCAGGAGAAACACGATGATCAGCCCGTAGTCGCGGACGAAGCCGGTCACGCGGAGAAGTCTCGCAGTGCCGGGTTAGACTCATCCGCGGTGAGGGTGGGCGTCCCGCGTGAAGCGGCATCCGGCGAGCGGCGCGTCGCCATCGTTCCCGAATCGGTGCCGAAGCTGACGGCGCTCGGCGTGGACGTCGCGGTCGAGCAGGGCGCCGGGCAGGAAGCCGCCTTCACCGACGAGGCCTACGAGGAGGCGGGCGCGCAACTCGTCGACGCGGCGCTCGACTCGGACATCGTGGTCAAGGTCGCACCGCCCTCCGCGCAGGAGGCCGAAGCGCTGCGCCGCGACGCCGTTCTCGTCGGCTTCCTCGCGCCGCTCACGAACCCCGAAGGAATCGAGCGACTCGAAGGCCGTGGCGTGATCGCATTCGCGATGGAGTCCATCCCGCGCATCACGCGCGCGCAGCCGCTCGACGCCCTCTCGTCGCAGGCGACGGTTTCCGGTTACAAGGCGGCGCTGCTCGCCGCGGACGAGCTGCCGCGCTTCTTCCCGATGCTGATGACCGCTGCCGGAACCGTCGCGCCCGCGAAGGTGCTCGTGCTCGGCGCGGGCGTCGCGGGGCTGCAGGCGATCGCGACGGCCCGCCGCCTCGGCGCGGTCGTCACAGGCTTCGACGTGCGACCCGTGGTGAAGGAACAGGTCGAGTCGCTCGGCGCGACGTTCCTCGAGCTCTCCGTGCAGGGCGAGGAAACCGAGGGCGGCTACGCGAAGGAGCTGACGCCCGAGCAGCAGGCGCGGCAGCAGGAGGAGCTCGCTGACCGCATCTCCGGCTTCGACGCCGTGATCACCACGGCGCTGATCCCGGGCCGGCCTGCGCCCCGCCTCATTCCCGCGAGCGCCGTCGAGGCGATGCGGCCCGGCTCCGTGATCGTCGACCTCGCCGCCGAGGCCGGCGGCAACTGCGAGCTGACGACGCCCGGCAGGATCACCACCGAGCACGACGTGACGATCGTCGGCCTGACGAACCTGCCGTCGAGGATGCCGTACCACGCGAGCCAGCTCTACTCGCGCAACGTGACTGCGCTGCTGCAGCTGCTCGTTTCCGACGGCGAGCTGAAGCTCGACTGGTCGGACGAGATCATCGCCGGCGCGTGCGTTGCCGGCAAGCAGGAAGTCGCGGCTTGAGCACTCAGCTTGTTACCGAGCTCACGATCCTGATGCTCGCGATCTTTCTCGGCTTCGAGGTGATCTCGAAGGTGCCGACGCTGCTGCACACGCCGCTGATGTCCGGCACGAATGCGATCCACGGCATCGTGATCGTCGGTGCGATCATCGTCGCCGGCACGCCGCACCCCGGCTGGTTCATGAAGTTGTTGTCGTTCCTCGCGATCGTGCTCGCGAGCGCGAACGTCGTCGGCGGCTTCGTCGTCACCGACCGCATGCTCGAGATGTTCAAGAAGCGGCGCGAACCCGGCGACTCGTAGCGTGAGCCAGAACACCGCCAATCTCCTCTACCTGATCCCGA
>JBJMJE010000282.1:0-13547 GCA_045806505.1 Gaiellaceae bacterium
AGAGCTCCAGCTCCCAGCGCTGGCCGAAGCGGCGCGTCGGCATCCGGAATGTAAGCGGGTCGTGGTGCGCGTTGAACAGCATGAGGAACGACTCGTCCTGCACGTCTTCACCGCGCGCCGTCGTCATCTGCACCTCGTCGCCGTTCAGGAACACGCCGATCGAACGCGCCGCGGGATTGCGCCAGTCGCGCTGCGTCATCTTGCGGCCGTCGGGGCGCATCCACCACACGTCCGGCAGATCCCTGCCGCTGCCGGCGAAGAAACGCGTCCGGCGGAAGATGGGATGCGTGCGGCGCAGCTCGATCAGGCGGCGGACGAACTCGATCAGCGCGCGCTCGTCGTCGCCGAGGTTCCAGTCGAACCAGGAGATCTCGGTGTCCTGGCACCACGCGTTGTTGTTGCCGTCCTGCGTGCGCGAGAGCTCGTCGCCACCGAGCAGCATCGGCACGCCCTGCGAGAGGAGCAGCGTCATCAGGAAGTTCCGCTGCTGCCTCGCGCGCAACGCATTGATCTGCGCATCGTCCGTCGGCCCTTCGACACCCCAGTTCCACGAACGGTTGTCGTCGGTCCCGTCGTGGTTGTCCTCGCCGTTCGCCTCGTTGTGCTTCTCGTTGTACGAGACGAGGTCGCGCAGCGTGAAACCGTCGTGCGCGGTGATGAAGGTGACCGACGCGAACGGCCGCTTGCCGTCGCGCTCGTAGAGATCCGCCGAGCCTCCGAAGCGCGACGCGAAGTCCGAGACGCCGATCTCGCCGCGCCAGAAGTCGCGCATCACGTCGCGGTAGATCCCGTTCCACTCCGACCAGAGGATCGGGAAGTTCCCGACCTGGTACCCGCCGGGCCCGACGTCCCACGGCTCGGCGATCAGCTTCACCTGGGAGAGCAGCGGGTCCTGGTGGATGATGTCGAAGAACGCGGAGAGGCGGTCGACGTCGTAGAACTCGCGCGCGAGCGCCGACGCGAGGTCGAAGCGGAAGCCGTCGACGTGACAGACGCTCGTCCAGTAGCGCAGCGAGTCCATGATCAGCCGCAGCACGCTCGGGTGCACCGGGTTGAGCGAGTTGCCGGTGCCCGTGAAGTCCATGTAGTACCGCGGGTCGTCCGGCATCAGCCGGTAGTACGACGCGTTGTCGATGCCCTTGAAGCCGAGCATCGGCCCCATGTGGTTTCCCTCGGCGGTGTGGTTGTAGACGACGTCGAGGATGACCTCGATGCCGGCGCGGTGCAGCGCCTTGACCATGCCCTTGAACTCGCGCACGTGCCCGCCGCGCCGGTCGCTCGCGGCGTAGAGCGCGTGCGGCGCGAAGTAGCCGATCGTGGAGTAGCCCCAGTAGTTCGTCAGCCCGCGGTCGTGCAGGAATCCCTCGTCGGCGATGTGGTGGATCGGCAGCAGCTCGACGGCGGTGACGCCGAGCGTCTTGAGATGTGCGATCGCCGCGTCCGACGCGAGACCGGCGTACGTGCCGCGCAGATCCTCGCGGACGTCCGGGTTCTGTTTCGTGAACCCCTTGACGTGCACCTCGTAGATGACAGTCTCGTGCCAGGGGGTGCGCGGGCGCGACTGGTCGTCGCCCTCCCAGTCGAAGCTCTCGTCGACGACGACGCACCTCGGCATCGCGGCGGCGTCGTCTGTGGTGTCCACCTCGAGGTCGGCGTCGTCGCCGTTCGGGACGTACGGAAGGGTGCTCGGGCCGCCGTAGTCGATCACGCCGTCGATGGCCTTGGCATACGGGTCGAGCAGGAGCTTCGCGGTGTTGAACCGCTGGCCGTCCTGCGGCGCCCAGTCGCCGTCGACGCGATAGGCGTAGCGCTGTCCGGGACCGACGCCGGGAACGTAGCCGTGCCAGTTGAGGGCCGTCCGCTCGACGAGCTCGACGCGCTCCTCCTTGTCATCGTCGTCGAAGAGGCAGAGCTCGACGCGCTTCGCGTTCTCGGAGAAGAGGGCGAAGTTCGTGCCGCCCGGATCGCACGTCGCCCCCAGCGGGAACGGCGTTCCGGGCCACACCTCCCGACTCATTCCCGCTCCGGCGCCGGCGGAGCCGAGGCCTGCGCTCCTTGGCCGGCTCCGTCGAGCCTACGCCGGTAACTGCCGAGCTCCACCGTCTTGGCGTCGAAGTCGAGCTGGAGCGTCGTGTCGCCGCGCGTCAGCGTCACGCGCTTCCCGTCGACGCTCACGTCGAGGCTGCGCGGCAGCCTGGGGCGCAGCGCGAGCAACTCGCGGAACAGAGGATCCGGCTCGCGGTGCTCGAGCTTCGACCGCTCGAATGTCTCGACCGCCTGCGGATCGGGCGCCTCGCCGCCGGCACCCGACGTGCGCTCGACCTCCGCGCGGCGCCCTTTGCGCGTCGCCTCGGCGATCGCGGGGTCGATGTGGTCGGTGAAGAACTGGAACGGCTTCTGCTCGTCGTACTCCTCACCCATGAAGATCAGCGGCGTCTCGAGCGCGAAGAGCACGCACGCGAGCGCGACGCGATGCGCGTCGCGCGGCAGGCGGTCGCCGAACGCCCGGTTGCCGACCTGGTCGTGGTTCTGCGCGCACGCGACGAACCGCTCGGAGCTCTCGCGGCGCAGCTCGCGCACGAGCCCGTCGATCGAGCCGAAGTCCGCGAAGTAGCCGGTCGTCTCGCCGGTCAGCAGCACGTGCAGCTCGTGGTGGAGGTTGTCCATCCACATCGCGTCGTGCCCCCACTCCTCGATCGGACGCAGATCTTCGAGGTTCATCTCGGAGATGACGAAGCCGTCCACGCGCTGCTTGAGCTCGGCGAGGACGTGCGGCTTCGAATCGTCGTAGATCGCGTGCACCGCGTCGAGGCGGAGCCCGTCGATCCTGTAGTCGCGCGTCCAGAGCTCGGCGTTCTGGATCGCCCACTCGCGCACGCCGGGCTGCGAGTAGTCGATTGCCGCGCCCCAGAACGTGTCGTGCCGGTCCGTGAAGTACGGGCCGAACGCGTCGATCGCCTCCGACCCCGGGCCGATGTGGTTGTAAACCACGTCGAGAATGACGCCGAGTCCCTCGCGGTGAGCCGCGTCGACGAGACGCGCCAGCCCTTCCGGGCCGCCGTAGGCGGGATGCGGCGCGAAGTTGTACAGGCCGTCGTACCCCCAGTTGCGGTTGCCGGGGCACGTCGCCACCGGCATCACCTCGATCGCCGTGACGCCCAGCTCGCGCAGCCCGCGCAGGTACGGGATGACGCCGTCGAACGTCCCCTCTTCGGAGAACGTGCCGACGTGGAGCTCGTACAGGACGAGCTCTTCGAGCTTCAGTTCCGGACCCGGAGCGATGTCGAACCGTCTCGTGTCGACGACCCGCGACGGCCCCCGCACGCCCTGCGGCTGGAAGCGCGAGCACGGGTCGGGCCACGCGACACCGTCGACGACGAAGCGATAGTCGTCACCGTCCTTCGCGGCGACGTCCCCGGACCACGTCCCGTCGTCCGCGCGCTCGAGCTGCGCGTCGCGTCCGCCGATGCGCACCGCGAGGCTCTGGCCCTCCGGCGCCCACACGCGGAACTCGACCCGCGCGTCGTCGATCGGGATTGCGCCCAGCTTTTGCATGCCGCGCGAGGCTACCCGTCCGGGGCAGGCGCAACACTCGCTCGGCGCGCGCTACGGCGTCGTTCTTGCCGAGTGGCGACGGCTGAGCTCGTCCTCGACTGCAGCGGGGTCGAGCCCGCGCGCCGCGAGCAGGACGTAGCTGTGGAACCAGAGGTCGGCGATCTCCTCGACGAGGCGTTCGTCGGACTCGGCCAGCGCGGCGACCGACGCTTCGACGGCCTCCTCCCCGACCTTGCGCGCGCAAGCCGCGAGGCCTTCGTCGAGCAACGCCGTCACGTACGAGCCTTCCGGCCGCTCCTTTGCGCGCTCGGCGACGACGCGCCAGAGCCAGGGTGCGAAGCACGACACGGCATTCGTGTGGCACGCGGGGCCGTTCGGGCGGACGCGGACGAGCAGCGCGTCGCCGTCGCAGTCGTCGCGCAGCTCCTCGACCGCGAGCGTGTTGCCCGACGTCTCGCCCTTCTTCCACAGCTTCTCGCGCGAGCGGCTCCAGAACCACACCTCGCCGGTCTCGCGCGTCAGCCGCTCCGCCTCGTCGTTCATCCACGCGAGCATCAGCACGCGGTCCGTCTCCGCGTCCTGGACGATCGCCGCTCTAAGCAGCATCTCGGAGGGGAACCCCCATGTCGCGGAGCTCGGCACGCAGGCGCACGAGGCGCGACGGATCCTCGTGCAGGATGGATGCGAGCAGCGCCGCCTGCGCGATCTGCAGCGCCTCGGCGACGTGGATCGCCTCGCCGGCGCCGCCCGACGCGATGACGGGAACGGTGACCGCGGCGGCGACCTCCTCCGTGAGCTCGAGGTCGTAGCCCGCGCGCGTCCCGTCAGCGTCGATCGAGGTGAGCAGGATCTCGCCTGCCCCGCGCCGCTCGCACTCGCGCGCCCATTCGGCCGCGCGTCGCGGAGTCCGCGCCGTTCCCGCGCGCGAACGTACATCTCCCTCGGTCGCGTCGATCGCGACGACGACAGCCTGGCTGCCCAGCCTCTCGGCGAGCTCGGTGACGAGCTCGGGACGCTCGAGCGCCGCGGAGTTGACGGAGATCTTGTCGGCACCCGCGCGGAGCAGCGCTTCGGCGTCGGAGACGCTGCGGATGCCGCCGCCGACGGTGAACGGGATCGCGAGCCGTTCGGCGACGCGGCCGACGAGCTCCACCAGGGTCGCCCGGTCCTCGAGCGTCGCCGAGATGTCGAGGAACACGAGCTCGTCCGCGCCCGCGTCCGAGTACGCGCCGCCGAGCTCAACGGGGTCGCCGACGTCGCGCAGGCCGACGAAGTTCACGCCCTTGACGACGCGGCCGCCCGCGACGTCGAGACACGGGATCAGGCGAGGGAGAGGCACAGGCTCTCCAGGAAGCGCGCGCCCGCGGCACCGCTCTTCTCGGGATGAAACTGGACGCCGGTGAACGCGCCGCGCTCGACGACGGCGACGACGTTCTCCGAGTGCGCCGTCGCGCACGGCGTCTCGGCCGCGTACGAGTGCGCGAAGTAGAACGTCTCATTGAGGCGGTCGACGTCCGCCCAGCCGATGCGCGGGATGCGGCCCTCGCTCAGGCGCACCGACCGGCCGGGCACGATCCCGAGCCCGTCGACGCCGCCGTCCTCCTCCGACTCGTCGAGCGCGAGTTGCAGGCCCAGGCAGATGCCGAGCACGCGACGGCCGTCTTCCACGCGCTCGCGCAGTGCCTCGTCGAGCCCGCGCCTTCGCAGGCCCTCCATCGCCGAGCGCGCGGAGCCGACGCCGGGAAGCACGGCGAGGTCCGCGGCTTCGACGTCGTCGGTGAAGCGGGCGCCGAGGCGCGCGAACGCGATCTCCACGGACCGCGTGTTCCCGGCGCCGTAGTCGCAAATCGCGACGTTCACATGACGCCCTTCGTCGAGGGGATGCCTTCGCTCTCGCGCTTCACAGCGACGCGCAGTGCGCGGCCGACCGCCTTGAACGCCGCCTCGGCGACGTGGTGCTCGTCGCGGCCGCTCGACTCGATGTGGATGGCGACTCGCGCCGCCTGCGCGAGGCTCGACAGCATGTGCACGGCGAGGCCGGGGTCGCGCTCGAGCTTGAGCTCGGCGGCAGGACGCCCGCCGAGATCCACCGCTGCACGCGCGAGCGCATCGTCCATCGGCACGACCGCGTCGCCGTAGCGCGCAATCCCTCGCCGATCACCGAGCGCGGCGGCGAGTGCGTCGCCGAGCGCCAGCGCGGCGTCTTCAGCGGTGTGGTGCTCGCCGGTCTCGACGTCGCCGGCGCCCTCGAGAACGAGGTCGAAGCCGGCGTGGAACGCGAGCTGTTCGAGGAAGTGGTCGTACAGCCCGGCGCCGGTCGCGACGCGGACGCGCGACGCGCCGTCGAGAGCAAGGCGCACGCGGATGCGCGTCTCCGCGGTCGCGCGTAGGCGGCGCACGCGGCGACCGCCCGCGGCCGCGACGGGCGACGGCCGGTCGAGCGCGCGCGCCAGCGACTCGACGAGCACGTCATCGTCCTCGGGGTCGAGGACAGAGATGCGGACGCCCGTGGCGAACGGCCGCACGGCCAGCCCTTGCCGCAGCAGCTTGTCGAAGAGCTCGCGCGGCTCGTCGAGAGGCACGAACAGGAAGTTCCCGTGCGATGGAAGCGGCTCGAGGCCGAGCGCGCGTAGCGCCCGCGCGAGACGTTCGCGTTCCTCCACGACAGGCGTCACGTCCGGCGGCGACTCGAGCGCGGCGAGCGCGAGCGCGGCCGACAACGACGTCACCGGGCACGGCGCCTGGCGCGCGTTGAGCTCACGCGCCGTGTCCGCCGCCGCGATGGCGTAGCCGACGCGCGCGCTTGCGAGCGCGAACGCTTTCGAAAACGTGCGGATCACGATCAGGCCGTCCTCGAGCAGCGGCAGCGCCGTCTCGCCGCAGTACTCGAAGTACGCCTCGTCGACGACGAGCGGCCGCGCGTCCGGCAGCGGGTCGAGCGCGCCCGTCGGATTGTTCGGACGGCAGCAGAAGGTCAGCGCCGGATCGTCGTCCCCCACCTCCGCGCCCGCGAGCCACGCGCCGATGCGAAAGAGCGGGTACGTCGGATCGTCGGCGATCGCCACTGTGTCGCCGGGCCCGGCGAACGCGCGTGCGCAGAGCAGGATCACGTCGTCGGCGCCCGCGCCGAGCACGACGTTCTCCGGGCGGACGCCGTTGTAGCGAGCGATCGCGTCGAGGAGCTCCGGGTAGCCGCCGTGCGCATACGTGTTGATGCGCGCGAGCTGGCCGGCGATCGTTCCCGGCCGCGTCGACGGCAGCGGCTGGGCGGCGACGTTGCCGTCGTAGCGGATCACCTCGATCGGATCGATGCCGGCGAGCCGCGCGATGTCGGCGGTCGACGGCGCCCAGCCGTAGCCGGTGAACTCGGGCGAGATCGCCCTCATCGCCGGACCGCCGCTGCGTGCGCGGGCATGCCTTCCGCCTCCGCGAGCGCCTCTACGACCGGGCGCACGCGCGCGAGGCCCTCGGGCGTCAGCCGCTGAATGGTCACCGGCTTGAGGAACGTCTCGATTCCGAGGCCGCCGACGCTCCGCGCCCAGCCGCCGGTGGGAAGGACGTGGTTCCCGCCGGTCGCGTAGTCGCCTGCAGCGACGGGCGACGAAGCGCCCACGAAGACTGCGCCCGCGTTGCGCACGTCGCCGGCGCGCGCCTCGGCTTCTTCGCCGAGCAGCACGAGATGCTCGGGCGCGAGCGCCTCCGCCTCCTCGACCGATTCGACGACGCGGCACACGGTGCCGGCTCCGTGCTCGGCCTGAGCGGCGAGCTCGAGCTCGACGATCCGCGGATCCGTCCCGTTCGACGCGACCACGACGACCTCGGACGGACCGGCCGGCAGGTCGATCGCGACGTCGCGCGACACGGCGAGCTTGGCTTCGTTCACGTGAGCGTTTCCGGGGCCCACGATCCGGTCGACACGCTCGACGTAGGCGAGCCACGCGATCGCCTGCGGGCCGCCCAGCGCCCACACCTCGTCGATGCCGAGCGCTTCGGCCGCGGCGGCTACGAGACCGGCGCCCGAGGGCGGCGTCACGACGACGATCCGGTCGATGCCCGCGACCTGCGCCGGCACCGTGCACATCACGAGCGTCGAGATCAGCCCGCGCGGGACGTAGACGCCGACCGAGCGCAGCGGCACCCAGCGCCGCTCGAGCACGACGCCCGGCTCGACCTCCAGCTCGACGTCGCGCGGGCGCTGCACCTCGTGCCAGCGGCGGACGCGATCGGCGAGCGTGAGCAACGCGTCGCGCGGAAGTCCTTCGGCCTGCGCTACCGCACGCACCGGCTCCGCGCCGTCGAGCTCGAGCGCCCACTCGCGCACGGCCTCGAAGCCGCGTGCCTTGACGTCCTCGACGATGCTCACGAGATCATCCGCTCGACGGGCACGAGCAGGATCGACGACGCGCCGGCTTCCTCGAGCTTCGGCAGCAAGCGCCAGACGTCCGTCGCGGGAACGAGCGCGTGCACGGCAACCATGCCCGGCTCTGCAAGCGGCAGCACGCTCGGCGCGCGCGAGCCGGGAACGAGCGCGCAGATCGCCTCGAGCGAGTCCTCCGGCGCGTTCAGCATCAGGTAGCGGTTGCGCCGCGCCTCGACGACCGAGCGCAGGATCGCCGCAAGTCGGCTCGGGTGGTCGCCCTCGTCGCGCGCGACGAGCACCGCCTCCGACTCGAACAGCGCGCCGAGCGAGCGCAGGCCGTTCGTGCGCAGGGTGCTGCCGCTCGAGACGAGGTCGACGATCGCGTCGGCGAGCCCGAGCCGCGGCGCGACCTCCACCGAGCCCGTCACGTCGACGAGGGCAACGTCGATGCCTCGCTCTGCGAGCAGCTCACGGGCGAGGCGCGGGTACGCCGTCGCCACGTGCGTGCCGGCGAGCTCTCCGAGCTTCGTGACCGGCGACTCCTCCGGCACCGCCGCCTCTAGCCGGCAGCCGCCGAACCCGAGCTTCAGCAGCTCGGTCACCTTCGCGCCGCGCTCGCGGACGAGGTCGGCGCCCGTGATCCCGCAGTCGACGACGCCGTCTTGCACGTACTCCGGGACATCAGCAGCGCGGACGAGCAGCACGTCGACGGGCGCGTTCCGGCACGGGAACGCGAGCGCCCGCTCGCCCGGCTCCTCGGGGCCGAGCCCGGCGTCGTCGAGCAGCGAGATAGAGGGCTCGCGCAGCCGGCCCTTCGCCGGCACCGCGATCGTCAGGCGGTCGCTCTGCGTCGCTTCATGCGGTCGAGCAGCAAGCGGTATCCGTCCTCGCCGTGCCGCAGCCAGTGCGCCACGCGTGTCACCGTCGTCGTCGACGCGTGCGTCCGCCGGCTGATCTCGAGGTACGGCAGGCCCTCCTCGAGCAGCCGCGCCACCTGCCAGCGGTGCGCCATCGCCTCCAGCTCCGACAGGGTGCAGAGGTCGCGGAGGAAGCGGCCCACCTCGTCCGTGTTCCTCAGTGACGCCATCGCGTCGCAAAGCTCGCTGATCTCCTGGGTCTGCCATGGATGTGAGGGTTCCGCTGCCATCGAAGCGTGTTAGCATAGTAACACGTGGAGACGATCCCGGCAATCGACCTGCTCGGCGAGGCCGCAGTCCGCCTCGAGCAGGGCGACTACGACAGAGCCACGGAGTACGGGGAGCCCGTCGAGCTCGCGCGCAGCTTTGCAGCCGCCGGCGCGACGCGGCTCCACGTCGTCGACCTGGACGGAGCACGCGCGGGGCGCATCCGTCCCGACGTCGTCCAGACGATCGTCGAGGCTGCCGCACCGGTGCCCGTGCAGGCGTCCGGCGGCGTGCGCTCGGTCGCTGACGCCGAGGCGCTCGTCGAGGCCGGAGCCGACCGCGTCGTCGTCGGTACCGCGGCGTGGACGCTGCTCGACGAGCTCGTCGCCTCGCTCGGCGAACGCCTGGTCGTCGCGATCGACGTCCGCGACGGCGTCGTCCACGCGCGCGGCTGGACGGAAGGCTCGCTCGACGTCGACGAAGCGATCCGCCGCTGCGTCGCTGCCGGCGCCCCGCGCCTCCTCTGCACGGCGATCAAGCGGGACGGGACGATGCAAGGCCCGGACATCGACCTCGTTCGCCACGTCGCCGAGAGCTCCGGCCTCCCCGTCCTCGCCGCCGGCGGCGTCCGCTCCGACGAGGACGTTGCCGCGCTCGCGGAAGCCGGCGCCGAAGGCGCGATCGTGGGTCGCGCCGTCCTCGAAGGAAGGCTCAGCCTCAGACCTCGAGCCTGAGCCTACGCCGCCGGAACCGCTGCGAGCAGCGCCCGCGCCCGCTCAGCTTCCTTGACGGAACGCAGCTCCTCGAAGACCGGCAGCGCCGCCGTCACCTCGCGCTGCGCTGCGGGACCGTCGCTGTCGAGCAGCGCCTGGCCGAGGAACAGCCGCGACAGGGCCTCCTCCCACCGCGCCTCGACGTTGGCGAATCCGTTGGCCGAGCGCCGCAAGAGCTCGACGGCACGACCTGCGTCACCCGTCGCTGCGGCGGCGCGGCCTTCGAGCCGATCGGCGAAGAACGGCAACGAAACGAGCTCGCCGGCTTCGGCCTCCTCGCGCGCGAGAGCCGCGAGCGCGGATGCTTCCTCCCACCGCCGAAGGTCCGCCATTACTTCGCATCGCGCTTCGAGTGCCACGCACGCGCTCTCCCTACGTGGCATGACCGGAGTGAGTCCGAGCGCCTCGTCGAAGCGGCCGCGACGCCCGAGCACGCGCGCCAGCGCCGCCGCCTGGAGCGATCCCCGCCGCTTGACGCCCTCGTTCTGCGCGAACATCCTGAGGGAGAGATCGACATAGCGCGTCGCGGCGGCCTCCTCGCCGCGCAGCTCGTGGCACAGCGCCGCGTAGCCGTACGCGCGGAGAGTGAAACCCGCCGGCAGGCCGCGCTGGTCGAGATCGGCAACGCGCTCCAGCTCTGCCTGGTCGGCAAGCGCTCCGTCCCAGTCGCCGAGCATGAAGCGGGCGGCGACGCGCCAGGTCAGTCCGTGCAGGTAACCGCCGGCGTCGACGTCACGCAGGCGCTCGACCGAGACGCTCGCGCGCGCCTCGGCCTCGCGGTAGAGGCCGACGAACTGCGCGCCCCACGCCGCCATCGCATACGTGTCGCCGACCTCCTTGACGTCGCTCAGGCGCGGAACGAGCTCGAGCCGTCGCAGCATCACCCGGCGCAGCTCGCCGTGCCGGCCGTGATACATCTCGCGCGCGCCGGCGAGATCGAACGCGGCCGAAAGAAGATTGGCGTCGGCGATGTTCTCGGCCGCTGCGACCGCTTCGTCGACGACGGCGTCGACGTCGTCGCCGAGACGGCGCTCGCGCTGGAGCATCAGGAAACCCTCGTCGATGAGCAGTTGCGCCCGCTCTGGTCCGTGCGGCTTCGCCGTGCGGAGACCCGCCTCGATCAGCCGCCTGACCTCGTCGACCGCCGGCAGCTCGACCATGGTTCCGACCCAGCGGGAGCCGAACTGGGCCGCCTTGCCTGCGAGCCGCGCGAACGCGGGATCGTCCTCCGAGAGCTCGGCCAGTGCCTCGAGATACGCGCGCCACGCCGCTTCGCCGACGTGGTAGTGAAGGTCGGCGAGCGACTCGAGCGCCTCCACCCGCTCCGCACCGGGCGCCGAAACGTCGACCGACCGCCTCGCCAGAGCCTCGCCCTGCACGACGGCGAAGCGCCGGTGCGCGTCCTGCGACGCCTTCAGGAGATATGCCCTCGCTGCCCGTCTCAGCTCGTCCGTCTGCAGGTAGCCGTACGCACTCTCGTAGTGGTGAGCGAGTTGCTCGCTGAGCTCGGCCGCGCGGTCTCCGCTCGTGCGCTCGAGCCACGCAGCAGCATCCACGTGCGCGCGTCCTCGCTCCCGGCGCGGCAGGCTCTCGTACGCGACGTCGCGAATCAGCACGTGCTTGAAGACGAACTCGCGCTGGCCCGCGAGCGACGACGACATCCGCTCGCGAACGAACTCGCGGCGGCGGAGAGTTCCGAGCACGCCGTCGAGATCGTCGCTGCCGGCGACCGCGGCGACCGCTCCGTCCCAGAAGAACCTCCCGATCACGGCGGCGCGCTGGGCGACACGTTTCTCCTCGGGAGAGAGCAGGTCGAGGCGGGCGAGGATGACTGCGTGCACGCTGTCGGGCAGGTCGACGGCGCCAATCTCCTCACGCCCTCGCCACTGTCCGTCGTCGAAGACGAGCAGTCCCTCGTCGATCAGGTGCCGGACGATCTCTTCGAGGAAGAACGGGTTGCCCTCGGAGCGCTCGAGGATGCCGCGCCGTGTCACGTCCGGCACCGCGTCGATCTCGAGCAGGAGCGACACGAGCAGCGCACTGTCCTCGGCACTCAGCGCATCGAGCGGGAGTGAGCTGAAGCTGCGGCGGCCGCCTCCCCAGTCCGGCCTGACGCGCAGCAGGTCGGGCCGCGCCGTGCACACGAACAAAATCGGCCCATCGAGACGCTCCGCGAGCTCGTCGAGGATGTCGAGCATCGTCGGGTCGCCCCAGTGCAGGTCTTCGACGACGGCGACGACCGGAGCGCGGCGTGCGAGCGACGCGAACAGCGCGCGCCACGCGTTGACGAGCTCACGCTGGCGCTCATGCGGAGTAAGCGCGCGAAGCGCGTCGTACTCGGGCTGGAGTCTGAGCGTCCACGCGAGCGCGGCCGCGGTGCGCGAGCGGTCGCCGGCGACGTCTTCGTCGACCTCCGCGTCGACGAGCTGCGCGATCTTCGCGTACGCGGTCTCCGCGCTATCGGAATCGAAGACGTTCCCCCTCGCTTCGAGCATGTCGGCGAGCGGCAGCAGCGTCGTCCCCTCGCCGGAGGGAAGGCAGCGGCCGACGAGGACCGTCGACGCGTCGTCGAGCCCGCCGAGGAACTCGCGTACCAGCCGGCTCTTGCCGACGCCTGCGTCGCCGACGAGCGTGACGAGCGCCGGACGGCGATCGGCCGCGACGCGCTCGAACTTGGCCTTCAGCGACTCGAGCTCGCGCCCGCGTCCGACGAGCGGCGCCGCCAGCCCCGGCACGCCTCGCTCCTCGACGGTCTCACGCTCGCCGACCACGAGCCACGCGTTCACGGGCGCGGACTTGCCCTTCAGCCCGAGCGGCTCGTCGGCCTCGCGCAGCACGAAGTGCGACCGTGCGGCACGCGCGGTTCGCGCGCCGACGACGATCGCCCCCGGCTCCGCCGCCTGCTGCAGCCGTGCGGCCGTGTTGACGGAGTCGCCGGTCACGAGGAGCTCGCCGGCGGCGCCGCCGGAGGCGACGACGTCGCCGGTCTCGACGCCGATGCGGATCTCGAGCTGGTCGCCCGGTGCGCGCTGCGCGTTCCAGGAGCGCAACCGTTCGAGCATCCGCCGCGCCGCCCGCACCGCCCGGACGGGATCGTCCTCGTGCGCCGAAGGGGCGCCGAACACGGCCATGATCGCGTCGCCCACGAACTTCTCGAGCGCCCCGCCTTCGGCGCGGATCTCCTCCGCCATCGCCTCGAAGTACGACGCCATCAGAGCGCGTACGTCCTCGGGATGGGCGGCCTCCGCACGTGCCGTCGAGCCGACGACGTCTGCGAAGAGCACCGTGACGAGCTTCAGCATGTCCTCCGGCGCGGGCGCCTGCGTCAGCGCCGCGCCGCACGCGGGACAGAAGCGCGCACCTGCCGGGACGTCGCTCCCGCACGAGGGACAGCTCGGCATGACGCCGAGGATAGGCCCCTACGCGGGAATCAGCCAGACCGTCGCCAGCGGCGGCAGTGTCACCTCCGCCGAGAACGGCTGGTCGTGCCACGGCGCCGCATCGGCCTCGACGTGGCCGAGATTGCCGACGCCGGAGCCGCCGTAGTACGCGGCGTCGGTGTTCACCACCTCGCGCCAGCTCCCGCGCAGTGGCAGGCCGAGCCGGTAGCCGTACCGCGGCACCGGCGAGAAGTTGCAGACGCAGACGAGCGGGCGCTTCTCGTCCGTACCGATGCGCATGAACGCGAGCACGTTCCCCGGCGCGTCGTTCGGCTCGAGCCAGCGGAAGCCCGTG
>JBJMJE010000283.1:0-6669 GCA_045806505.1 Gaiellaceae bacterium
CAGTCTCGCGAAAGCCGAGCGACGCGTACAGCGAACGCGCCTCCGCCATCGACGGCAGCGTGTCGAGGAGCATGCGCTCGTAGCCGCGCGCTCGGGCGTGCGCGATCACGGCGCCCGCGAGCGCGCGGCCGAGGCCGGCGCCGCGCGCCGCCGGCCGGACGTAGAGACGCTTCATCTCGCACGTCGCGCCGTCGACGCGCCGGAGCGCGACGCACCCGCCCGCCGCGACGAGCACGAGCTCGTAGAAGCCCAGCGGGCTCGCGAGCTCCGCATCGAAATCCTGGAACGACAGGTCGATGCCCAGGCCGTCGCCGTACTCGCGGAACAGCGTGCGCACCGCCTCGATGTCCGTAGCCGTGGCCGGCCGGATCACGCACCGACCCTAGCCGCGCGTTGACGCCGGGCGCGACTGTCGCGAGAATGGCCGCATGCGGGTCGCAGAGGGCTTCGTTGTCGCGGAGCAGGACGTTCCGAGCGTGCGTGCGCCCGGCGACACTGCCGAGGTCCGGACCACGATCGACGCCTCTCACGGCTGCGAGCGGCTCGAGCAGCACGTGATCCGCTTCTCGCCGGGGCGGTCGCTCGAACGGCGTGCCGGCGACAGGCAGGAGGTGCTGTTCGTCGTCTCGGGGAAGGGGACGCTCGAGCTCGACGGGCAGGAGCACGTGCTCGAGCCGTGGACCGCGGCGTTCGTCGCTCCGGGCGAGACGTACCGGATCGCGACCGACGAGGAGCTTGTCGTCGCGTCGGTCACGGCGCCCGCGAGCGAGCTCGGCGTCGGCGAGCCGAGGCGTGTGACGGTCCGCCACGCAGACCAGCCGTCGTTGCCGGCCTCGCCGAACCGCGAGTTCCGGTACCTGATCAACCAGGACGCCGGCTGCCTCGACGTCACGCAGTTCGTCGGCGTGATCCCGCCCGGGAAAGCGCCGGAGCACAGCCATACCTACGACGAAGTCGTCTACATCCTGGAGGGAACCGGCACGTACCACATCGCCGGGGAAGAGGTTCCGCTCGGACCGGGAACCTGCCTCCATCTACCGCCGTATACGAGGCACTGCCTCGAAAACAGCGGGAGTGCGGAAATGAAGGTCCTCGGGGTCTTTCACCCGTCGGGCGATCCGGCATCGAGGGCGAGTGAGGGCAAGAACGACAATGAAGGAGGACGAGGTACATGAAGAAAGCGCTCGTGCTTGCGCTGATCGTCGCGGGGATCACCGCTGCGGCGGCGTCGGCGGTCACCAAAGGCTCGTCGTCGCCGTCGGTTGCCGCGTCCCGCGTGGCAGCGTGCACGTCGGGCCAGATCGGGTTCATGGGGCCGCTCACCGGTCCTGTCGCGTTCCTCGGCCACGAGCAGGGGACGTGGGCGCAGTACGCCGTCGACAGCTTCAACGCGGCGAACGGCACGCATTTCAAGATCCTGCAGGGCGACACCCAGCTCAACCCGAAGCTCGCGCTTACCGTCGGCACGAAGTTCGCGGCGAACAAGTCATTGCTGGTCACGGTCGGGCCGGCGGGCTCGCAGGAGGTCATCGCGGTGGGGCCGCTCTTCAAGCGGAAGAGCCTCGCGTACATCACCTCGTCGGCCACGAACATCACGTTGACGCAGGGCAAGTACCCGACGTTCTCGCGCGTCGTGGGAAGCGATGCGGCGCAGGGGCGGTCGGACGCCCTCTTTATGGTCAACAAGCTGCACGCGAAGAAGGTCGTCATCATCGACGACCAGGAGGCGTACTCGACCGGCCTCGCTGCCGCGGCGACCGCGGTTCTCAAAGCGAACAAGGTCAGCGTTCAGCGTGAGTCGGTCAACCAGAAGGTCACGGACTTCTCGTCGCTCGTGACGAAGGTGCCCGACGACGCGACCGTCGTCTTCCTCCCGTGGCAGGTGGCCGCGAACGGCCAGCTGTTCGCGGAGCAGATGAAGGAGCAGGGCAAGGGCGCGAAGGTCTTCGGCTCGGACGGTCTCGACTCGGGCGACTTCACGAGCTCGGGTGCGTACGTCTCGTCGTTCGCGCGCGACATCCACGGCCTGCCGGGCACGGCGAAAGTCATCTCCGGCTACAACAAGAAGTACGGCACGAAGTGGAGCACGTTCGGCCCGCCGGCGTACACGGCGGCGCAGGTCGCCGCGATTGCGTACAAGGCTGCGTGCAAAGACGGCAAGGCAACGCGTGCCGAGCTGTTGAAGAACATTCGCGCCGTCAAGATCCCGCATTCGATCCTCGGGATCCCGGTCACCTTCGACAAGCACGGCGACGTGCCGGCCGCGAAGTTCTACGTCTCGCAGATCCAGCCGGACGGCAAGCACAAGCTCGTCGGCTAGGACATAGTTGAGTGCGGCCCGCTCCGGCGGGCCGCAACTCTCTGCGATGTGGACCTGGGACTTCTTCGTTCAGGAACTGGTCAACGGGCTGACGCTCGGTAGCGTCTACGCGCTCATCGCCATCGGCTACTCGATGGTCTACGGAATCCTGAAGCTCCTGAACTTCGCGCACGGCGAGGTGTTCATGATCGGCGCGTTCGTCGGCTACGGCGTGCTCGTCGTGTGCGGCGGCGCCGTGAGCCCGATGTTCCCGATCTATCTGCTGCTGCCGTTCATGTTCCTCGCGGCGATGCTCGGCGCCGGCGTGCTCGGCGTCGTCATCGAGCGCTTCGCGTACCGGCCGCTTCGGAACGCGCCGCGAATCGCGCCGCTGATCACAGCACTCGGCGTCTCGTTCTTCCTCCAGAACTCGGCGCTGCTGCTCTTCACCGCAGACTTCCGCTCGTACGGCACGTTCGATCTCGACAACGGCGCGCTCTTCGTCAAGGGCATCCACTGGGGCGCGCTGAACATCTCGCTGATCCGGATCATCGTGATCGTCACGACCGTCGCCCTGATGGCGGCGCTGACCGTCTTCGTGTCCTACACGCGCGTGGGGAAGGCGATGCGGGCGACCGCATACGACCGCGAGGCCGCCGCGATGATGGGGATCGACGTTGACCGGGTGATCGTCATCGCCTTCTTCATCGGCTCGGCGCTCGCCGGCGCGGCCGGCGTGATGGTCGGGCTCGTCTTCCAGCGCGTGTACCACTTCATGGGCTTCGCGGCGGGGCTGAAGGGCTTCACTGCCGCGGTCGTCGGCGGCATCGGCAGCATCCCCGGCGCGATGCTCGGCGGAATGGTGATCGGCCTTGCCGAGGCCTTCGCCACCGGCTACCTGTCGTCGACGTTCTACGACCTGATCGTCTTCGGGATCCTCATTGCGGTGCTGATCGTCCGGCCCACCGGCCTGCTCGGGAAGGCGGACATCAAGAAGGTATGACGCAGCAGGCGCCCACACGCATCGGAGTCGACAGCTGGGTCGCGGAAGCCGACGAGCGGCGCGAGGGCGGACGGATCCGGCAGGCGTTCGAGCGCATCCCGCCGAGCGCGCGCTTCGGCGCCTTCCTCTTCGTCGCCGCGCTCGTTCCGCTTCTGTCGAGCAACGAGTACGTCATCCGCGTCGGCGTCGACACGCTCATCTTCTCGCTGCTCGCGCTCGGCCTCAACGTCGTCGTCGGCTTCTCCGGGCTGCTCGACCTCGGCTACATCGCGTTCTACGGCTTCGGCGCCTACATGTACGCGCTGATCGCGTCGGACAAGTTCGGGATCCACTGGCCGGCGGAGGCGGCGCTGCCCGTCATCCTGCTCGCCGCGGCGCTGGTGGGCTTGCTCCTCGGGCTTCCATCCCGCCGGTTGCTCGGCGACTACCTGGCGATCGTCACCCTGTTCTTCGGACTGGCCTTCGTGACGTTCGTGACCAACGGCAACCGGCTCACGCTGTTCGGGCACAGCCGCGCCGTCGACCTGACGAGCGGCCCGAACGGGATCGCGGACCTCGACCCGCTCGACTTCTTCGGGCAGAAAGTCGTGTCGATCCAGGCGTACTTCTATGTCTCTCTGATCACGCTCGCGATCGTGGTGATCGCGCTCCACTTCACTGCCGAGTCGCGCACCGGACGCGCATGGAAGGCGCTGCGCGAAGATCCCCTCGCTGCCGAGACGATGAGCATTCCCGTCAACCGGCTGAAGCTGCTCGCGTTCGCGTTCGGCGCCAGCATCGCGGGCGTCACCGGCGCGATCAGCGCGGCGGTCGACGGCGCGGTGTTCCCCGACAGCTACGACACGCCGCTGCTGATCACCGTCTATGCGATGGTGATTCTCGGCGGCGCGGGCAGCCTGAGCGGCGTGATTCTCGGCGCGCTGACGATCAACATCTCGCTCGAGGTGCTGCGCGACCCGAACCAGGCGCGGTGGCTCTTCTACTCGGTGATCCTGATCTCGCTCATCGCGAAGGTGCGGCCGTGGAAGAAGCTCGCGGCGATCCTGGGCGGCGTCGTCGCGTTCGGCTTTGCGTTCCACGCGCTCATCGCCGCCGTGTGGCCTGCGGGAACGAAGGGACAGGCTGCGGGAGGAGACGTCATCGGGCGCGCGATGCAGGACTGGGTGATCCGGCCGCAGCACCACGCGACGCTGATCGGCAACTACGCGTTCGTCGCGCTGATCGCGTGCGTTCTGATCCTGACGTTGCTGCACGGCTGGTGGCGCGCGCTCTTCCTCGTTCCGACGCTCTACCTCGCCGCGTTCGTGTGGGAGAACCGACTCGACTTCGAGCCGTCGACGACGCGCCTGATCATCCTCGGGGCGCTGCTGATCGTGCTCATGAACGCGCGGCCGCAGGGGCTGCTCGGCACGTCTCGGGTCGAGATCGTATGAGCGAGCCGCTCCTTGCCCTACGCGGCGTGACGAAAGCGTTCGGTGGTCTCACCGTGATCGACGGCCTCGACATGGAGGTCGCACCCGGGGAGATCGTCAGCGTCATCGGGCCGAACGGCGCCGGGAAGACGACGCTCTTCAACCTCATCAGCGGGCTGTACGAGCCGGACTCGGGCGAGATCGAGCTCGAAGGGAAGAGCATCGTCGGCATGCCGCCGTTCCGCATCACGAAGCTCGGCATCGCGCGCACGTTCCAGACGCTCCGCCTCTTCCTCAACATGACTGTGCTCGAGAACGTGATGGCGTCGCAGTACGGACGCACTCACGCGAACGTCTTGCAGTCGATCTTCCGCACGCCCGGCTCGCGGCGCGAGGAGCGCGAGATCGTGCGCGTCGCGGGAGAGAAGCTCGACTTCTTCGGGCAGCGACTTGCGGGGTACCGACGCAACCAGCCCGCCTACTCGCTGTCGTATGCGAACCGTCGCCGCCTCGAGATCGCGCGGGCGATGGCGACCGAGCCGAAGCTGCTGCTGCTCGACGAGCCGGCGGCGGGGATGAACCCGGTCGAGACGCACGAGATCACGGAGCTGATCAGCGAGCTGCGCGAGCGCGGCGGCTACACGATCCTCGTCATCGAGCACGACATGCACGTCGTCGAGGGCATCTCCGACCGCGTGATCGCGCTCGACCACGGCGTCAAGATCGCCGCGGGCTCGTTCGACGAGGTCGCCACGAACGACCGTGTCGTGGAGGCGTATCTCGGGCTGAAGGCGTCATGACGCGCCTCCTCGAGCTGGACGACATCCACACCTACTACGGCGAGATCCACATCCTCGACAACGTGAACCTCCACGTCTCGCCGGGTGAGCTCGTCTGCCTGCTCGGCGGGAATGCGTCCGGTAAGTCGACCACGCTGAAGACGATCCTCGGCATCGTCCAGCCGCGAGCCGGTGCCGTGCGCTTCGACGGCGAGGAGGTGACCACCCGCTCGACGAGCCACCGCATCCGGCGCGGGATGGCGATCGTCCCGGAGAACCGGCGCCTCTTCGCGCCGATGTCCGTTCGCGAGAACCTCGAGATGGGCGCGTACCTGTACAACGGCGGCAGCAAGGACGACTACGAGCGCGTCTACTCGCTCTTCCCGCTGCTCTACGAGCGCCGCTCGCAGCTCGCCGGAACGCTCTCCGGCGGCGAGCAGCAGATGGTCGCGATGGGCCGCGCGCTGATGGCGCGCCCGAAGCTGCTGCTGATGGACGAGCCCTCGATGGGACTTGCGCCGATCCTCGTCGAGCGAAGCTTCGAGATCATCAAGAGCGTGCACGAGGCGGGAGTCGCGGTGCTCGTCGTCGAGCAGAACGCGAACGTGTCGCTCTCGATCGCCGACCGCGGCTACGTCCTCTCGACGGGCCGGGTCGTGCTCGAGGGAAAGGCCCGCGACCTGCTCGAGGACGAGGATCTGCGGAAGGCGTACCTTGGTCGGTGAGGCCGTTCGCGGCCGGTTCCCGGTCTTCCGGGACAAGGTCTACGTGAACTCGTGCTCGCAGGGCGCGCTCTCGGATGCCGTGCGCGCCGCGTACGAGGAGTACCTCGACGGCTGGGACGAGAACGGCGCCGAATGGGAGCACTGGGTCGAGCGGTCCGAGGCCGCCCGCGTCGCGTTCGCCGGTCTCCTCGGCGCCGCACCCGACGACGTCGCGATCCAGACCTCGGTCTCCGCCGCCGTCAGCGGTCTCATCTCGGCGCTCCAGTTCCGCGGCGAGCGGAACCGGATCGTGATCTCGGAGAACGAGTTCCCGACGATCGGCCAGATCGCGCATGCGCAGGAGCTGCGCGGGGCGGAGGTCGTCCACGTCGATCCCGTTCCGGAGGCGTACGCCGCCGCGATCGACGAGCGCACGGCTCTCGTCTGCTCGACGTTCGTCTCCTACCGCACC
>JBJMJE010000284.1:0-7210 GCA_045806505.1 Gaiellaceae bacterium
CGTCAGCGAGAGCGCGAGCCCGAATGCGCCGAGGCCGAGTACCCACGGGAGGCCGCGACGGCGCTGCGGAAGCGGGACGATGCTCGCGGGGAGCGTCGACATCGCGTCACTTGTATAGGTTCGAGCGGCCGTGGCGCCACCACTTGCCGGTCTGCTCGTCATCGACCTCACGCGCTATCTGCCCGGCGCCTACGCGAGCCGCGAGCTTCTGCGCCTCGGGGCGCGCGTCGTACGGATCGAGCCGCCCGAGGGCGACCCGCTCCGGGGCACGGCGCCGGCGTGGCACGACGCGCTCAACGCCGGCAAGGAGTCGGTCGTCTGCGACCTCAAGACGTCCGAGGGACAGTCCTTCGGACGTGCCCTGCTCGGACGGGCCGACGTCGTCCTCGAGGGCTTTCGCCCCGGTGTCGCCGAGCGGCTCGGCGTCGGACCGGACGACGCGTGCCCCGACGCCGTGTACTGCTCGATCACGGGCTTCGGGCTCGGCGGGCGGCACGAGCAGCGCGCGGGCCACGACCTCAACTACCTCGGCTGGGCGGGCGCGCTCGCGGACTCGGCGCCCGGGTTGCCGCCGGTGCAGATCGCCGACCTCGCGGCGGGCGCACTGGGCGCGGTGACGCAAATCCTGGCGGCGCTCGTCGCCGGAGGCGGAGCGCGGATCACCGTGTCGATGACGCACCGGTCGCACGACCTCGTCGCGCACCGTGTCGCCGGCGACCCGATCCCGAAGCTGCTCACGGGCGGCGTGGCCTGCTACCGGATCTACGAGACGGCCGACGGACGGCACCTCACCGTGTCGGCGCTCGAGCCGAGGTTCTGGCAGCGGCTCTGCGAGGTCGTCGAACGCCGGGAGCTGATCCCGCGCCAGTGGGAGCCGCGGCTGCCGGAGCTCGAGGACGTGATCGCCTCGCGGCCGCTCGCGGAGTGGCTCGCGCTCTTCGACGGCGAGGACGTCTGCGCCGGACCGGTCGCGACGCTCGACGAAGCGGCGCGCGAGTTCGGCATGGACGCGACCGGAGTCGCGCCCCGCCTCGGCGAGCACACACTCGCATGGCGCGGCGAAGTGCGTTAGGCTCCCGCGCCGTGAAGCGTCTCCTGTTCCTGCTGGGCCTCCTGGGCGTCGTCGCGACCTCGGCCGCGTTCACGGCGAAGCACGGGAAGAGCTACTCGTGGGTCGTCACGCCGACCGGCACGACGGCGCATTTCCGCGGGCTCTCCGCCGTCAGCGAAAAGGTCGCGTGGGTGAGCGGGTATACGGCGACCGACGGCGTCGTCCTGCGCACGACAGACGGTGGCAAGACGTGGCAATCCGTCGGACCGCCCGGCGCCGCCGGCCTGCAGTTCCGCGACATCGAGGCGTTCGACAACGACCATGCCGTGATCGTCTCGATCGGCAACAACACGACGGACTTTCGCGTCTACGTCACGTCGGACGGGGGCGCGCACTGGACTCAGACGTTCACGAACGCCGAGCCCGCTGCCTTCTACGACTGCATGACGTTCTTCAACAGGCATCAGGGACTCGTGCTCTCCGATCCGGTCAACGGCAAGTTCCGGCTCATCTCGACGAACGACGGCGGGATGACGTGGCAGATCGTGTCGCAGGACGGCATGCCGGCGGCGCTCCCCGGCGAAGCTGCATTCGCCGCCAGCGGCGAATGTCTCACGAGCCACGGCCAGCGTGCCTGGTTCGGTTCGGGCGGCGGCGCGCAGGCGCGCGTCTTCAGCTCGAAGGACGGCGGCAAGACATGGCAAGTGAGCGTGACGCCGATCCCCAGTGGACCGACTTCGGGCGTGAACGGCATCGCCTTCCACGACGCGAAACACGGCATCGCGGTGGGCGGCGACTTCGCCGCACCGACCGCTTCGCCGAACGCGGTCGCGATCACGTCGGACGGCGGGAGGACGTGGCACCTTGCCGCGCGCGCGCCGAGCGAGTATCGCTCGGGCGTCGACTGGCTGCGCGGCCACACGGCGATCGACGTCGGCCTGTCGGGCAGCGACTACAGCACCGACGGCGGCAACACCTGGACGACGTTCGACAAGGGCAGCTTCGACACCGTGGACTGCGTCCACAAGACGTGCTGGGCCTCCGGTGCGGGCGGGCGAGTCGCCTACCTCGCCGTCGCGAAGTCGCACTAGGGGGCTAAGCCGCGCTGAAGCGAGGTGCGAGGCGCGACCGCGCCAAGTGCAGCATCGTCGTGAGGACGAGCACGCCCGCGCCGGCGAGCACGATCATCCCCTGCGCGGCCACCGCGAACGCGGCCGCCTCGGACGCGTGGATGCCCGACGAGACGAGGATCGCGGCACCCGCGCCGGCCTGAGCGACGCCGCCCGCAGGCGCGATCGGCAGCGCGGCCGCCGACGCCGAGGCGCAGAGAAAGCCGAGCGCCAGCGGAATCGACGTGCGCACCGATAGGGCGTCGAGCAGGACGAAGACCGCGAGGACGCGCAGAACCCACGAGATCGCCACCAGCACCCACGCGCGCGAGGCGTCCATCGGCGTCGTCGTGTGCTCGGCGACCCAGCAGACGAACTTGAAGCGAACGACGCGGCGGTTCAGGACGAGCTTCGGCAGGAAGAAGACAATCGCTCCGGCCAGGACGCCCGCGACGGCGACGACGATCAAGCCGGCCCGCACCCAGCCGCTCGGAGCGGCGACGCCTGCGCTCACTGCCGCGATCGGCGTCAGCGCGGCATTGTCGATCAGGCCGAGCAGGAAGAGCGAGAGGCAGATGGAGCCGATGCCGACCCGGCGGCCGGGAAACCTCCGCACGACCGAGATCCGGACGACCTCGTCGGCACGACCGGGGAGCGCGAGGCCCGTCACCGTCGCGGCGCCGCCGGCGGCGGCGAGCGCGAGCGTGCCGGGCCGCTGGTCGTGGCGGAAGAGGCGCTGCCAGCCCCAGGCCTTGAAGCCGAATGCCGCGAGGAAGAGTCCGCCGGCGGCGAGCACGCCGAGCACGTTCGCATCGTGGATCGGCCAGCCGTTCGCCACGAAGTGCCGCGCGGTCAGCGTGCCGACGCCGACGGCGATGACGCCCGAGACGACGTTGAAGGCGATCTTGGCGCGCCGTGTACCGAGGAGCCGAAGCAGGCTCATGCTCTTGCTCATCGGCCGCAGGCGCCCGAAGGTGGAGCGAATCCGGGCGATGACCTCTTCTACCACCCCGCCAGAACGCCGTCGTCACCCGAACGGGTACGCCTACCAGGCCCTACGTCGTGTCTTCGTCCGCTGCCTGGTTGTTCTTCCGGTCGTCGCCGGCCCCGAGCTGGCCGATCCTCCCGCCGATGTTTCCGAGCGCCTGCGTGAGCTCGCTCGGGATGATCCACATCTTGTTCGACTCGCCCTGCGCGATCTGCGGGAGCATCTGCAGGTACTGGTACGCGAGCAGTTGCGGGTCGGGGTTGCCCTCGTGGATCGCCTTGAAGACGGTGTCGATCGCCTTCGCCTGGCCCTCGGCTTCGAGCATCATCGCCTGCCGTTTTCCCTCCGCCCGCAGGATCGCGCTCTGCTTGTCGCCCTCCGCCGTGAGCACCTGCGACTGCTTCACGCCCTCGGCGTTGAGGATCGCGGCGCGCTTGTCGCGGTCGGCGCGCATCTGCTTCTCCATCGAGTCCTTGATCGACATCGGCGGGTCGACCGCCTTCAGCTCGACCCGGTTGACGCGGATGCCCCACTTGCCCGTCGCCTCGTCGAGCACCCCGCGCAACTGGCCGTTGATCTGGTCGCGCGACGTCAGCGTCTCCTCGAGCGCCATCCCGCCGATGACGTTGCGCAGCGTCGTAACGGTGAGCTGCTCGATGCCCTGGATGTAGTTGGCGATCTCGTACGTCGCCGCCTTCGGATCCGTCACCTGAAAGTAGATGACGGTGTCGATGCTCACGACGAGGTTGTCCTCGGTGATCACCGGCTGCGGCGCGAACGAGACGACCTGCTCGCGCAGGTCGATCATGTCGCGGACGCGGTCGACGAACGGCACGACGATCGTCAGCCCCGGGTTGAGCGTGCGCGAGTAGCGGCCGAGGCGCTCGACGACGCCGGCGCGGGCCTGCGGCACGATGCGGATCGTGCGCGCGAGCGCGACGAGCACGAAGAGCGCGACGACGAGCGAGACAATGAGAGCAATCACGGTGTTCTCCTATTCATAGACGAGTGCGGTCGCGCCTTCGATCTGCGCGACCTCGACGCGTGTCCCCGGCTCGAGCACCTGGTCGTTCATGTACGCCCGAGCCGACCATTCCTCGCCACCGATGCGCACGCGTCCGCCGTCGGCGTCGACGCGTTCGAGCACGGTTGCGCGCGCGCCGATCAACGCAGCCGTCCCGGTGCGCATCAGCGCAGGCATCTGCAGATGCGAGCGCGCGATCGGGCGCAGGATCGCCAGCGCCGCGATCGTGCTCGCGATGAACACGAGCACCTGCGCCCACGCCGGGACGAAGAAGGAAACGAACAGCGCCGGCAGCGTTGCGAGCGCAACCGGCCCGAGGAAGAAGAGCCCGGGTGTCGCCAGCTCGCCGAGCGCCAGCAGGACGGCGAGGATCGCCCAGATGACCCATGCAGGCACGAAGACATTATGGGCTTGCGCCTGCTGCTCAGTGAAGCGGACGAACAAGACCGAGCGCCGCGGGAAGGGCGCGAAGATCCGTCAGCCGCTGCGGATGTTGCGGGAACCGATTCTCGCGGTCGACGAGCCACGCCTCCATGCCGACCGCGCGCGCTCCCGCGATGTCGTCGTCGGGATCGTCGCCGACCATGACTGCGGCGCCGGCGGCAACCTCGAGCTTCTCCAGCATCGCACGGAAGATCGTCTCGTGCGGCTTCGTCTTGCCGTGAACGCGCGACGTCAGAATCGCGTCGACCGCGATGCCGTGATGCGCGACGAAGACATCGAGGTCGCGACCGGTGTTCGACAGGAGGCCGAGCTTCAGCCCGCGCTCGCGCAGATCGTCGAGCACGGGCAGCGCGTCCTCGAACAGCTCGAAGTGGTCGGCGCGCTCCCACGCGCGCGTCATCTCGAGCGCGCAGGCGTACGTGTCGCCCGAGCCGCCCATGCCCTGGATGATCCGCTCGGTGAACAGCACCCAGACCTCCTCGTCGTGGTCGAGCTCCGGGTGGCGCTTCAGCGTCGCGATCGCATCACGGCGCGCTTGCTCGTAGCGGTCCGGCACGAGCTCGAGGCCGAAGCGCGCGCCGAGCCTGCGATAGCCCTCGGGGCCGAGGTCGGGTCCGGGCTTCGCAAGCGTGAAGTCGACGTCGAAGACCACGGCCTCGAGCGTCATGCCGCCTCCAGCAGCCAGCGCGCCGTCTCGACATGGCGCGGATGGAACTTGCTGTCCGACGTCCACGCGACCGTCTGCGCAATCGTCCACCCACGCGCGCGCTCGCGATCCAGGCCGAGCTCAGCCGTCAGGCGATCGAAGCGATGCAGCACGTCGCGCTTCGAATGTCCGAGCTCGAAGGAGCGCGCAATCGGGGCGACCGCGAACTCCCGCTCGCCGACCAGCGGCTTCGGGTCGATGACGAGCCACGGTTCCCGCTCCGCCGCGAGGACATTGTCGAAGTGCAGGTCCTGGTGCAGGAGCACCTGCTCGCCCTGCGTCGGGACGAGCATCGCAATCGCATCGAGCGCAGCATCGAGCAACGCGGGCTCGTTGCTCCAGTCCTGCTCGGGGAGGTAGGACGCCCACCACGTCGCCTCGTCGGCGAGCGTGTGGAACGGCTCGCCGGCCGGACGCCACAGGCGTGGCAGCAGCGAGATCATCACGTCGAGCGCGTCGTCGGCATCGAGCCTGGAAAGCGGCGTCCCCGGCTCGCACCGCTCGAGCACGAGCACGTGGCCGGTCTCGTCGCGTTGGACGAGACGGATCGCGCCGTCCCCATTCCACAGCTCGAGCGCGTCGGCCTCGTGCTCGCTCTCCCGGTGCGGATGCACGAGCTTGAGCACGACGGGCATGCCGTCGGCGAGCACGGCGCGCGTTGTGTACCCCGCCGCGCCCTGCTCGTACGGCTCGCCGAGCGTGAGCGACCAGCGGTCGACTGCTGCTTCGAGGTCCAGCACGAGGCGTGACGATAGCTTTGGCCGGTGGAGACCGAAACGACTCCGCTGCAGCGCGTGCGCGTCTTCGACGCGTTCCGCCACCGCGACTTTCGCGTGCTCTGGTCGGGTCAGGTCGTCTCGCTCATCGGCGACGCGGCGTTCTTCACGGCGCTCGGCTGGCGCGCGTTCACGCTCGTCGGCTCGTCGCGCCTCGGCATCGTCTTCCTCGCCCAGGGGATCGGTCTCCTGACGACGCTGTTGATCGGCGGCGCGCTCGCCGACCGTATTCCGCGGCGCACGATGATGATCGCGTCGGATCTCGCGCGCTTCGCCGTCGTCGGCGTCCTCGCGATCTTCGACGCGACCGGAAACCTGACGTTCGAGCTGCTGCTCGTGCTCACGTTTCTGAACGGTCTCGGCGACGGCTTCTTCTTTCCGGCCGTCGGCGGAATCGTTCCGCTGGTCGTCGAACAGGCCGCGCTTCCGTCGGCGAACAGCCTGATCGGCGTCGCACGCTGGGGATCGTTCATCGTCGGCCCGGCGCTCGCCGCGTCGCTCTATTCGGCGACCGGCTCTGCGGTCGTCTTCGCGCTCGACGCCGCGTCGTTCGTCGGGTCGGCTGCATTGCTGTGGTTCGTCCGTCCGCGCGCGGTCGAGCCCGAGGCCAGGGAGGGAACCTTCCGCGAGATCGGCGCCGGCGTCCGGTACGTCGCTGGGATTCCGTGGCTGTGGGTGACGATCGCCTTGTTCGCGGTGATCCTGATGCTGCAGCTCGCGCCGCAGCAGGTGCTGATGCCCGAGCTCGTCAGCGATCACTTCGGCCGCGGCGTCGGCTCCTACGGGCTGCTGACGGCCGTCTTCGGCATCGGCACCGTGACCGGCACGCTCGCATTCGGACAGATGCAGCCGCGGCGGCGCCGTGGAGTCGTCAACTACGCGTTCTGGCTCGCGAACAGCCTGGCGATCGCAGCGCTCGCGCTCTCGCCGTGGTTCGAGCTGGCGGCGTTCTTCGCGCTGATCCGCGGCTTCTGCGTCGGCTTCGGCGTCGCGATGTGGGAGACGATGCTGCAGGAGCTCGTTCCCGTGCAGCTCCTCTCGCGCGTCGTCAGCCTCGACTTCTTCGGCTCGTTCGGCCTGATGCCCGTGGGGCTCGCGTTCGCAGCCGCGAT
>JBJMJE010000285.1:0-5344 GCA_045806505.1 Gaiellaceae bacterium
CTCGACGACGTCCTCGTCGGGCACGGCGAGCGACATCCGCGCCCAGCCGGCTCCGCGCGCGCCGAAGCCCTCGCCCGGCGCGAGGCCGACGCGGGCGCGCTCGACCAGGTCCTCGGCGGTCAGCCCGGACGGCAGCCGCCACCAGGCGTAGAACGTGCCCTCCGGCGCGCTGATCTGGGCGCCCGCCGCGCGCAGGCGCCCGACGAGCGCGTCCGCGGTGGCGAGCGAGACACCGGCAGTCTCGTACGTGTTGGCCATCAGACGAACAGCTCCGCGTGCAGCTCCGGGCGTCCCACGGGCCCGCCGTCGACGAAGCGCACGATCGTCTCGCCGACCTCGACGGTCGAGCCGCGATGCGGCAGCTCGAGCAGGTCCGCGAGCGCTTCGGTCTTGCGGAACGGATCGTCGGCCCTCAGCTGCAGCTCGCCGATCGAGAGCACCTCTGCCTCCGAGAGCAGCTCCTCGAGCCAGTCGCGCGGCGGGTGGAGCTCGACGCGGTAGCCGGCTCCGGTCGTCACGAACGTGCGCCTGCCGCCGTGTTCCTGCACGCGCAGCTTGAGCTGGTCGGCGCGCGCGAGGGTCGCGGCGAAGTCGTCCTCCTCGAGGGCGATGCCGATGTGGTCGACGCGCGGCAGATCCCATTGCCCGGGCTGGACCACCACGTTGACAGCACCGCGCTCGAGCTCCGCGAGCCGGAGCTTGAAACCGAGCGTGTCGAGAGCGTCCCAGGAGACCCCGGGCTCGTAGCTCGTGTGCTCCTCGCCCACGCGGCCGTAGCGCGCGACGAGCTCGAAGCCGAGCTTCGCGAGATAGCGCGCTTCGACCTCGCGCACGCGACTCGTCACGAGGTGGTAATGGAACACCCTCACCTGGCGCGCCGATTCTATTGCCGGAGGCCGACACTAGACTCGGCCGCGTGACGCACTGGACGTTCGAGCCGCTCCAGGTGGTGCCGGTGCTCCTCCTCGCGGCGCTCTATGCGCGGCGTGTGCAGACCCTGAAGCGGCGCGGCACGGCGCCTCCCGGCTGGCGGATCGGCCTCTTCGCGCTCGGGATCGTGCTGCTGCTCGTCGCGCTCGTGTCGCCGATCGACTACTACGTCGAGAGCTCGTTCGGCTTCCACATGATGCAGCACATCCTGCTCGGCGACCTCGCGCCGCTCGCGATCCTCGGCGGACTGACGCGACCGGTCCTGCGGCCGATCCTTCGCTTCGTCCACCCGTTGCGGCGGTTGTTTCACCCGTTTGCCGCGCTCGGCCTGTGGGCGCTCAACCTCTACGTCTGGCACCTGCCCTTCCTCTACGAGGCCGCGCTTCGCCACGACGCGGTGCACGCGCTCGAGCACGTCTGCTTCTTCACGGGCGGGATCCTCATCTGGACGCCGGTGCTGGAGACGCTGCCGATGCCGGAGTGGTTCGGCACCGGCGCGAAGCTCGGCTACGTCGCGATCGTCCGCGTCTCGTCGACGATCCTCGGGAACATCTTCATCTGGCCGAACTCGGTCTTCTACTCGTTCTACGAGCACACCGCCCGGCCGCTCGGCTTGTCGGCCATTGACGACCAGCGGCTGGCGGGAAGCGTGATGATGGTCGAGGGCTCGCTCGTGACGATCCTCGCGCTCGCGTGGCTCTTCCTGCGGCTCGCTGCGGAAGGGGAACAGCGGCAGCGCTTGCTCGAGCGCGGGCTCGACCCGCGGGCGGTCAAGCGTGCAGTCCGCTACGGCCGCGCGCAGGAGTTCGAGCAGGCGCATTGAAGGCAGTGCGCCCGTGCCGTCCGCGGGCGTCCATCACGTCGACCTGGTCGTCTCTTCGATCGAGCGGAGCCTGCCGTTCTACCGCGATCTGCTCGCGCCCCTCGGGTACCACGGGATCAGCGAGGTCGAGGGCGAGCGCGGCGAGACGATCTACTACCTGTGGGGCCCCGCGGCGTCGATCGGCGTGCGGGAGGCGCAGTCGGCAGGCGCTACGCCGTACGACCGCTACGCCGTAGGCCTCCATCACCTCGCAGTCGAGGCGGCGTCGCGTGCCGCCGTGGACGAGCGCGCGGAGTGGCTGCGCGAGACGGGCGCGGAGATCGAGAGCGGCCCGCAGGAATACGTCTACTCGCTCGGGTACTACGCGGTGTTCTTCTACGACCCGGACGGCCTCAAGCTCGAGATCGTGCACGTTCCCCGACACGCAGCCTGAAAGGAGCACCATGGAGACCCACGACACGCCGAACACACCGCGCAGGTCGAACCTGCCGACCGACGTCGCGCGCCTGCCGATCCCCGGCAACGCCGAGCTCCTGATCTACATCCTGGCGCTCTTCATCGCGATGCTCGTCTGCTGGATCTCCGACAGCCTCGGCTCGCCGAGCTGGCTCGAGTTCTTCCGCTGGACAACGGTCGCGTACATCATCTCCCGCGGTCTCGCGAAGGCATCCAGGGTTCTGGAGCAGTAACTACACGACAGGTTCGAACGTCAGCTTCGCTGCGTTCTCCGGAACATCTGTCGGATAGTCGCGCGTGAGGCACGCACGGCAAAGTTGCGATGCGGGCCTCCGCGTCGACTCCGTCAGGCCGTCCAGCGAGAGGTACGCGAGCGAGGTGGCGCCGATGTAGTCGCGGATCTCCTCGACGCTCTTCGTCGACGCGATCATCTCCTCGGGATCGGCGAGGTCGATGCCGTAGAAGCAGCGGCCGATCACCGGCGGCGCCGAGACGCGTATGTGCACTTCCGCCGCACCCGAGTCGAAGAGCATCCGGACGATCTGGCGCGTCGTGTTCCCGCGCACGATCGAGTCGTCGACCGCGACGACCCGCTTCCCGGCGACCTCCGCGACCGGGTGGTACTTGAGCCGCGCGCCCTGCCGGCGCAGCTCCTGGTCCGGCTGGATGAATGTCCGATGCACGTAGCGGTTCTTGATCAGGCCCTCGCTGAACGGGATGCCGCTCGCGCGCGAGAACCCGACGGCGGCCGGCGTGCCCGACTCCGGGATCGGCAGCACGAGGTCCGCATCGACAGGCGCCTCGGCCGCGAGGCGCTCGCCCATCCGCACGCGCGCCGCGTGCACCTCGATTCCCTCGAGCCGCGTGTCCGGGCGGGCGAGGTAGAAGAACTCGAAGATGCACAGCGCGCCGTGCTCGGCCGGCTCCACCGCCTGCACCGAGCGCAGGCCGTCCGCGTCGACCACGACGAGCTCGCCCGGCGCGACCTCGCGTTCGAAGACTGCACCGACCAGGTCGAGCGCGCACGTCTCCGAAGCCACGACCCACTCGCCGTCGAGTCGACCGAGCACGAGCGGCCGGAAGCCGTGCGGGTCGCGGAACGCCAGGAGCGCGCCGTCCGACAGCGCGGTGACGGAGTACGCGCCCTCGAGCCGCGCCATCGCCTCCGAGACAGCATCCTCGACGCAGTTGGGAGCGCTCGCGACCAGCGCCGCGATCAGCTCGCTGTCGGACGTGGACGACAGCGTGACGCCGTCGTCGGCCAGTTGCGCACGGAGCGCCGCAGCGTTCGTGAGGTTGCCGTTATGGCCGAGGGCGATCGTCCGGGCGCGGCCGTGATGGAGCAGCGGCTGCGCGTTCGCCCATTCCGTCGAGCCCGTCGTCGAATAGCGCGTATGCCCGATCGCCGCTTTGCCGTGGAGGCCGCTGAGGTTCTGCTCGTCGAACACCCGCGAGACGAGGCCCATGTCGCGCAGGACGGTGAGCCTGCCTGCATCCGAGACCGCGATCCCGGCCGACTCCTGACCGCGGTGCTGCAACGCGAACAGGCCGAAGTACGCGACGCGCGCGACGTCGCGCTGGGGCGAGCGGATGCCGAAGACGCCGCACATCTACGCGACCTCGCCGATCGTGCGCAGGCCGCGTGAGCCGAGCGCGTCGACGTCCTCGGGAGCGCACGCGAGGATCGCGGCGCCGCCGAGCGGCTCCTCCGGCAGGTCGACGTCTGCGCGCCGGCCGCTCCACTCCGCCGCCTCGTCGAGCGCGGCTTCGAGCCCTGCGCTGCCGACGTCGTGCAGGAGCGAGACGAGCGGCGCGACCTTCCAGAGGAACGCGACGAGCGCAGCCTCGGCGGCGACGTCGAGGGGTCCTGCGGGAACGCTCGCGAGCACGAGCGCGTCGCCCGCGCGCCAGCGGCCGGGAACGCGCCGAACGTCCGGCACGAGGCCGACACAACCGACGACAGGCGTGGGCGGGATCGCACGGCCGTCCGTCTCGTTGTAGAGCGACACGTTCCCCGAGACGACCGGCGCGCCGATCGCCGTCGCCGCGGCTGCGATGCCGTCGATCGCCTCCGCGAGCTCCCAGGCGATCTCCGGCTTCTCCGGGTTGCCGAAGTTGAGGCAGTCGGTGAAGCCGATGGGCCGGCCGCCGGCGCACGCGACGTTCCGTGCCGCACCGAACACCGCCGTCGCGCCTGCAGCGAAAGGCCCCTGCGAGAAATCGCCGCCCTGCAGAGAGACGGCGAGCCCGCGCATGGACGGTGCCAGCCGCAGCACCGCGGCGTCGAGCCCGGGCCTGCGCACCGTCCGCGAGCCGACGAGGTGGTCGTACTGCTCGTACACGCGCCGCTTCGACGCGATGCTCGGCGAGCGCAGGAGCTCGAGGAGCGCCTCCTGTGGGGACAGCGACACGCGCACCTCCGTCGGCTCTGCGGCCGGCCGTGGCCGCGCCTTGATCCGGTAGCGCGGCGCCTCCTCGGTGAGGAGCCGCGCCGGCATCTCGCCGACGACCTCGTCCTCGAAGAGGCAGCGCAGGTCGCCCGACGGCGTGACCTCGCCGATCGTCGCGTAGTGGAGCTCCCAGCGGCCGAGCACGCGCTCCGCCGCCTCCAGCATCTCGGGCCGGACGACCGCGACCATCCGCTCCTGGCTCTCGGAGATCATGATCTCCCACGGCTCGAGGTCGGGCTCGCGAAGTGGGACGCGGTCGAGCCGGACGTCGATCCCCGCGCCGTCGCGCGCCATCTCGGCGAGCGCGGAAGCGAGGCCGGCGGCGCCGCAGTCCTGGAGTGACTCGACGAGGCCCCGCTCGACGAGCTCGACCGAGGCCTCGATGAGCTTCTTCCCGGTGAACGGGTCGCCGATCTGCACGGAGGGCCGCTTCTCGTCCGCGCCTTCGCCGAGCTCCTGGCTCGCGAGCACACTGGCGCCGCCGATCCCATCCCGTCCGGTCGTGGCCCCGAAGAGCACGACGAGCTTGCCCGGCCCGTCCGCCCGCGCGCGCGTCACGCGCTCGCTCGGCAAGAGCCCGACGCACATGGCGTTGACGAGGCAGTTGTCGGCGTAGGTGGGATCGAAGACGCACTCGCCGCCGACGGTCGGCACGCCGACGGAGTTGCCGTACATGCCTATTCCG
>JBJMJE010000286.1:0-4264 GCA_045806505.1 Gaiellaceae bacterium
GCGGTGAACTCGGGATTGGAGACGTACCCGACGGTCGCCAGGCCGCGGCCGTCGAGCGCCGAGCGGACCTTCTCGCCGGTGCCGACCGGCACGGTCGACTTCATCACGATCGTGGCGCGCGTGTCGTACGGCAGCTCGTCCACGACGGTCCACACCCGCGAGAGGTCGGCGTCGCCGGAGTAGAGCGGGGGTGTGTCGACGCAGACGTAGACGAAGTCGGCGCCTTCGAGCGCCTCGCCGACGTCGAGCGTGTAGCGCAGACGCTCGGCGTTGCGCGCGAGCAGCTCCTCGAGACCCGGCTCGAAGATCGGCACCTCGCCGCGGCGAAGCGCGTCGATCTTCTCCGGCACGATGTCGCGGACGGCGACGTCGTGCCCGAGCTCGGCGAGGCACGCGCCGGTGACGAGGCCGACATAGCCGGCGCCGAAGACAGCGATCCGCGACACGGGTGACAACCCTAGCGCCTCGGAAGAGGACGCAGGCCCTTCGCGATCTCGATCATCGTCTCGTTCGAAAGCGTGTCCGTCAGCGTGTTGACGACCCAGTAGCTCGCCTTCGGCGTCTTCAGGACGACCATGTGCAGGTGAGGCCCGTCGTAGTAGAAGTCGAACTCACGCCCCTTGATCCTGTGCTTGAAGTTCGGCTGCTGGAGCGCCGGCGCACCGTCCCACGACGTCTCCTCGATCCCCCAGTAGCCCGAGAGCTCCATGCTGTCCAGGAACGTCAGCCGCACGGCCCGCTCGCCCTTCTTCGGCGAGTAGACCCGGATCGGCACCTCGCGGTCCGCGTACGACGAGTCCTCGAGCGTGTGCGGCACCATCAGCGGGAAATCGACCTTCCTGCGGACGCGTTTGAGCATCGAGAGCGTCTGACCCGGGTCGGAGCGGATGTGCGGCGGCTGCTTCTTCGGCGTCTTGTCGACCGGCGCCGGGGCGAGCGTCCCGTGGAACGTCGAGCCGACGACGACGGTGACCAGCGCGTGCTGCGCCTTCTGGCGCAGGCTCGCCGGGAGTCGCTGGACGTCCGCGTCACCGAACAGGTCCGCGACCTTGCGGGCCGCGACGGATGACGTCGCCTGCCGCTTGTCGAAGTAGACGATCGTGTGGAAGTACTTGAAGTTCGGCGCGTTGCGGTCGGCGGCGTTCGCCGGATAGACGATCTGGTAGCCGCGCTGCGCGAGCTCGTTGGCTGCGCTCGTCGCAGAGCCCGTGACGCCGTTCCCGTTCAGCACGCTGATCGAGATGTGGCTCGGCGGCACCGCCTTCACCCCCGCCGCCTTGCGCCCGAACGCCACCGCCGTTGCGTTTCGCGGCGCCTCGACGTCCGGTGTCTGGAAGTCCCGCACGGCCGCCTGGATCGACGACTCCGGCGCGCTCAGCTCGTTGATGCCCTGCAGGTCGTCGATCTTCGTCTGGAAGAAGTGCCCCGACGGGAGCCCGTAGGCGAAGAGGGCGTAACGGCGAATGGTGTCCTCGAGCGAGCCGCTGCCGGCCTGCCCGATCTCCACGTTGTGCGTGATCGCGCCGACGACCTTGAGCGCCTTGAAGACGGAGAAGTTGCTCGAGACCTGCTCCTTCAGCGCCTTGACGAACTGCTGCTGACGGGCGAGTCGGAACAGGTCGGAGTCCGTGTGCCGGTACCGCACGTACGAGAGCGCATCCCGCCCCTTCAGCAGCTGGTACCCGGGCCGCAGATTGATGTCCGAGAAGTTCGTCGACTCGGTGCCGACGTTCTTGTTGTAGTAGCGCCGGTCGACGTCCACCCACACACCGCCGACGCGGTCGACGATCTGGATGAAGCCGTTGAAGTTGACGGTGACCAGATAGTTGATCGGCAGGCCGGTGAGGTGCTTCATCGTGTCGAGCGTCCCCTTGGCGCCGCAGAGCGTGTAGGCGTTGTTGATCCGGTCGGGCAGGTACTGGTGCTGGCCGCACCACAGCGGGACGACGAGGTCGCGCGGGATCGAGAGCATCGAGATCGAGTCGACGTCTTGCCGCGGATCCGCGCGGAGGAGCATCAGCGTGTCGGAGCGGCCGCGATCGACGTCGCCGTGGCGGTGGTCGTAGCCGACGACGAGCGCGATCGCCGGCTGGTTCGGCTTCGGCAGGTCGAGGCGCTTCTGCGCGAGCTTCACGTCCTTCGAGTGCGCCGAGACCTGGACGACGCTCTCGTGGTAGTAGAGGTACGCGCCGCCTGTGCCGCCGAGGGCGAGGAGCAGCACGAGCGCGAGCAGGCCGAGAGCGAAGCGGCCGGCGAGCGCCCACCGCGAGTGGCGCTTCGGCGGCTGCACGTAGCGCCGCACCGGCGAGACGATCGCCGGCGGCAGGACCGCGTGACCGTTTCCGTTGGCCGCGCCCGCAGAGCGGCCGATACCTCTCTTGATCGTCGTTTTCATCTCGAAAAAGGAGCGAACGCCTCGCGGCGCCCGCTCTAGGCGGACAGGATATCCGGGCTTCCGGCAGCGACCGGCGGGTTGTACGCCAGGTTCGGCGTGAGCCACCGTTCGGCCTCGGCGACCTCGATTCCTTTCCTCGCCGCATAATCCTCGACCTGGTCGCGCGCGACGCGGCCGATCGAGAAGTAGCGGGCGTCCGGGTGATGCAGGTAGATGCCGCTGACGCTCGCCGCGGGCAGCGTCGCGAAGTTCTCCGTCAGCTCCATTCCCGCCGCGTCGGCGCCGAGCAGCTCGAACAGCCGCGTCTTCTCCGAGTGATCCGGGCAGGCCGGGTAGCCGAAGGCGGGCCTGATGCCGCGGTAGCGCTCGCCGATCAAGTCTTCGTTGGCGCGCCGCTCCTGCTCGTAGCCCCAGTCGAAGCGCGCCCGCTCGTGCAACTGCTCCGCGAAAGCCTCGGCAAGCCGGTCGGCCAGGGCCTTCGCCATGATCGCCGTGTAGTCGTCGTGCTCGGCCTCGAACCGTGCGGCGAGCTCGTCGGCGCCGTGGATCGAGACGGCGAAGGCGCCGAGGTGGTCGTGCGCGGGCGCCACGTAATCCGCGAGGCAGCGGTTCGGTCTCGAGTCGCCGAAGTCGGACTGCTGGCGCAGGAACGAGAAGCGCGTGCCCTCCTCGAGGACGACGTCGTCGCCGTCGGCGCGCGCCGGCCAGAAGCCGTAGATGCCGCGGGCCGAGAATGCGTCGTCACGAAGGATCGTCCGCAACAGCTCCTGCGCGTCGTCGTAGAGCTCGCGCGCGGCGGGGTTGTCGAGGATCGCAGGGAACTTGCCCTTCAGCTCCCACGCGTAGAAGAAGAACTGCCAGTCGACGTACGCGAGGAGCTCCTCGATGTCCGGCGCGGCGATGCGCGCGCCCGTGAACGACGGCGTGGGCAGGTCGTCGAAGGAGACGCGGTGGCGGTTCGCGCGCGCCGCGTCGATCGGGAGCAACGGCTTGCGCACGCGATCGGCGTGTTGTTCGCGCAGCCGCTCCTGCAGCTCGCGGTTGTCGGTGTCAAGGGTCTCCCGGCGAGCAGAGTCGAGCAGGCTCGAGACGACTCCGACGACACGTGACGCATCCAGCACGTGCACCGTCGGCTGCGAGTAGGCAGGCGCGATCTTCACCGCTGTGTGCTGCTTCGAGGTGGTCGCGCCGCCGATCAGCAGTGGCAGGTCGAGGCCCCGGCGTTCCATCTCGCGCGCGACGTTGACCATCTCGTCGAGGGACGGCGTGATCAGCCCGGACAGGCCGACGACGTCCGCGGCCTCGGCGGCAGCGGTGTCCAGGATCCGGTCGGCCGGCACCATCACGCCGAGGTCGACCACGTCGTAGTTGTTGCAGCCCAGCACGACGCCGACGATGTTCTTGCCGATGTCGTGCACGTCCCCCTTGACGGTGCACAGGATCACCTTGCCGTTCGCGCGGTCGCCGCTCGGACCGAGCCGGAGCTTCTCGTCCTCCATGAACGGCTCGAGGTACGCGACCGCCTTCTTCATCGCTCGAGCGCTCTTCACGACCTGCGGGAGGAACATCTTCCCCGAGCCGAACAGGTCGCCGACGATCTTCATCCCGTCCATCAGCGGCCCCTCGATGACCTCGAGCGGGCGTGGGTACTGCCGGCGCGCCTCCTCGGTGTCGTCCACGATCCACGCGTCGATCCCGTGGACGAGCGCATGGCTCAGGCGTTCCTGCACGGTGGCCTCGCGCCAGGAGAGATCGCGCTCTCGCTTCGTTCCTTCCCCTTCGACTCTCGACGCGTACTCGACCAGCCGTTCGGTCGCGTCCTCGCGGCGGTTGAAGATGACGTCCTCGACCCGTTCCAACAGCTCTGGC
>JBJMJE010000287.1:0-6045 GCA_045806505.1 Gaiellaceae bacterium
TGGCCGTCGACGATGATCGAGCCCTGCGAGCCGAGGTTCGTGCCGGTCCCGAGGCCGCCGGTCGCAACCGTGCCGGCGGGTGCGAGCGTGCCGTCGTCGGCGCGCGCGAACACCGCGACGGCGTTCCCGGCCGGCGAGTTCGTGAGCGTGTAGACGAATCCCGTGTGTGTCTTGCCTGCGGCGCCTGCGGTTGCGGCCGCGAGCAAGAGCGCAGCGATCGACACGAACAGCGCAACTGTTCTCCGATGCAAGGTGAGTCCTCCTGTGAGATGTCCGCGGAAGCCGATTCCCCCGCGCCTTGCTCACAGACTCGGCAGCAGGGTCTGCGTTACACGAAGAGCGTCAACTCGGGCTCACGCTCGCCGCGCTCTTGCTCGCGGCCGCAACCGCAGGCGCTGCAGGCAAGACACACACAGCATTCGTGTACACGCTCACGAATTCGCCGGCCGGGAACGCGGTCGCGGTGTTCGCGCGCGCCGACGACGGCACGCTTGCTCCCGCGGGCACCGTCGCGACCGGCGGCCTCGGAACCGGTGCGAATCTGGGCTCGCAGGGCTCGATCATCGTCCAGGGGCACAAGCTGTTCGCGGTCAACGCAGGGAGCAACACGATCTCGTACTTCCGCGTGCGTCACGATCGGCTCGAGCTTCAGGACACCAGCGCGTCCGGCGGCATCCTGCCGACGAGCCTGACGATCCATGGTCACGTGCTGTACGTCCTGAACGCAGGCGGCAGCGGCAACATCACCGGCTTCACCGTGCGCCACGACGAGCTCGCGCCGCTCGCCGGCTCGACGCAGCCGCTCGGCGCCGGTAGCGCTGGCCCGGCACAGGTCTCGTTCTCGCCGAACGGAAAGACGCTCGTCGTCACGGAGAAGGCATCGAGCACGATCGACACGTACGCCGTCGGTGCGCACGGCATCGCTGCCGCGCCGATCGTCAATCCAGCCGCGGGCGGCACGCCGTTCGGGTTCGACTTCGACAAGCGCGGCGACGTGCTCACGTCCGACGCCGCGGGCTCTGCGTCATCGTACGCCGTCGCGAAGGACGGCTCGCTGTCCGTGATCAGCGGCGCCGTGGCGACGCATCAGGGCGCGCCGTGCTGGCTCGTCACGACGGGCGACGGTCGCTACGCCTACACCGCGAATGCCGCGGGCGGCACGATCTCCGGCTTCGCGGTCGGCCACGACGGGAGCCTCTCGCTGCTCGATCCGAGCGGCGCCACCGGCAACCTGGGCGCCGGCTCGCATCCGCTGGACGAGATCGTCAGCCGCGACGGCGAGTTCCTGCACGTGCTCGTCGACGGCATGCACATGGTCGGAACGTTCCGCATCGGCCACGACGGCGGTCTCACCTGGCTCGGCGCCGCGGGCACGCTGCCGCCCGGCGACGTCGGGCTCGCCACGGGCTAGCAGCTGTCGGTTGGGGGAGGCCGCCTGCGCGGCCTCCCGCCTACCGGTAGCGGTAGACGATGCGCCCGCGGTTCAGGTCGTACGCGGACAGCTCGACTTTGATCTTGTCGCCGGGCAGGATGCGGATGCGGTGGCGCCGCATCTTCCCGGCGGTGTAGCCGAGCGTCTCCTGTCCGTTCTCGAGGGCGATGCGGTACATCCCGTTGCGGAACGCCTCGACCACTTCGCCCTCGAGCTCGATCTTCGCTTCCTTGCCTTCGGCCATCGTTACGCGACCGCCGTCACGTTGGTCGCCTCCGGGCCCTTCGTCCCCTCGCGCGACTCGTACTCGACCTTCGCGCCCTCAGCGAGCGTCTTGAAGCCCGAGCCGGAGATCTGCGAATGATGGACGAACAGATCCTTGCCGCCCTCTTCGGGGGTGATGAACCCGTAGCCCTTCGCGTCGTTGAACCACTTCACAGTGCCAGTTGCCATAGAAAAAACACCTCCCTTACCAAATATTTCGAACGGGTAGGGAAGTGCACGCACAACCGGTACTCGCTCTCGTTCTCTTTGTACGCGGAGGAGTGTACCTCGCTCCGCGCCGCATCGGGCCTCACGCAGCCGAGCGAAGCGCCTCGATCTCACGGTTCACCGCGAGCCGGCGGAGCGCTTGCGCCTCGATCTGGCGCACGCGTTCGCGCGTGAGTCCGAGACGCCGGCCGATCTCGTCGAGCGACTTCGGATCGTCGTCGCCGTCCATGCCGTAGCGGAGCTTGAGGACATCCTGCTCACGGTCCGGTAACTGGCTCACCGCGCGGCGAAGCGTCTCCTCGGTGAGCCCGACATGGAGCTCCTCCTCGAAGTCGTGCTCGGTCGTGGCGACGACGTCGCCGAGCGACGAATCGCTGTCGTCGCCCAGCGGCTTGTCGAGGCTCGTCACCGCGCGCGCGGCCTTGCGCACCTCGCGCACCTGCTTGATCGGGAGCTTCGCGCGCTTCGAGATCTCCTCGTCCGTCGGCTGGCGCTCGAGCTCGGCGACGAGCTCGCGCTCGGCGCGCGCGATCTTCGTCTCGCGCTCGAGGATGTGCACCGGGATGCGAATCGTCCGCGACTTGTTCGCGACGCCGCGCTGCACCGCCTGGCGGATCCACCACGTCGCGTACGTCGAGAACTTGTAGCCCCGGCGCCAGTCGAACTTCTCGACCGCGCGGATGAGGCCGATGATCCCTTCCTGGATCAGGTCGAGGAGCGACAGCCCGTGTCCCTGGTACTTCTTCGCGATCGAGACGACGAGGCGCAGGTTCGAGTTCACCATCAAGTCCTTCGCCGCCTTGTCGCCGCGCTCGATGCGTTTGGCGAGCGTGACCTCCTCGTCTGCCGTGAGCAGCTTGTACCGGCCGGCCTCGTTGAGGAAGAGCTGCAGCGCGTCCGTCGTCGCGTTGACGAGGTCGCCGTTGACGTACGTCGCGTCGGGCGCGTTCTCGCGGCAGCAGTCGTCCGTCATCTCGAGACCGCGCTCCTCGATCTGCTGATAGAGCGCCGCGAGCTGCTCGTCGTCGAGCTCGAGCTCCTGCGAGATCCGCTCCAGCTCGGACATGCAGACGCATCCTTCGTCCTCGCCGTGCGCGATCAGCGCAGCAATTGCATCGTGAGCCATGTGAACCGCCTATCCCCGATCTTCACGACAGCCTAACCCTCCTCGGCGAAAGGGTTCCCGAGCGGAGGTTCGGGTACTACACTCTTCGCCGTGTCAGGCGAGTGGTGGGGGTTCATCTTCCTGATGCTGGTCATGAAGGTGCCGATTGCGTACCTGGCCGGCGTCGTGTGGTACGCCTGCAAGCCGCCGGACCCGCCGGAGCCTGCGCGGATCCTCGTCGAGGAGCCGGAGCCTTCCCCCGAGTGCCCGTGGCGGCTGCAGCGCCGCGCTCCCGATCGGCCGCGGCGGCCGCGCCCGCCCGCCCACCGCCTTCGCAGCTCCCCGCGGATCGCGAGCGCGTACGCTAGGCGCCGGTGAGCGCGGAAGACACCCGCACCGCGCCGAGCGAGCTCGTCTCCGGCTTCCTGGCCGTCCTCTCTCTGGCGGCGAGCGTCCTCGCGCTCTTCTGGGATCCCTTCCGCGTCGCCCCCTTCGCCGTTCTCCTGGCGCTCATCTCCGCGGCGATGGCGCCGAAGGACGCGCGGCTGCCTCTGATCGCGGTGGTCGTCGGCGCCGTTGCCTTCATCGTCGGCGTGACGATCGCCGTCACCACGAACAACGCGGTCTACTAGCCGAAAACCCGGCGGGTAAGCTGACGTCGTGCCGCACGACGTCGACGCGCTGAACGCGGGCTTCGCGGGTCAGCTGCTCGAGCAGTATCTCGAGAACCCGTCGTCCGTCCCCGAGGAGTGGCGTTCGCTCTTCGAGACTGCCGACAACGGAGAACTGCTCGGCCTGCAACCCGGCCTCGTCCGGCTGCTCGAGCGCCGGACGAACGGCGCGTCGATCGCGCCGGCGCCGGCTCCTGCGGCACTAGCGCCTCCCGAGGAGGCCGACGAGGAGCTTCTCGGCGGCGTCGCGGCGGCGATGGCGCTCGTCAAGGCGTACCGCACGCACGGACATCTGGCCGCGCGGCTCGATCCGCTCGGCTCCGAGCCGCCCGGCGATCCCGCTCTCGAGGCTGAACGGATGGAGCCGGAGCTGACTCCCGAGCTGCAGCAGCGGATCCCCGCGCGGCTGTTGCGTACCTACGTCGAGGCCGAGACGCTCGCCGACGCACTGCCGAAGCTGCAGGACACCTACTGCGGCACGATCGCATACGAGCTCGAGCACATCTCCGACCACGAGGAGCGCGTCTGGCTGCGCGAGGCGATCGAGTCCGGACGTTACCGGCAGCCGCTGACAGACGAGGAGGAGCTCGCGCTGCTAACGCGCCTGACGGAGGTCGGTGGGCTCGAGACCTACCTGCGCAAGGCGTTCCTCGGCCAGAAACAGTTCTCGATCGAGGGGCTCGACGTGCTCGTGCCGATGCTCGACGAGGCGGTCACGCTCGCCGCCCAGGGCGGGGCGCACGAGGCCGTCATCGGCATGGCTCACCGCGGCCGGCTGAACGTGCTCGCGCACGTCATCGGCCGCCCGTACGAGACGATCCTGCGCGAGTTCGAGGGCGAGCGGATGCTCGAGGCGATCAGCTCGGACTCGGAGGGCGGCACCGGCGACGTGAAGTACCACCTCGGGGCGCACGGCAGGCGCGTCACGCCGAACGGCGAGATCAACGTCACGCTCGCGGCGAACCCGAGCCACCTCGAGGCGGTCGATCCCGTCGTCGAAGGACGCACGCGCGCCGATCAGACCGACCGCTCGACGCGGGAGGGCCTCCACGATCCTTCCGTCGCGCTCGCGATCCTGATCCACGGCGACGCGGCGTTCCCCGCGCAGGGTGTCGTCGCGGAGACGCTCAACCTCTCGTACCTCGACGGTTACGCGACCGGCGGCACGCTCCACCTGATCTCGAACAACCAGGTCGGATTCACGACGGAGCCCGAAGAAGGGCGGTCGACGCGCTATTCGAGCGACCTCGCGAAGGGCTTCGACGCTCCGATCATCCACGTCAACGCGGACGACCCCGAGGCGGCGATCGCGGCCGTCAGGCTCGCCCTCGCGTTCAGGCGGCGGTTCTGCAACGACGTCGTCATCGACCTCGTCGGCTACCGGCGGCACGGCCACAACGAGCAGGACGAGGCGGCGTACACGCAGCCGCTGATGGCCGGGCGGATCGTCGACCACCCGCCGGTCCGCGAGCAGTTCGCGCAGCGGCTGGAGGAGCGCGGCGTCGTCTCGCGCGACGACGCGGAGCGGCTCGTCTCGGACATGACCGCCACGATGCGCGCAGCGCACGACCGGCTGAAGGCGGCGATCGGCGCGTCGACGCCGGCGCCCGTCGAGGACAAGCCTTCCGCGGACGTGTCGGCCGATGTCGCCACGGCCGTCCCGGCCGAGCGCCTGCGCGCGCTCGACGCGCAGCTGCTCGAGGTGCCCGACGGCTTCACCGTCCATCCGAAGCTCCTCCGCCAGCTCGAGCGGCGCCCGAAGGCGCTCGAGGAAGGCGGCATCGACTGGGGCCAGGCGGAGTCGCTCGCGTTCGCGACGCTCGCCGTCGAGGGCATCCCCGTCCGGCTCACCGGCCAGGACACCGAGCGGGGCACGTTCTCGCACCGCCACCTCGTCCTGCACGACGCGGAGAACGGACAGCGCTGGACGCCGATCCAGCGGCTCCCGGACGCGACCGCGTCGTTCGAGGTGTTCAACTCGCCGCTCTCCGAGTACGCGTGCGTCGGCTTCGAGTACGGCTACTCCGTGGCGGCGCCTGACGCGCTCGTGCTGTGGGAGGCCCAGTTCGGCGACTTCGTCAACGGCGCGCAGATCGTGATCGACCAGTTCATCTCGAGCGGCCGCTCGAAGTGGGGCGAAACGTCGCGGCTGACGCTGCTGCTGCCGCACGGGTACGAGGGCAACGGCCCCGAACACTCGAGCGCCCGTGCCGAGCGCTTCCTCCAGCTCGCGGCGCAGAACAACATCCGCATCGCGAACTGCACGACTGCTGCGCAGTATTTCCACCTGCTGCGCAGGCAGGCGCTGGCGCCGATCGCGCGGCCGCTGGTCGTGTTGACGCCGA
>JBJMJE010000288.1:0-15822 GCA_045806505.1 Gaiellaceae bacterium
TTACGTCGGGACCGGCGAGGAGGTCGTCAAGCGTCTCCGCGAGCTCGCCACACGTGCGCTGGGAACGAAGACCGGTGTCGCCGTGGCGGCCCTGGTGCTCGTACTTCTCGCCGCGGGCGCCGCTCTTCTCTTCTCTAGTCATGTCGCCGCGGGCGTGACGAGCGTGCTCACCGCGCTCGGTCTCACGTGGAAGGCGGTCGGAGACTTCTTCGGTCGCGCCGCGGCGAAGAGCGAGCAGGCGCTCTGGGACGCTCAGGTCGACTGGACGATTGCGTACCGCTGCACGATCCCGATCGTGAAGCCGCCCGAGCGACGCCGACGCAACAAGCGCAAAGAACGTATCGACGATCATTTCGACACCTGGAGCGGATGGCTCGAGCGATGGCCCGGCCTCACAGGCGAGGATCCGCCGGCAGCTACGCCTGAGCCGGCGGACGCCAGGCGGTCCTAGCGCTCGCGCTTGCCGAAGCCGTGCTTCGCCAGCGACATCGTGGCGACCGTCGTTGCGCGCGGCATCGGGGAACACGCGGATCGGCCTGCGGTAGCGTTCCGTCTCGAATGGCCAGCACGACGAGCCCGATCCACGTGCCCGAGGGCGGCGAGAAGCTCGTTCCGGGGCAGCCGGCGCCGGATCACCCGATCGTCCCCTTCATCGAAGGCGACGGCATCGGCGTCGACATCACGCCCGTGATGAAGGACGTCGTCGACGCGGCGGTCGCGAAGGCGTACGGTGGCGCACGCGAGATCCAGTGGATGGAGGTCTACGCCGGCGAGAAGTCGACGCGCGTCTACGGAGCCGACGAGTGGCTGCCGCAGGAGACGCTCGACGTTGTGCGCGAGTACGCCGTCGCGATCAAGGGCCCGATGACGACGCCCGTCGGCGGCGGCATCCGCTCGCTGAACGTTGCGCTCCGGCAGGAGCTCGACCTCTTCGTCTGCCTGCGCCCGGTGCGCTGGTTTCGCGGCGTGCCGAGCCCGCTGAAGGATCCTTCCGGCACCGACATGGTCATCTTCCGCGAGAACACGGAGGACATCTACGCCGGCATCGAGTGGGAGGCCGAGTCGGAGGGCGCGCGCAAGGTCATCTCGTTCCTGCAGGGGGAGATGGGCGTCCGGAAGATCCGCTTCCCGGACACGTCGGGCATCGGCGTGAAGCCGGTCTCGCGCGAGGGGACGGAGCGACTCGTGCGCAAGGCGATCGAGTACGCGATCGCGAACGAGCGCAAGTCCGTCACGCTCGTGCACAAGGGCAACATCATGAAGTTCACCGAAGGTGCGTTCCGCGACTGGGGCTACGGGCTCGCCGCCCGCGAGTTCGGCGCACAGCCCTTGGACGGCGGCCCGTGGATGCAGACCGCGGACGGGCTCGTGATCAAGGACATGATCGCCGACGCGTTCCTGCAGCAGATCCTCCTGCGTCCGCGAGAGTACGACGTGATCGCGACGACGAACCTGAACGGCGACTACATCTCCGACGCGCTCGCCGCGCAGGTCGGCGGCATCGGCATCGCGCCCGGTGCGAACATCTCGGACGAGGTCGCGTTCTTCGAGGCCACACACGGTACGGCGCCGAAGTACGCAGGCCAGGACAAGGTGAATCCCGGATCGCTCATTCTCTCGGCCGAGATGATGCTGCGCCACTTCGGCTGGACGGAGGCGGCGGATCTCCTCGTCGCCTCGCTCGAGGCCGCGATTCTCGACAAGCAGGTGACGTACGACTTCGCGCGCCTGATGGAAGGCGCGAACGAGATCTCCACGTCGGCCTTCGGCCGTGCGATGATCGAGCGGATGTAGCTGCAAAAGAGCGGTTTTACAGAAAGCTAGCCCCGAGCTGCGGGCAGCTTTCCGCTCAGGGGCGGCGGCCGCGTGCAGCACGGAGCAGAGCAACGCGACGTTCGCCGCGACGCACGGCAAGACCTTCGCCCAGTTCTAAGGGACGGACGCCGCGCTCGGGAACGCGTTCGGCCAGTGCGTCTCCGCGAAGGCGAAGTCCGCCGCACAGACGCAGGCGACGGTCTCGGCCGCCAAGGCATGCCGCGGCGAGATGAACGCGAATCGCGCCGCGTTCAAGACGAAGTACCGGACGTTCGGGCGCTGCGTCTCGCAGCACGTGACGCAGTAACCGCGCCTCTCTCTACGGCACCGGCCGCGTCGATTCGGGGGCCGGTGCCGGCCGCGTTCGCGCCGACGGGAAGGCGGAGATCATCGCGGTAACGGGCGGCACGGGGGCGTTCGCCCACGCGCGCGGCACGTCGACCGCGAGCGCCGCCGGGGCGAACTCGCTCAACGTGTAACGGCTGGCGCTTCCGTAACCGCGTAGCCGGCGCCGCGGAGCGCGACATGTATTTCGTCGAGGATCGCCGGGTCGTCGATCGTCGCGGGCATCCGGTACTCCTCGCCGTCGGCGATGCGGCGCATCGTCCCTCGCAGGATCTTTCCCGAGCGCGTCTTCGGCAGGCGCTCCACGACGATCGCCGTCTTGAACGCCGCGACCGGCCCGATCCGCTCGCGCACGAGCCGCACCGCCTCGAGCCCGATGTCGCTATGCGCGCGATCGACACCGGCCTTGAGGACGAGGAAGCCGACCGGAAGCTGGCCCTTCAGCTCGTCGGCGACGCCGATCACGGCGCACTCGGCCACGTCCGGATGCTCGGCGAGCACCTCCTCCATCGCTCCGGTCGAGAGGCGGTGGCCGGCGACGTTGATGATGTCGTCGGTTCGGGCCATTACGTGGACATAGCCGTCCTCGTCGATGTAGCCCGCGTCGGCCGTCTCGTAGAAGCCGGGATACGTGGAGAGGTACGCCTCGCGGAAGCGGGCGTCCGCATTCCAGAGCGTCGGCGAGGCGCCCGGCGGCATCGGCAGCTTCACCACGAGCGCGCCGGTCTCGCCCGCGTCGACCTCACCGCCTTCGCGGTCGAGCACTCGCAGGTCCCAGCCGGGCACGGCCCGCGTCGGTGAGCCGGGCTTGACGGGCAGCCGCTCGATGCCTAGGCAGTTCGCGACGATCGACCAGCCCGTCTCCGTCTGCCACCAGTGGTCGCTCACCGGCACGCCGAGCTTCTCCTCGGCCCAGCGCAACGTCTCCGGATCGCACCGCTCGCCCGCTAGGAAGAGCGTGCGGAGGCGTGAGAGGTCGTAGCCGGCGAGGAGCTCGCCCTGCGGGTCCTGCTGCCGGATCGCGCGGAAGGCCGTGGGTGCGGTGAAGAGCGTCGACACGCCGTGCTCCTCGATGACGCGCCAGTACGCACCGGCGTCGGGCGTTCCGACCGGCTTTCCCTCGTACAGGACCGTCGTGCATCCGTGGAGGAGCGGGGCGTAGACGATGTACGAGTGCCCGACGACCCAGCCGACGTCCGACGCGGCCCAGTACACGTCGCCCGGCTCGACGTCGTAGACGTTCTTCATCGACCAGGCGAGCGCCACCGCGTGGCCGCCGTTGTCGCGGACGATGCCCTTCGGCAGGCCGGTCGTCCCGGACGTGTAGAGGATGTAGAGCGGATCCGTCGCGTCGACGTCAACGCAATCGGCGGGCTCGACGTTCGCGATCGCATCGTTCCACTCGACGTCGCGTCCGGCCATGAGCCCGGCCTCGAGCTGGGGCCGCTGCAGGATGATGCAGCGTTCCGGCTTCACCGCCGAGAGCTCGATCGCCGCATCGAGCAGCGGCTTGTACGCGACCACGCGCGACGGCTCGATGCCGCAGGACGCAGAGACGACCGCCTTTGCCTGTGCGTCCTCGATCCGGCTCGCGAGCTCGTTCGCGGCAAAGCCGCCGAAGACGACCGAGTGCACGGCGCCGATTCGCGCGCAGGCGAGCATCGCGATCGCGGCCTCCGGCACCATCGGCATGTAGACGATCACCCGGTCGCCGCGCTCCACGCCCTGCGCGACGAGCGCACCGGCGAAGCGCGCGACGGCGGCGCGGAGCTCGCGGTACGTGAACGTCGAGGTCGTCTGCGTCACGGGCGAGTCGTAGATCAGGGCGAGCCGCTCGCCGCGCCCCGACTCGACGTGCCGGTCGAGTGCGTTGTGGCACGTATTGAGCCGGCCGCCGCGGAACCAACGGTAGAAAGGAGCGCGCGAGTCGTCGAGGACGCTCTCCCACGGCTCGGCCCAGTCGATCGCGGCCGCCGCCTCGGCCCAGAACGTCTCGGGCTCCTCGAGCGAGCGCCGGTAGACGTCGTCGAACCGGCCCATACCTCATTCTGGACTCTTTCCGGCCGAAGTGAAGTAGCGCGGTCAACCCCAGTTGGGGGATGGATCAAGCGCCTTCCCGTGGGCGATGCTGGTCTTGTTGACGAGAGGGCCCCACTGCGGCGGGGCCAGCTCCGATCCAGACACTCAGAACACCAATGGCAGACGACACCACGAAATCCGCGCTCCTCCTCTGGCTCAACCTCCTCGGCTGGCAGGTGGACGTGAAGCGCAAGGGCGACGAACTGATCGGCGTGGCGCGGCACATCGCGGCGGACGGCAGCACGTTCCGGGTCAGCGGCAGCGCGGCGACGCGCGACGCGCTCGCCTTCCAGCTCTTCGAGGCGGCGCTTCAGATAATCGAGGGCGGCTCGCGGCGCCGCCACCTGCTCGCGGCGTAGTCAGAGCTGCTGGCGGACGCCGGGCTCGGCCTCGAGGCGCTCGAGCTGCGCCTCGAAGCCCGCGAACGAGTCGGCTGCGGCCCCGCGACGGAAGAGCGGCAGGACCTCTCGCTGGTGCGCGTCCTCGAGGCCGAGCGCGACGCCGCCGTACATCGCCAGAGCGGTGAGTGCGAGGGCGAATCCGCCCGAGACCTCGTACAGCGACGACCCCGCCGCGCCGACCTCGTAGAGCGCGGCCAGGAACATGCGCGTCGCCGCGACGAGGAGCACGACCGAGAAGTACGGCTTCCCGAGCGTCGACAGCGTGGACAGGAGGAGCACTGCCGCTGCGAAGCCGAAGAGATAGACGCCGGTCGTGACGCTCGTCGCACCCGGCGGTGAGCTGTACTGCAGCCAGCCGAACGCCAGCCACGACGTCGCGAAGAGCCCGAGCGTCGTGGCGCCGAGCGTGTCGCGCGCGAGAAACGCGAAGACCGTGGCGACGAGCTCGAGCGGGAAGACGAACGCGATCAGGATCATCCCGCCCTGCTTCTGCTCGGCCGCCGGGATCCAGCCGATCGCCTGGCAGCCGAGGATCAGCATGCCGATCCCGAACGCGAAGAAGCCGAGCGGCAGCGAGCTACCGACCGGCCGCAGGAAAATCGTCGTCTGCGAGTGCGGCGGCGTCTCCATCGCGCGATCACTCACATGCATGCGGTGCCCGAGCGCCGCAGGCGGACACGTGGGAGCATCGACCGATGGCGAGCCCCGACCGCACCGTCGTCTTCGTGCACGGGCTCTGGCTGCACGCCGACTCGTGGACGCCGTGGGTCGAGCGTTTCGGAGCCGCGGGCTACTCGCCGACGGCGCCCGGGTGGCCCGGCACCGGCGCTTCGGTGCAGGAGACGCGGCGAAACGCCGAAGCCGTCGCCGCCTACGGGATCGGCGACGTCGTCGACCACTACGCGCGCATCATCGGCGCGCTCGGCACGAAGCCGATCGTGATCGGCCACTCCTTCGGCGGTCTCGTCGCTCAGCGTCTCCTCACGCAGGATCTCGCCGCCGCCGCGGTTGCGATCGACCCTGCGCCGATCAAGGGCGTGATCTTCCTGCCGCCGTCCGCGCTCCGCGTCGCGTCGGTCGCATTGCGGAACCCCGCGAACCGAAAGCGCGCGGTGTCGCTGACGGAGGAGCAGTTCCGCTACGGCTTCGCCAATGCGGTCTCGGCGGAGGAGTCGAAGGACCTCTACGAGCGCTGGACGATCCCCTCGCCCGGGAAGACCCTGTTCGAGGCCGCGACAGCGAACCTCTCGCTCCACTCCCCGGCGAAGGTCGACACCCGCAAGGCTTCGCGTGGGCCGCTACTAGTCACCGCGGGCGGCAAGGACCGCACGGTGCCGCAGGCGGTCAGCCGCGCGACCGTGAAGCTGTACCGGCACTCGTCGGCCGTGACGGACTTGCGCGAGTTCCCCGACCGCGGCCACTCGCTGACCATCGACAGCGGCTGGTCGGACGTGGCGGATGTCGCGCTCGCCTGGCTCGAAGAGCGCGGCTTTTGACAGCTACGAGTCGGTGATGTCGTCGGCGTCGCCGCTCGACGTCTTCGCCCACGGGTTGCCGCCCTCGGAGTCCTCGCGCTCGTCGTCCGGATCCGTCTCTTCCTGCGGCTCGTCCTTCTCCGGGTCGGACATGCGGCCGTCGTTCCCGCGGGCGACGCGGTAAAACGGTTCGAGCCGTGGAAGATCTGCCGGCCGAGCTGACGCTCCACGTCGGAGAGCGTCGCCGCTTCCGCCTCCCCGGGCTCGCGCAGGCCGGCTACCGGTGGCGGGCGTCGATCGAATCCGGCGCCGACGCGGTCGACGTGGAGACGTCCTTCGACGACGCCGGCCCGGGCGACACGGTCCCCGGCCGTCCGTTCGCAGCCGAAGTGCTTTCGATCGTGGCGCGCGCGCCCGGACGTGCGAAGGTGCGGCTTGGGCAGGCGAGGTCGTGGGAGACCGAGACAGGCGCGATCGCAGAGCGTAGGCTCGCCATCACAGTCGTCGACCGCGCTCCGTGAGAGCGCGTGAAGGGGGGAACCCACGCATGAACGCAAGCCCGCCCGAGCTACCGAAGCGCCGCGTCGAGCGCTACGGACGCATTCCGGATCTTCAAGACGCGCGCGACTTTCTCTATTCCGCGCCGGAGGCGGTGCTGATGGAGCTTCCGACGAAGGTCGACCTTCGCCGGAAGTGTCCGCCGGTGTACGACCAGGGCCAGCTCGGCAGCTGCACGGGAAACGCGATTGCCGCCGCGTACCAGTTCGACCAGCGCCAGCAGAAGCTGAAGGACTTCATGCCGTCGCGCCTCTTCATCTACTACGGCGAGCGCGAGATCGAGGGCACGATCGGTGTCGACGCCGGCGCGATGATCCGTGACGGGCTGAAGGTCGTCGCCAAGCTGGGCGTCTGCAGCGAGGACACGTGGCCGTACAACATCGCGAAGTTCACGAAGCGGCCGCCCAAGAAGGCGTACCAGGAGGCGCTCACGCACCAGGCGCTCGTTTACCGGCGCATCACGAACCGTCTCCACCAGCTGCAGGGCTGCCTCGCGCAGGGGTACCCGTTCGTGTTCGGCTTCACGGTCTACGAGAGCTTCGAGGGCGAGGACGTCGCGAAGACGGGCAAGGTGCCGCTGCCGCCGCGGAGCGAGCAGGTGCTCGGCGGCCACGCCGTGCTCGCCGTCGGCTACAACGACGCGAGCCAGAGCTTCATCGTCCGCAACTCGTGGGGGCCGAACTGGGGGATGAAGGGCTACTTCGCCATGCCGTACGGCTACGTGACGGATCCGCAGCTCGCGAGCGACTTCTGGGCGATCTACACGGTGGAGGAGCCCGCCTAAGAGTCGTGTGCTCAGTGGCCGGCGCCGACCCGGAGGCGCCGGCCGCGCGGCGCGCTCGAGTGCCCCCGGCCGGAATCGAACCAGCGCACGCGGTTTAGGAAACCGCTGCTCTATCCACTGAGCTACGGGGGCGTACGTTTGCCGGGGCGACAGTGTATGCCGCGTTAGACGCGGCTCAGCGTGCGCGGCGGCGCCGTCGACTCGCGCACCACCAGGCGCGTGCCGAGCTCGACGTGCAGCGTCTCGAAGCGCTGGCGCTCGAGCAGGCGCACGAGCAGGCTCACCGCCGTCCTGCCCATCTCGGCGAGCGGCTGCCTGACCGTCGTCAGCGCCGGCGTCACGATCTCCGCGTGCTCGGTGTCGTCGAACCCGACGACCGACACGTCCTCCGGCACGCGGAGTCCGCGCGCCCGCGCTGCCTGGATCGCACCGATTGCGAGGTTGTCGTTGAACGCGAAGATCGCTGTCGGCGGATCCGAGAGGTCGAGCAGCTCGCCCGCGGCCCTGACGCCGCTGCTGATCTCGAAGTCGGAGTCGGCCTCGAGCGCAGGGTCGGGGAGGATTCCCGCAGCAGCGAGGGCGGCGTGATACCCGCGCCTGCGGTCGTCGCTCGCGACCCAGCCGCTCGGCCCGACGATTGCGGCGATCCGGCGGTGGCCGAGGCCGAGCAGGTGGCGCATCGCCTGGTCGGCGCCCGACATGTGCGCGGCCGAGACGGACGGAATCCGATCGTCGAGCGGCAGCCGCGGATCGACGACGACGAAGCTGTAGCCGTCGTCGAGCAGGCGCTCCAGCTCGTCGCTCGACTCCTCGGGGAGAACGACGAGCGCGCCGTCCGTCTCGCCGTGCACGAGCCGGTCGAGCAGCGACACCTCGCGGTCGTGCTCGTGCCCGGTCGGCGAGAGCAACACGCGCATGTCGTGCTCGTACAGCGCCTCGGCGGCGCCCGAGAGACTGGCCGAGAAGTACACGGGGTAGACGAGCGGGACGAGCACGCCGATCAGCCCGGTACGCCCGGCCGAGAGGCTGCGCGCGCTCCGGCTGACCGTGTAGCCGTGCTCCTGGACGACCCGCCGGACGAGCTCGCGCGTCTCGTCCGCCACGTCGTCGCGGCCGTTGAGGACGCGCGAGACCGTCGCGATCGAGACGCCGGCGAGATCGGCGATCTCGCGAATCGTCATGCGGGAGGGCCCGTTGCTCCGCCGCTGCGCGATATCTGACATCTCAACTATTGAAGCATGTTCCGGAACGTTTCGGAAGAGCCGGACCCGTAAGCGGCGCAAGTCCGAGAAAAGAGGCTTGACTTAGCCGTGTTGCCCTGCGTATTGTTCCGGAAACGCTTACGGCCACCGGGCCGGAATCCGCGCGAAGTCACCCCGCTGGCTGGGTGAGAAAGGACAACAATGCGCACCCTCCCAACTCGTTCGCTCGCTGTCACAACGGCCGGGCTCGCAGCACTCGCCGTGCTCGTGCTCAGCGCCGCTGCACCGGCCTCGACCGGCCGCGCCGCTGCGGCGCTCGCCCACAAGTGCCTCGTGATGACCGGCTCGGGCGACCCCGCGTTCACGAAGAACTTCAACCCCTACGCCGGCGGAGGACTGCCGAGCAACGCGTTCGCGCAGGGCGCGATGTACGAGCCGCTCATCGCCGTGCCGAGCGGCGGCAACAAGACGATCCCCTGGCTCGCGCGCTCCTGGAAGTGGTCGAACGGCAACAAGACGCTCACGCTCCACCTCGCGACGAACGCGAAGTGGTCTGACGGCAAGGCTCTCACGGCTGCAGACGCCGTCTACAGCCTCACGGCCGGCCGCCAGGACAAGGCGCTCGATCGCATCGGCCTCACCGGCGACGGCAACGAGGTCGCATCGATCAAGGCCAAGGGCGCACACACCGTCGTGATCAGGCTCAAGGCGCCCGACTCTCAGTTCATCCAGGCAATCCTCAACAGGGCGTTCGTCGTGCCGAAGCACATCTGGTCGAAGGTCAGCGACCCGGCGACGTTCACGAACCCGAACCCCGTCGGCTCCGGTCCGTTCAACCGCATCGGGCGGTTCACGACGCAGGATTACGTCCTCAACAAGAACCCGAACTACTGGCAGAAGGGCCTGCCGAAGATCGGGTGCCTCGAGTACGTCCAGGCGTCGTCGAACGACGCAGCGCTCGCGCTGATCCAGAACGGGCAGGTCGACTGGACGCACAACTTCGTCCCGAACGTCGAGCAGGCGTACGAGGCGAAGGACAAGCAGCACTACCACTCCTTCTATTCGAACCGCGACTACCCGATCTCGCTCGTCTTCGACGACACGCAGTACCCGTACAGCCTCGTCGCGTTCCGCAAGGCCGTCAGCCTCGCGATCGACCGCAACTCGGTGTGGAAGCTCGGCGAGTACGGCTACGAGCCGCCGGCCGACGCGCTCGGCCTCAGCGGCCTCTTCCCGGACTGGGTGACGGACAAGTCCGTGAAGGCGCTCGCGAAGCAGATGTCGCGGTACGACCCGGCGGCGGCGAAGAAGACGCTCACCGACGCAGGCTTCACGTACAAGGGCAACAACCTCATCGATCCGAAGGGCAACTCGGTCAAGCTCGACATCCACGTGATCTCGGGCTGGTCTGACTGGGTCGCGTCGAACCAGATCATCACGAAGAACCTCCAGGCGATCGGCATCGACTCCGGCGTCAAGCTCGAGTCGTCGTGGGGCGATTGGTTCCCGAACGCGTTCTCGACGAAGAACCCGACGCTGCTCTGGCAGATCGGCTCGCGCGGCTCGCCCTACGGCTACTTCTATTCGAACCTCTCGCAGAACGCGTTCATCCCGTCCGGGACGGACGCGAGCCCGACGGGGAACTGGGAACACTTCGCCCATACCGGCGCGACGCAATTGCTCAACCAGTGGAAGGGCACGCTCGACGTCAAGAAGCAGCACGCGGCCGCGACGAAGCTGCAGAAGATCTGGCTCCAGCAGCTTCCGATCGTCCCGGTGATGATCGGCGCCCGCTGGTCGACTTACAGCACGAAGTACTTCCACTGCTTCCCGACGGCTGGGAACTTCTACGCCGATCCGATCTTCACCACGAACCCCGACAACGTCGTCCTCTTCACCCGCATCTGTCCCGGCGGCAAGGCCGGGCTCTGAGCTAAGTCCCTCCGAGCCGGTGGGCGGAGTTTCGCGGCTCCGCCCACTGCGCTTAGGGTCAGGCTGACGATGCGTTGGTTCGCCAGACGACTCCTGTTCTACGTCTTCGCGATCTGGGTCGCGCTGACGGTGAACTTCCTGCTGCCGCGCCTGATGCCGGGCGATCCGCTGGGAGGGCTGCTCGCGCATCTGTCGCCTGCACAGCTCTCGGCCAATCCCGGGCTGCTCCACACCTACCAGGCGCTGCTCGGTGGGAGCGAAAACTCGATCTGGCAGGACTACGTCACGTACCTGCACCGGATCGTGCACTTCGACTTCGGGATCTCCACGTCCAACTACCCGACGCCGGTCTCCGAGGTCGTCGGCCGCACGCTGCCGTACTCGATCTTCCTTGTCGGCGTCGCGTTCCTGCTCGCGTTCATCATCGGCACGACTGTCGGAATGGTCGCCGCGTGGCGCCGCGGCGGCGCCGTCGACAACGTGTTCGTATCCGCGTTCATGGTCGTCGGCGCATTTCCCGCGTTCTTCACCGCGCTGCTCGCTCTCTACTTCCTCGGCCTGAAGGCGCACTGGTTCCCGATCCAGCACGCGTACGACACCGGCCTCACGCCGGGCTTCAACTGGACGTTCATGTCGAGCGCGTTCCGCCACGCGCAGCTGCCGATCCTCGTCGTCATCGCCGCGTATGCCGGCGGCTGGGTGCTGAACATGCGCACGGTGATGATCAACACGATCGGCGAGGACTACGTCGCGATGGCGCAGGCGAAAGGCCTGAGCGACCGCCGCGTGATGACGCTCTATGCCGGCCGCAACGCGATCCTGCCGCCGCTGAACGGCTTCGCCGCGCTGTTCGCGAGCGCCGTCGGCGGGCTCGTCTTCATCGAGTACATCTTCAGCTATCCGGGCGCCGGCTACACGCTGCAGCAGGCGGTGCTCGGAAACGACTACGCGCTCGCGCAGGCGCTGCTCGTCGTCCTGTCGGTCTGCGTGATCCTCGCGAACCTCTGCATGGACATCCTCAACCTGATTCTCGACCCGCGGCTGCGTACCAGCTGATGTCGCAGCTCGATCCAACTGTCGAGATCAGCCTCGCGGCCGCGCCGCGGAGGATCGGCAATCGCTTCCGGGTTCCGGGGTGGGTCGTCCTGCTGGTGCGCAACCCGAAGTCGCGACTTGGCCTGCTCATGCTCGCGCTCGTCGTGATCGTCGCGCTGATCGCGCCGCTCATCTCGGTGGCGGATCCGAACGGCTTCGACCTGCTGGCGGCGCGGCAGGCGCCGTCGTGGCATCACCTCTTCGGCACGACCGACCAGGGAAGCGACATCTTCTCGCAGGTCGTGCTCGGCGCCCGGCGGTCGCTGCTCCTCGGCCTCGCCGCGGCGGCGCTTGCGACCGGCATCGCCGCCGTCCTCGGCATCACGGCCGCCTATTCCGGCGGCGCCGTCGACGACGTCATCAACTTCCTGATCAACGTCTTCCTCACGATCCCGGCGATCCCGCTGCTGATCGTCATCTCCGGTTACCTGAAGACGCGCGGGATGAGCGTGATGATCGCCGTGCTCGCGCTCGTCTTGTGGGCGTTCGAGGCGCGGATCCTCCGTGGCCAGGCGCTGCTGTTGAAGAACCGAGATTTCGTCCACGCAGCGAAGGCGGCGGGAGAGTCGAGGCGGCGCATCGTGTTCGGCGAGCTGATGCCGAACATGATCAGCCGCATCGCAGCGGCCTTCGTACTCGTGTTCTACATCGCTCTGCTCACCGACGCCGGCCTCGAGTTCCTCGGGCTCGGCGACATGTCGAAGACGAGCTGGGGTGTGACGCTGTACTGGGCACAGACGAACTCGACGGTGCTGCAGGGCGAGTGGTGGCCGTTCTTCTTCCCCGGCGCGGCGCTCGCGTTCACGGTGCTCGCGCTCGTGCTCGTGCTCGCCGGCATCGACGAGGTCAGCAACCCGCGGCTGCGCACCGAGAAGACGCGGAAGCGGGTCGGCAATCGCATGGTCGCGGCATTGTTCGGCGGGCGGTCGGTGCGCTCCGCGGGGGAGGCGGCGTGACGGCCCTCGTCGAACCGGAGCGTGTGACGACGGCTCGCACGAAGTCGGACGCCCTGCTCGAGCTGCGGCAGCTCGTCGTCGAGTACGGCGCCGAGCGCCCGGCGCGCGCTGTCGACGGAATCGACTTGCAGATCCGCGAGGGCGAGGTCCTCGGCCTGGCGGGAGAGTCCGGCTGCGGGAAGACGACCGTGGCGAGCGCGGTGCTGCAGATCCTGCGCCCGCCGGGGCACATCGTCGGCGGCAGCATCCTCTTCCGCGGCGAGGAGCTGCTCGGCAAGAGCGCTGAAGAGCTGCGGCGCTATCGCTGGCGCAACGTCTCGATGGTCTTCCAGAGCGCGATGAACGCGCTCAATCCGCTGATGCGCGTCGGCGACCAGTTCGTCGACACGATGCGCGCGCACGAGAAGATCAACCGTCGCCGCGCGCTCACGCGGGCGGGCGAGCTGCTCGAGCAGGTCGGCATCGACCCGCGCCGCGTGCGCTCCTACCCGCACGAGCTGTCCGGCGGAATGCGCCAGCGCGTGATCATCGCGAGCGCGCTCAGCCTCAATCCCGAGTTGATCATCATGGACGAGCCGACGACGGCCCTCGATGTCGTCGTGCAGCGCGAGATCCTGCAGCAGATCGACGCGCTGAAGCGGGAGTTCGGCTTCGCGGTCCTGTTCATCACGCACGACCTGTCGCTGCTGCTCGAGTTCGCGGACCGCATCTCGATCATGTACGCGGGCGAGCTCGTCGAGACCGCCACCGCCGAGCGGCTCGCGGCGAATCCGCTCCACCCGTACACGCAGGGGCTGCTGAGGTCGTTCCCGCCGCTCACGGGACCGCTGGCGCGGCTGACGGGGATTCCGGGCGCGCCGCCGGACCTGCGCGATCCGCCGCCCGGGTGCCGGTTCAACCCGCGCTGCCCGCATTGCGTGCCCGAGCGTCTCGGTCTGTACGTGCGGCAGACCACCGAGCGTCCGCGGCTGCAGGAGATCGAGCCCGCGCACCACGTCGCCTGCCACCTCGTCGCCGGAGACGCACGATGACGACCGTCGCCCCGCTCGAGGTCCGGAACCTCACGAAGCAGTTCTCGATCGGAGGCGCCGTCCGCCGCTCGCGCTTGCACGCCGTCGACGGCGTCTCGTTCGAGCTTCGCCCCGGCACGATCACGGCGCTCGTCGGAGAGAGCGGCAGCGGCAAGAGCACCGTGGCACGGCTGCTTGCCCGCCTCGTCGAGCCGACCGACGGCGCCGTTCTCTTCGAAGGCAGTGACGCCGCGCACGTGAAGGGCCGGCGCGACGACCTGCACTACCGCTCGCAGGTGCAGATCATCTTCCAGGACCCGTTCGGTTCGCTGAACCCGGTCAAGACGATCCACCATCACATCGCGCGGCCGCTGCGCATCCACGACATCGTTCCGCGCGACCGCGTGGACGACCGCGTGCACGAGTTGCTCGCCGGCGTCGGCCTCGTGCCGCCGGAGGAGATCGCGGCGAAGTACCCGCACGAGCTGTCCGGCGGACAGCGTCAGCGCGTGTCGATCGCGCGTGCGCTGGCCGTCGAGCCGAAGGTCGTGCTCGCCGACGAGCCGACGAGCATGCTCGACGTCTCGATCCGGATCGGGATTCTGAACCTGATGACGCGGCTGAAGGAGGAGCGCGGGATCGCATTCCTCTACGTGACGCACGACCTCGCCTGCGCGCGCTACGTCGCCGACGACATCCTCGTCATGTACGCCGGCCAGATCGTCGAGCAGGGGCCCGTCGAGGAAGTGCTCGCGAGCCCGCTGCACCCGTACACGCAGCTGCTCCTCGCGGCGGCCCCCGACTCGGCCAAGGCACTGCAGGCCGAGCACATCCAGCAACGCGGCAGCGGCGCTTCGGCCGCGATCGCGCCGGCGGACGGCTGCCGGTTCGTCGAGCGCTGCCCGCTCGCGATCGACGTCTGCTCGCGCGTCACGCCCGAGCTCGTCGAGGCGCGGCCGCAGCACGCCGCGCGCTGTCACGTCACCGCCCCGTCAACCACCTGAACGAGAGGAATCCCATGGCTGCCGACACAGCGATCTTTCCCGACGACTTCCGCTGGGGTGCGGCCACGGCCTCGTATCAGATCGAGGGAGCGGCGCACGAGGACGGCCGCGGCGAGAGCGTCTGGGACCGCTTCGCCGCGACGCCCGGCAAGGTCCGCAACGGCGACTCGGGCGCGATCGCGTGCGACTTCTACCACCGCTACCGCGACGACATCGCGCTGATGCGCGAGCTCGGGCTCGACGCGTTCCGCTTCTCGATCGCATGGCCTCGCGTGTTTCCGGACGGGCGGGGTCGCCTCAACGCCGCGGGACTCGACTTCTACGACCGCCTCGTGGACGAGCTGCTCGCGCACGACATCGAGCCGTTCGCGACGCTCTTCCACTGGGACACGCCGCAGGCGCTCGAGGACGCCGGCGGCTGGCCCGTCCGTGCGACGGCCGAGGCGTTCGTCGAGTACACCGAGGCTGTCGTGGAGCGCCTCGGCGACCGCGTGCACAACTGGATGACGCACAACGAGCCCTGGGTCTGCGCCTGGATCGGCCACGCCTGGGGCCAGCACGCGCCCGGGCGCAAGAGCGAGGCCGACGCCGTCGCGGCGGCGCACCACCTCCTCCTGTCGCACGGCTGGGCGGTCCAGGCGATCCGGCGCGCGAGCGCCGGCGCGAACGTCGGGATCAGCCTCAACCTCGCGCACGCCTATCCGGCCTCGGAGTCCCCGGAGGACGAGGCGGCCGCCTGGCACGTCGACGGCGGCGGGAATCGCTGGTTCCTCGACCCGATCTTCCGCGGCGCGTACCCGGCGGATCTGCTCGAGCGCAACGCGATCGTCGAGCCGCTGATCGAGGACGGCGATCTCGCGGCGATGGCGACGCCGATCGACTTCCTCGGCGTCAACAACTACTTCCGCTTCGTCGTCGGCGCGGGCGACGAAGGGCCGCGGATCGTGAGGGACCCCGAGGCGCTGCAGACGGACATGGGCTGGGAGGTGTACCCGGACGGCCTGCACGCGCTGCTCACGCGCGTCGCTGACGAGTACGCACCATCCGCGATCTACGTCACGGAGAACGGCGCTGCGTTCGGCGACGTGCGCGTCCACGACGGCCGCGTCCACGACCCCGAGCGGACGGCTTACCTGGAGTCGCACATCTCCGCCGTCGGGCGCGCG